>URTA01000026.1 GCA_900550645.1 uncultured Porphyromonadaceae bacterium
TCGCCAACTCTCCGAAAAGTTTAGCGGACACCAATAAAAAAGAAGTTCATTCCAGGCAGAAGTTCTGTGTTAGACATGAATGCGGCGAGATAACGTAAAATAATCAGGGCGCACCAAAAGAGGTACGCCCCGATTATATTTGACAGTCAATAAGTTGATTATCGCTGGAGTTTGAAGGTCACAGGGAGTGTGAAGTAGCTTCGCACAGCCTGGCCGTTGTTCTTGCCCGGCTGCCATTTCGGCATTCTCTTCACTACACGGATAGCCTCCTGGTCGAGATCCTTGTCCACACCCTTGGCGATTGTCACCTGCTCGATAGAGCCGTCTTTGTTGACAACGAAACGCACAGTCACACGACCCTGAATGTCGTTCTGCTGTGCACGCTCCGGATAGCGGAGGTTCTTCTGTAACCATGAGTACATAGCCGATTCACCGCCAGGGAAGGATGCACGCTGCTCTACAGCGGTGAAAATCTTCTCTGGCTCGTGCTTTTCAATCACCTTAGGCTCGGGTTCCGGTTCTTTCACCTTTACCTGCTCTTGAACGGCTTTGAATTTGTCGGCATCGTCGCTACCCTCCTGGTTAACTACGCCACGGGCAGTGTCGTCCTGCTTCTGTTCATCCTGGGTCATCACCTCGTTCTTCACCTTGTCGGCATCGACGATGGCAATCTGAGTCACCTGCACAGTAGCAAGCACCTCTTCCTTGACCTCGGGAATTTCCTGTTCAAACTTCTGCTCCTCGGGCTGTTCTTCCTCTTGCACCTCTTCCTGCTGCTGGAGCTGTGCCTGCATCATGGCTTCGGCTCTTGCCTTGGCCTCTTCTGCCGCACGCTCTGCCTGCCAGTTGTTGTAGATTGAGAGACCCCAAACTATGATAGCAACAACGATAAGGCCAATGAGAGTAAACAGGGCTGCGAGGTTGTGACGCTTGTCGCTCTTGCGACGCATCTGATAGGCACCAAACTCTTTGTTCTTGCCCTCGAATATCATGTCGTCCCATGCGCGGGAAGTCAGATCTATATTTGCCATAATATACTTCTTTTATAGGGTTAATAAATCCAACATCACTTGTGGTGACGGTTCTGATAATCGATTAGCATCACAGAGTCGGTCTTGGTCATGTTGTCAATCTGATATTTTGCAATCTGATTGATCTGCATCTCATCGAGCACCTCGACAAGCGAGCCGTAGGAAGCCTGGGGAGTGGACTTGATGATGATGACCGGTTTCTTCAGCTTATCGTCACGACGAACCTTGGCTGCAAGTTCCTCATATTTGGCACTTGCTTTCTCGCGACCTTCTTTAGTCTCGAGGTCGCCGAATTTGCCGTCACGGTACTGCTGCTTGAGTTCGTTGATCTGCTTAAGCACTTCCTTGTTGCGCTGCTGGATGATTTCGCGTATGCCGCGAGCCTTTCCGTCCTTGTCAGCGAGGAACTCTGATTTCTGAAGGTTGTTGTTGGCCGCAAGGCCTTCGGCGGAGTTGAGATCCGCGCCGTTGCCCGGTTTACCGAAGTAGTAGTACACTTCATTCACAACCTTGCCATTCACAGAATCAACGTCAAACGAACCCGGTTTGCGTTTCGCGTCGAGGATGATTGTCACAGCATCGTCTTCAGAAGCCTGAGACATATTGTCAACATTGTCAACCTTCTCATTGGAGGGTAGCGCAATGTTGAGAGTCTGTGACTTGATCATAGTAGTACAGAGCATGAAGAATGTTATAAGCAACATGTTCATGTCAACCATAGGCGTAAAGTCGACGCGGATGGTCATTTTCTTCTGGTGGGACTTGCCTTTGCCACCACCGTTGTTTTGCTGAACTTCTGCCATATTATTCTTCTGCCCCCTTCAGTGCTGTAAGTAAGGTAAACTTATTCATGTGGATGGTCTGGAGATTATCCATAACCATGTGTATAATCTCAAAAGAGGTATTCTGGTCAGCCTTAATGGCGACACCGGTACCGCTCTTGATAGCGTCCGTGAGGTTGCTGTTGTCAGACTGGCGCATGGCCTTCATCCACAGCTGAAATTCGTTGGGATGAGATTCATCCTCATTCCAAGCGATAGGGATACCAGTGACGTGGTTGGGATTTTCATCCTTTCCCATCAGCCAGTTGTCCATTTTAGTCTGTCCTTCGGGTTGGTCAGCGAGACTGAGGAATTCTCCCATCTGCGCCAAAGGAACGCCGAAAGAGCCGAGTTTGCTGAACGTGAGCTTCTGCTGATCGTTAAAGCTGATCTTGTTCTTATGCTGATCGTTGTACAGTTCGGTTACTTTGTCCAACAGAGCGATACGCATCTTGTCATTTGAATATGCCTGGGACGTATCGTTGTTCATAGTAAGCCAAACCTTGCCTTGCGGGCTAACCAACACCTGTACGAAGTTGGTTTCCTGCACTTTTTCCTCGGAGATAGATGCTGGCGTGATGACAGTGGCAGGCTCCTTGGAGAGGAAGGTAGATGTCAACATGAAGAAGGTAAGCAAAAGCACAGTCACGTCACTCATCGCCGTCATGTCGATGAATGTACTCTTTCTTGCTATTTTTACTCTTCCCATATTAGCTATAAACTTAATTCGGTTTGATTAACTTAGGATATTCTTGTCGTCCTGTGCGGATGATCAGTGAGTAGCTGAGAATGTAGCCACGATAGAGAAACCGATTTCGTCGATAGCGTAGGTCAGGTTGTCGATCTTGTTTGTGTAGAAGTTGTAGGAGATAACAGCGAAAGCACCAGTTGCGATACCAAACGCGGTGTTGACAAGTGCCTCGGAGATACCGGTAGACAGCTCGGTAGAGTCAGGAGAACCTGAGTTTGCAAGAGCCTGGAATGATTTGATCATACCAAGCACAGTACCGAGAAGACCGACGAGAGTACCGAGAGTGGTTAGAGTAGCCACGATGGGAAGGTTCTGTGAGAGTGAAGGCATCTCGAGAGCGGTAGCCTCTTCAACCTCATTGCGGAGGGTAGTAAGCTTCTGCTCCTTGCTGAGAGTCTCGTTCTTGTCGAGTTCTTTGTACTTCACGAGAGTGCTGTAAACGACAGCAGCGACAGAACCTTTCTGCTTCTTGCAGCGATCCATAGCCTTGTCGATCTGACCTGCAGCGAGGTCAGCCTTGATGCCTGCAACGAACTTGGTAGTATTGCCCTTGCCAAAAGCGGAGCTGATGGCGATCCAACGCTCAACAGAAAGGACGATAACTGTGAGGAGCAGGGTCATCAGGATAGGCACGATGAAACCACCCTTGTAGACAGTACCGAGCAGGTTGAGGGGATGTCCGTTTGCGGGGTCGTTGCCCTCGAAGTTGCCCTCTGCACCCATCACAAAGAGAAAGATGCACAGACCAACAACGAAGCAGGCAATGATCACGAGGAATGCATTGCGAATGCCGCGAACATTGCTGATGTTGTCATTGTTTTTCTTTGCCGCAGGTTTCGCTGCAGCGGGCTTGGTAGCCTGAGGCTTAGGAGTTTGAGCTTCCATAACTTAAATTAGTTTGTTATTGATATTATGTTTTTGTCTATGTCGTTTGCGGCGAAACGCGACATCAGGATGCCTTGGCTGGCTGCCTGTGCCGTGGGTACTCCGCGAAGTTGTCGATTTGAGTTAAAGTCATAATCCGATTCAAAGCGGCATCCGAGGGGAAGCGGCATGCGTCTCCGCTCAATTCACCCTTAGACATTGCAAAGTTAGTATTATTTCCAATTAATCCAACGAATTGGGACGTAAAATATTTGTGAAATCTTTCGCACGGCCTTTCACGCAACGCGACCGCGTACGATTTCTTGCATGCAATAATATGTTGTGCAGCATAAATCGCGGCAAAATGCACAAGCCCGGCACGTCCCATGATGGAGAGCCGGACTTGATGATATGTTTTTGCGGGATTGCCCAAAATCAGATTATCCTTTGGTGAAACTTTTTCAACCCTTGATTGCGGTTATGCCAGGGAGCGCCTTACCCTCGATGGCCTCGAGGAGTGCGCCCCCGCCTGTTGAAACGTATGACACGCGGTCGGCAAGGCCGAACTTGTTGATACAAGCCACGGAGTCGCCTCCGCCTACAAGAGAGAACGCGCCGTTGTCAGTAGCCTCAACGATTGCATCGGCAATAGCACGCGAGCCGGCAGCAAAGTTGTCAAACTCGAACACGCCGGCAGGGCCGTTCCAGAGTATGGTCTTGGCCGGGAGGATAGCTTCGCGGTATGCGCGTCTGGTTTCCGGACCAACGTCGAGGCCCATCCAACCGTCGGGTATGTTTTTGGAGGGGCAAACCTGTGTGTTGGCATCATTGCTGAACTTGTCAGCAACAATGCTGTCCGTCCCGAGAACGAGGTTAACGCCTTTGGCTTTTGCTTTCGCCATGATGTCGAGCGCAAGGTCGAGCTTGTCGTCCTCACACAGTGAGCTGCCGATGCTGCCGCCCATGGCCTTGGCGAATGTATAGACCATGCCGCCGCACAGGATAAGGTTGTCTACCTTGTCCATAAGGTTCTCGATAATGCCAATCTTGGTCGAGACCTTGGAGCCGCCCATAATGGCAGTGAATGGGCGTTTGATGTCCTTGAGTATGTTGTCAACGGCAGTTACTTCCTTTTCCATAAGGAAACCGAGCATCTTATGGCCAGCGTCGAAATAGTCGGCAATGACGGCAGTCGATGCATGCTTGCGGTGGGCAGTGCCGAATGCGTCATTTACATAAACGTCGGCATAGCTTGCCAGCTTCTTGGCAAAGTCCTTCTGCCGCTGTTTCATTTCCTGCTTTGCCTCGTCATATTTTGGGTCAGCCTTGTCTATGCCTACGGGCTTGCCCTCCTCCTCAGCATGGAAGCGGAGGTTTTCTAGCATCAGCACCTCGCCGGGGGCAAGCGCTGCGGCTGCTTCGGAAGCGTCTGCTGCATCAGGAGCGAATTTCACGTCGCGGCCAAGCTCCTTGGCTACGGCATCCTTGATCTGGACGAGTGAAAGCTTCGGGTTAACCTTGCCTTTAGGCTTGCCCATGTGTGACATGATGATGAGGCTTCCCCCGTCGTCCAGAATCTTTTTCAGCGTGGGAAGTGCACCGCGAATACGGGTGTCGTCAGTGATGTTTCCATTGTCATCGAGAGGAACGTTGAAATCCACCCGGACAATGACCTTTTTACCTGAGAAATTAAAACTATCAATCTTTGCCATTGTGATATGTAGTTAGATTATCAATTATTGGCTGGGTGCAAAGGTACAAAAAATATAGGACATACACGCCCTCCCGACACAATTCAACGCTCGGTTTTGGCGCAAGTCCCGCAAATAGAGTAATTTTGTACGTTAAAAACAAAGACCGGACCGAATGACCAACGACACACACATTATAAATAAAGAAACTCTCATCTCTCTTACCGAGGACTGGGCTGGCGGCAAGGCGGCAGAACCAGTCAGGCTGCCTGGCTCGGGTTCAGACCGCATATATTACCGGCTGACAACCGAGGATCGGCGTACCGCCATAGGCGTAATCGGCAACAACGTGGCTGAAAACCGCTCGTTCATCTCGCTGGCTCGCTATTTTGCCGACGAAGGGATTGCCATGCCGCATATATATGGGGTGGCAGAGGGCGGAGGAGCATACCTGCAAGAGGATTTGGGCGACACGTCGCTGTTCTCGCTGATAGGGACACAGGATGCACCTGGACTTGTAGCAGAGTGCATGAAGTCGCTCGCGCACATGCAGACACTGCCTGTAGCCGAATGGCAAGACTGCTGCTTCTGCGGGCCGTTTGACCGCCGTCAGGCGATGTGGGATTTGAACTATTTCAAGTATGAGTATCTGAAGCCCTCAGGTGCAGTGTTTGATGAGGACAGGCTTGAAGATGACTTTGAGACATTGGCGGCGGCATTGGTATCATACCCCAAAAGCCTCGAGGGTTTCATGTACCGCGACTGCCAGAGCCGCAATGTGATGGTGCGTGACGGCAAGCCGTATTGGATAGATTTTCAGGGAGGACGTGTCGGGCCGTGCGTGTACGACGCTGTGTCGTTTCTGTGGCAAGCCAAGGCCGGGTTCAACAGCGAATTTCGCCGCCGTATGCTGTCTGTATACGCAGCAGAGTTTGCAGCATTGCGCGGCATAGCTGACCGTAAAGTTCTTGAGGCCGTTCCCGTTTTCGTCCTGTTCCGCACATTGCAGGTTCTCGGGGCATACGGTTTCCGAGGGCTTGTACAGCACCGTGCACACTTCGTAGAGAGCATCCCTGGCGCACTCGCCAATTTGCGGGAGCTGATTGCCAGCGGAGCTGTTGACGCTTATCCCGAACTGAAACGAGTATGCGAAATCCTCGTCAACGACAACCGGTTTGTGCGCGACAGCGGCAGGGCTGGGTTAACGGTCGAGGTGTTCAGTTTCTCGTACAAGCGCGGCTACCCGGCAGACTACAGCGGCAACGGCGGCGGTTTCATGTTTGACTGCCGCGCCCTGCACAACCCGGGGCGGTATGACGAGTACAAGCCGCTGACAGGGCTTGACAAGCCAGTCCGTGACTTCCTGGAGGAACACGGCGAGATACAGCCGTTCCTTGCTTCGGCATGGGAGCTTACAGATGCCGCTGTGGAGTGCTACCGCCGACGCGGGTTCACGTCATTGCAAATAGGGTACGGCTGTACAGGAGGCCGTCACCGCTCTGTGTACAGCGCAGATGCTACCGCCCGGCATATCGCAGCCAAATACCCGGACGTGAGAGTAATCGTCAACCATCGAGAACAAGAGATACGCGAAGAGGTGAAAGCATGAAAGCACTTATATTTGCAGCCGGACTCGGCACACGACTCAAACCATGGACACTCGAACACCCCAAGGCTCTCGTTCCCGTAGCCGGCAAGCCTATGCTTGGACGTGTGATCTGCAGTCTGCGAGAGCAGGGATTTGACGACATAGTGGTCAACGTGCATCACTTTGCCGACCAGATAAAAGAGTATTTGGCGCAGCACGATTTCGGCGTGCGCATACGCATCAGCGACGAGAGCGACTTGCTGCTCGACACGGGCGGGGGACTGCTGCGAGCGGCTGACCTGTTGTTTGCGGAGAATGATGACCCCGTGCTGGTGCATAACGTTGACATACTAAGCAATGCAGACTTGCGATGGCTCATGGAGCAGCATATCGCGTCAAAGGCAGAGGCGACACTGCTTGTCAGTGACCGCAAATCATCGCGCAGGCTGGTCACAGACACAGGCAGACGGCTGTGCGGCTGGCATAACGTGTCGACCGATGAGTACCGCCCGACAGGGTTCTCCCCTACCTCACAGATGGCGGAAGTCGCTTTCAGCGGCATACACATCGTGTCTGCACAGATGATCCGTAGAATGATAGAATCTGGCTATTGCGGCGTTTTCCCGATTATGGACTTCTACCTGAACGAATGTCGCAATGCGCGGTTCGTATGCTGCAAGTCAGATGACCTAAACCTGATAGACATAGGCAAGCCGGAAACACTCCGCCTTGCCAATGACCTGCTCGCCAGCCGCTGAAGAACCTGTGGTTTTAGCAGGTAAGTTTTCTCTTGTCATAGGGGATATGAACTTGCTCTGGTTGTGCTTTGAATTTGTCTTGGTTGTTATCGTGAATTTGTTCTGGTGATATATATCGTGTAGTCTTTGTCTCTGTTTTACAAGTGCAAAATTAGCGTGCATTTCATACTCTGCCAAGCGATTTTGCCGACATTGTATGAAATGCACGCTGGATGTATGAAATGACGATTTTCGGGGTTAACGCCACACTATGTAGTTGACGTTTTCGTAGGGGCTTTCTCTTTTCCCCAGTGTCACGGTTTCACCTTCGGCGGTGCGGTACGCCACGTATGATTCTCCGCCAACGATACGTATTGCATTGTCAACGCCCAACTTTATCAGTGCTTCTGAGAACTCGTCAAAAGAAAGGTTGTCTGACGATATTACTATGGCCATTTCATTGTCTATCTGAGCCAACGCCTTGTGAGCAGCCTTGGCATACTGGGCGTTCTCAACCACTTGACCGTCTACGACGAGCGGGAACTGGCGGAAGAAGTAGCCCTCGGTCTCCGTGGCGGTCTCGAGCAGCGGCGTGGCATCGGCAACGCCAATGGTCATCTGTCCGTTGATAATTGCGCAATACCCTCCCTTTGACTTGCCTCGGCTAATGAGATTCCCTTTCAGCACGAATGCTCCGAGTATCTGGCCGTTGTCAGCACGCACGTCAGCAGCATGGGTGATGAGGACAGCGGAGGCAGCTTCGTCCAGCGTGTTTTTGCCGACAGCCAATGTTGGCACGGCATTGTGCGGATACAGGATTTTGAACGACCAGTCGCCGACCTTTTTGTCAACCACGCTTACATATCCGTTTTTGCTGGCGGGAGCATTGCGAGCAGTCGGTGATTCTGCCAAAGCATCACCTGTTTCGCTAACGCTTGCGAACTTGTCCGCATGAGCCTGTTGCGGTGACGGCATAATATAAGTGCATAGCCTGACCACTCCGAGGCACACCAAAATTATCACTATCGGCCAAATGAATCGTCGCCAGCGACGTTTGGGTGACACAACATCCTCGTCAAATGACTGTTGGGGTATGACCTTAGAGCGCCGTATCGGTCCAGACGGCATGTCCCTGTAATAGCACACCTCTTCGTCTTCGCCAGTTTGGGACGATTTGTCCTCATCTTCCTCCTCATCATCAAGCATCCCGAGAGGCGGCTGGCTGTCACGCAATGGACGGCGGTTGTTTTCAGGCCGGATTATGCGTATCTCGTCATCATTGATGTCATTGTCATTATGGCTCATATAATGGTTCCCTCCTCTTCTAACATCTCTTTCAGAAGCCGCAGTGCCTCCCTGGATGCCGACAATTCATGCCGGAACGACCTGGAATCGGACATCACAAGCTTCTTTTGAGCAGTGTGGATGTATGAAATGAAATTACAGTTTATGATAAGGCTCTTGCCTATGCGCACGAATGAACACCTGTTGTTGTCAGTCATGCTGCTGAGCCGCGCCTCTACATCACCAAGTTTCTTGGTGAGCAGATATTCGTCGCCGCCGGCCGTCTTGACCAGCGAATAGTTGCCCTGCGCGGTGATGTATACCACCGCGTCTGCCGGCACCTTGACAAGCTCGACCGATGTCGAGAACATCAACTGCTTGCTCACAGTATCTGCTTGTTAAGGGGTGAATTACCGGTGAGACTTGTCGGGTTTGAAGTCCTCGACGTATGCCGTGCCGTCAGTGACAGTCACTTTGAAGCGAGTCGAGCCGGCGTTGCCCATGTCGGAATATTTGACAGTGTACCAGCCGTCGCCATCAAACGAAATCGACTTGACCTTTGAGTTGTCAGACAATCCGTCCTGGCTTGCTGTGCGGAAAAGCCATACGGCATAGCCTCCGCCTTCAAACTCGTATGCGGCACGCAGCCGCTTGACGATGCTTCCAGCAAAATGAGACTTTACTTTCGAGAAATCGCGAGTGCCGAACACATAGTCGCGGTACAGCTTGTCCAGGAAATCCTCAGCCACCTTTCGATCAGCGGCTTCATCATTTGCCTCCGCTATTGCGCTGGTATCGGCAACTGCGGCGGCGGTGTCATTTGCAGCTGTGCTTGTTACCGTATCAGCTACTTTGTCGCTGGCTGTCTGCTTGTTGCCGCATGACGGCAGCATAGTGAGCGAAACAGCCGCTATGGCCAAAGCCAACACGCTTTTCATGTTGATATTCATGGTGTATGTATGGTGTCTTGGTTCATTGTCGGTGGCAAATTTAGGCATAATCGCGCTAATATGCAACTCCCGGCGAAAGTCGTGAATGTTTGACGCATAGTTAATACGATTTTTTGCCCCGGGAAGAGGGTCTCAGTCATTATATTTTATTACTTTTGCCGAGAATAATTCGTATGACATAAACTGTTTTCAAACCGAATATCGTATGGATATAAGACGATTAATGTTTTCAGCGATGATAGTCGGCAGCGGAGTTGCCGCCGGCTTTGCGCAGGACACGCCTTTGTGGCTGCGCAACGTAGCTGTCAGCCCTGACGGCACTACCATCGCTTTCACCTATAAGGGTGACATCTACACTGTTCCGTTTTCCGGCGGCGCTGCCACGCGCATCACGACAAGCCCGGCTTACGACTCCTCGCCTGTATGGAGTCCCGACAGCAGGCGTATCGCATTCAGCAGTGACCGCGAGGGGACGGACGATGTTTTCATAGTCGATGCCAAGGGCGGCGTACCTGTGCGCCTGACAACCTCCAACGCCAGCGCTGAAACCCCTAAGGCGTTTATTGACGACACTCACATCCTCTACGGCACATCGATAATGCCGTCGCAAAAGGCTGCACACGGTGCTTACCGGTCGCAGATGTATGTAGTCGCCGACACTGCCGGCTCTCGCCCCAAACTGTATCTGTCTATGCCGATGGCAATGGTTGACATTGACCGCGCTACGGGCAAGATCATCTACCAGAACCGCAAGGGGTATGAGGACGTGCTGCGCAAGCACGAGCGTTCATCTGGCACTCCTGACGTATGGATGTATGATACCAATGGACAGCAGTTCAACCAGCTGACCACGTTCAACGGCTCTTGCCAGAACCCGATTTGGGCTGGCGGCGTCACTTCGTTCTATTACCTGAATGACAGCGACGGCAACAACAATGTATACCTGCGCAACATCGACGGCTCGGAGCGCAAGCTTACAGAATTCAAGAATCACCCGGTGCGCAGCCTTTCCGCTGACAACAGCGGCCGCCTCCTCGCCTTCAGCCAGGACGGCTGCATCTACACCATGCGCGTGGCCGCTGACGGCTCTGTGGAACGCACACCTGAGAAACTTGCGGTGTCAATCGTAGCCGACAACTATGACCCGGACATGGTGAAGACATACGCATCATCAGGCGCGACCACCATGGCTGTCAGCCCCGACGGCTCGCAGGTGGCATTTGTGCTGCGCGGCGACATATACGTCACCTCAACCAAGTACAAGACCACACGCCGCATCACCGACACTGCAGGACAGGAACGCCGCGTGTCGTTCTCGCCAGACGGCAAGCAACTTGTTTATGACAGCGAACGCGACGGGCTTTGGCGCATCTATACAGCCTCTATGGAACCGGCTGACACGCTCAACGGCTTCCCCTACGCTTCACGCATCATTGAGAAAATGGTCTACGAGTCACCGGCAAAGAAAGCATCGCAGCAGCCGGTATTCAGCCCCGACGGCAAAAAAATCGCGTTCCTCGAAGACCGTACCGCCCTGAAAGTGCTTGACATAGCTTCGGGCAAGGCTATCACAGTACTCGACCCGAAATTCAACTACTCATACACCGACGGCGACATACCTTTTGAGTGGAGTCCTGACAGCAAGTACCTGCTGATAACATACATCGGCATAGGCGGTTGGAACAACACCGACATTGCAATGGTAGCAGCCGACGGCAAGACAGAGCCTGTTGACCTCACCGTAAGCGGCTATTCCGACGCCGCTCCGCGCTGGGCTGCCGGCGGCGGTGGCATCACCTACCTCTCGGGCAAATACGGATACCGCAGCCACGGCTCTTGGGGCGAGCAGTATGACGTTCTGCTCATGATGCTCGATGCCGAGAAGTGGGACGAGTTCCGCATGACAGAGGAGGAGGTTGCCCTTGCCGAGAAGGAAGAAAAGGCCGAAGCTGACAAAGACAGCAAGGACAAAAAGGATAAGAAAGACAAGAAAGGGAAAAAGGACAAGGAGGATGCTGCAAAGAAGAAGGGCATCACCATGGATCTCGACAACCGCCTTTACCGCATTTCGCGCCTTACTCCCGTATCCGGGTTTATCGGCGACTATTGCCTCAGCCCCAAAGCTGACAAGATTTACTACACGATGCGCGGTTCTGACGGCAAGTATGACCTGATGAAGACCGACCTGCGCAAGAAGGAGACAAGCCGTCTGCTCGCTGACGTGAACGGCGGATTTGAAATGGATGCCAAAGGCGAAAACCTCTACGTCATTTCTGGCAGCGGCATGAAGGTCATCACCCTCGGAGAAGGGACACCGACTGTCAAGCCTATCGAGTTTGAAGCCGACTATACTCGCGTCCCCTCCGCAGAGCGTGCATACATATATGACCACGTAATCAGCCAGGTACGCGACAAATTCTATGATGTCAACCTCCATGGAGTGGACTGGGACATGTACGGCGAGGCATACCGCAAGTTCCTCCCCTACATATCCAACAACCGCGATTTCGCATTGATGCTCAGTGAACTCCTCGGCGAGCTTAACGCTTCGCACACCGGTGCTCGCTCTTTCCCCGCTGGCGCGACCTCCGCTCACGTCAACGGACAGCTTGGTGCATTCTTTGACGAGAACTATGACGGCGACGGTCTGAAAGTCTCCGAAGTTCTCAAACGCGGACCTCTTGCTACGGCAGCTGCCAACGTCAAGCCGGGCGACATCATCACTGCAATCGACGGCAAGCCTATCCTCAAGGATGCTGACTATTACCCGCTGCTCGAGGGAAAGACCGGCAAGAAGACCCGCCTCTCTGTAAAGCATACTGACGGCAAGACTTCCGAAATTACAATGCGCCCGATTTCACTCGGCGCACAAAACGGACTGCTCTACCAGCGTTTCGTTGACCACAACCGCCACGTCGTTGATTCTATAAGCGGCGGACGAGTAGCATACGTCCATGTCTACGGCATGGACAGCCAGAGCTTCCGCACAGTCTACGACCAGCTGCTCGGCTTGCAGCGCAACTGCGATGCGGTTATAGTTGACACTCGCTATAACGGCGGCGGTTGGCTTCACAACGACATAGCCGTACTCCTCTCCGGACGCGAATACGTCCGTTTCTCGCCGCGAGGCAACTACATCGGCAGTGAACCGTTCTCGCAATGGAACAAGCCCTCTGTCATGCTCGTCAACGAAAGCAACTACAGCGACGCCCACGGCACGCCTTACGTATACAAGACGCTCGGTATCGGCAAGCTGATAGGCGCACCCGTTCCCGGCACAATGACTGCCGTATGGTGGGAAACGCAGGTAGATCCGACGATTCTGTTCGGTATCCCGCAGGTGACATCGCTCGACATGAACGGCAAGCCACTCGAAAACCAGCAGCTCAACCCTGACATCGAGGTATACAACAAACCGCTGGAGATGCTTGAAGGCACAGACACGCAGCTCATCGAAGCAACACGCGAACTCCTCCGCCAACTCTCCGCGAAGTAGCATACACAAAACCCAATATAAGCAATAACGCTGCGGACTTGCCGTGGCGTTATTGTTTTGCCAATAACGCTGGATTTTGTAACTTTGCAGTTAAATTCAACTGTCCGCGTTATATGGATTTCAGATTAGATGCAGCCTGCAACGATACAGCAGCCAGAGCCGGTGTCATCACCACTGACCACGGCACTATCAACACCCCTATTTTCATGCCTGTGGGTACTGTCGGCAGTGTCAAGGCTGTTCATCAGCGCGAGCTGCGTGATGACATCAAGGCGCAAATCATATTGGGCAACACGTACCACCTGTACCTGCGTCCAGGGTGCGACATCATACGCGCAGCCGGCGGTCTGCACCGTTTCAACGGCTGGGAACGCCCCATCCTCACTGACAGCGGCGGCTTTCAGGTGTTCTCGTTGACTGGACAGCGCAAGCTGAAGGAGGAGGGTGCATATTTCCGCAGTCATATTGACGGCAGCAAACATTTGTTCACGCCCGAGAAAGTGGTTGACATCCAACGCATTCTCGGCTCTGACATCATGATGGCGTTGGACGAATGTCCTCCTGGCACGTCGGACTATTCATACGCAGAAAAGTCGCTGCGTCTCACACAGCGTTGGCTGAAGCGCGGCTGGGAACATTTCCACGCCACAGAGCCTCTCTACGGTCACAGCCAAGCATTTTTCCCTATTGTTCAGGGGTGCGTCTATGAGGATTTGCGGCGTGATTCCGCCAAGTTTGTCGCTGACCTCGGCGCAGAGGGCAATGCCATAGGAGGCCTTGCCGTGGGAGAGCCAACGGAGAAGATGTATGAGATGATTGAAATCGTCAACGAGGAGCTGCCTGCCGACCGTCCGCGATACCTGATGGGCGTAGGGACTCCTGCCAACATCCTTGAGGCCATTGACCGAGGCGTTGACATGATGGACTGCGTGATGCCGACGCGCAACGGCCGCAACGGCATGCTGTTCACGTCAAACGGCATCATGAACATGCGCAACCGCAAATGGGCAGACGACTTCTCGCCACTCGACCCGGACGGCGCAGCATGGGTTGACACCGCTTATTCCAAGGCATACGTCCGTCATCTGTTCGTAAGCAATGAGCTGCTCGCCTTGCAGATAGCCTCGGTTCACAACCTTGCTTTCTACCTGTGGCTCGTAACAGAGGCACGCAAGCAGATAGTAGCCGGCACATTCGCCTCGTGGAAAAAACCAATGGTAGAACGTGTAACACGACGGCTGTAACGATACTGACTATTCGCTGACATGAACATTTTCAGACGCATATTCCAGCGCAACAGTACACAAGCGACACCTGACCACAGCAGCGAGCATGTAGTCACTGCCGAGGAGATGCATCCTCTGCTTCATGGCGATGGCGCATTGGAGGGCGAATGCAACATGTCGGCAGCAACCCTGGATGAAAATACCGGCAACGAGACAGCCAGTGCAACAGGGGAAGCCGAAGAGCAGCCTGTCAGAAAAAAAGCCAAGAGGAAAACCGCCTTGCGGCGCATCTTTGCGGCTATATGGAGGATAATCTGCAAATTGCCGTTTCCGAAACTGCGCAGACTGGACATTTACATACTGAAAAAGTTTCTCGGGACATATTTCATGGTCATCATACTGATGCTTGCCGTCATTTCGATGTTTGATGTCACTGAGAAGCTCGATGCGTTCCTTACAGCACCGTTGCGAGAGACACTGTTGGACTATTTCATGTCATTTCTCCCCTACTTCGCCAACCAGCTGTCACCGTTGTTCGTTTTCATTTCGGTGATATTCTTCACCTCAAAAATGGCTGGCAATTCGGAAATTACCGCCATACTGGCGAGCGGAGTCAGCTTCCGCCGTCTGCTTTGGCCGTATATGGTGGGAGCGACATTCATCGCCGCCATGACCTTTGTGTTCAGCAACTACCTCATACCGCCGACCAACGTCAAGCGAATAGCCTACACCAACAAGTACGTGAAGAACAAGCGTGTAGACTACGGAGTCAATATACAGCTGCAGGTCAAGCCAGGCGTAGTGGCATTCATGAGCCGCTATGACAATACGCTGAAGACGGGCTACGGCTTCTCGCTCGACCGTTTTGAGGGGAAAGCCCTGGTATCGCGCATGACTGCAAAGAGCATTACATACGACTCGCTTAAGACGTATCGCTGGACTGCGCATGACTATATGATACGCGACTTCAAGGGGACAAAGGAGATAATCCGCAAAGGCTCATCGCTCGACACGGTGATAACTATCGAACCGAAGGATTTCCTCATAGCATCCAATGACCAGGAGATGCTCACAACGCCACAGATAACAGAGTATGTGGAGAAGCAGCGTATGCGCGGTGTCGCCAACATCGAGGCGTTTGAGATAGAGAAGGAGAAACGTTACGCCTCGACCGCAGCAGCGTTCATCCTCACGCTGATAGGCATGTCGCTGTCATCACGCAAGTCAAAAGGAGGCATGGGACTTAATATCGGCATCGGCCTTGCCCTGAGTTTCAGCTATATACTTTTCTCAACGGTGACAAGTTCGTTTGCTGTATCAGGGCTTACATCGCCGTTCATTGCCATGGAGATACCGAATGTGGTCTACCTCATCATAGGCATCGTCCTCTACCGCCGCGCCTCCAAGTATTGAGACTGGGTTCCCATTATTTTATTCGGAAATTGTAACCGACAGTCATTGATACGGACATGCTGTTTGATGCATTGAACGCATCAATGCGCCGAGACTTGAATATGTTGCCAAGACCGTAGTAGAACCGGGCTTCGAGCGAAACAGCGTGCTTGTCGGTAATGCTGAACTCACCTCCAATGCCAGCAGAAATGCCATAGTCCACCTTGTTCTGAACCTTCATGGTCATCTGCGTGTTGGTGCGGTTAGTATTCGGAAAGTCCGGCAATGTTTCCATTTCGGAGGGGTCAAAGTTTGCGCTCGTAGACTCCCCTATCATAAAGCCGATTTCAGGCCCTGCATTGAAGAAGAAACGACCGCGACGACCGAAATAGATATGCGCCAGCACCGGTATCTGCAAGTAGTTGAGCGTCCGGCGATAGCTGTACTGCGGAGTGTCGAAGCTCTCTTCCCAGCCGCGTTGCGTGAAGTTGAGTTCGCCGATAATGCCGAAATGATTCTCCTCGATGTAGCGGAATGTCAAGCCTGCAGTTACACCGAACGGCATCTTTTGGTTGACCGAGGGGTTAAAGAACATACGCGACATATCGACACCCGCCTTCGCACCGACGGCGATGTTCGCCTTATAGTGCGTCTGTGCGCACACTGGCATGGAGGCAAATGTAACAGCCGCTGCAACTCCAATATGTTTCACCACATTCATGCTCATCACTGTATCTCGATTTTGCTTACCATGTCAGCCGGCAGATACTTGAGTATGTAGCCGTTGACGTTGATAAATCCGCTCCAGTTGTTCAGCCGGCGTATCTCAATGTCATTCTGGATGCCGCTGAGGTATGTGATTTCGCGGTTGTAGTCGCCATGGTTTGCGGCAGTAGTCGATATGAAATACCTTGCCACGTCATACCCCAACATAGCGTACTGCGGATATGAGTTGTACGGGTTGCGGTTATAGTTGGTGTGAAAATGCTGGTTGAACTGCTTCTGCTCCGAGGAAGAGGGATTGGCATAGAAGCGAGAAGGCACAATCACCTGTGTCTGGCCAAATTTCTCTGATAATGCCGGGGCAAAAGCCACCCACTGCGCCCGGCCTACAGGCAGGATGTCGATTCCGTTGCCCTGCACTTCGGCTATCGCGCCAAGAGCTGCATCGATGTCGTCCTTCTTCAGTTGGAAGCAATACACCACATACTTCTCGTAAAGCGAGAAGGGATATACTGCAAACTCTTCAACTGACAAACGAGACGTGACATCAGGGGAATATTTTTGCGTCAGAGCCTCGGCGAACTTGTCTCCCTTGTCCTCGTCGCCGAGCAAAATCAACTGAGCGTTATTGTCGATGTCGTATATGTAGTTTGTTGACAGGTCGTTGAAGTACTCAATCGGCTGCAACAGCTGCACTATCGAGGGATTTGTCTGATACAGGTCGCTTTTGGTGTCAAACACATTTACGACCTCAATGCCGTTCTCGTACCCGATGTTAGCCAACTCTGCCGGGAAATCATTTTCGTAGACACCAATAATCAGGTCTGAAGACTTGAGAGTGTTGAAGTCATCTTGCGTATCGACCTCTTTGGTTGCATCTATGACATTCAGGTTTATTTTGCAACCTGAATTTTTCAGGTTGTCAACACCCATGATAAAGCCACGGATGAAATCAATGTTGCTTTTCGAGGCCGGGTCTTCGAGGACCACAGCGACATCTACCTTGTTTTGAGCCTCCGCAGCTGCATCTATGTGGTGCACGTCATTATAGATGTTATCGCGGTCATCAATTGAAGTTTCAGCCACAGCAGGAGCTTCCACGAGAGTCTCCCGCTCCCGCATCTCCATTTTCGGCACGACAACCCAGTCCCCTTTCTTAGGCAGCTGTTCAGAAGGGTTGGCTGAGACAAGATCTTCGCTGCTAACACCAGTTGACTGCGCTATGCTTTCCCAAGTGTCGTTCTTCTGCACCTTGTACTGCGAGAAGCCGACAACGGTATTAGCGTTCTTCGTTTCGCTGACAATGACTGTCTTGCGGCTGTTAGGCACAATTCGTATAGTGGTGCCAGCCTTGAAGTTGCGCTCTGAAATGCCAGGGTTTTCCGACATCAGCGATTCGACGCTCGCATTGTACTTTTCAGCAAGTCCATAAAGCGTGTCGCCCTGACGCACTGTATAGAAGAACGGTTCGGTGGTAGTGCCGTTGATGTATTCCTGCTGCACTATCACGAGTTTCTCGCCGACTTTGAGGGAATGACGGGATTCCGGGTTATTGGCATATATCACCGCAACAGGTACGCCGTACAACGCGGCTATCGAGTATACAGTTTCACCGCGTGCGACTGTGTGTGTCACGGCTTCTGGAAACGCCACAGCCACCTTCTTGTCAGGGACAGTCGGTGTATATTCTGGCGAGGCGGGATAATATATGGTCTGCCCTTTCTTTATTTTTGTCGCAAAATTTGTATTACACTCGCGCAGCGTCTCCTCACTCCACCCGAATTTCTTGCAAATTCCGTAAGGGGAATCTCCTCCCTGCACTTTGTAATAATAGTACTCCTTGCCCTGTACTTTTATCGTCGGCAAATTGACGTTTTGTGCCGACAGAGCCAGCGAACCAGCCACCAGGGCAACCAGGAAAAACTTTTGAGCAATACGGTTAAGCATATCAATCAACTATTTGGTTGCAAAGGTAGGCAAAAAATCCGATTTACAGCACCCTGCACACAAGAAAGTGAGGAGCTGCCACGCAAGCAACTCCTGTCAAACGGCACTGACCTTGAGCGTGCATGGACTATCGGCCGGTAGCCATCAGGTATTCGCGCTTCTTCAGCTCATAGTTGGCAAATGCCTCCACATACTTGTCCAGGCTCTGCTGATACAGTGTCTGCGCGTCAAGCAGGTCGCCAATCGTCGAAGTCCCGAACTTGTAATAATCGGTATTAAGGCGCATGTTTTCCTCGCTTGCAGCCACAGACTCCGTGGCTATCCCTACTTGCTTGTATGCATCGGTCATGTCGTTCCACGCCTTGCGTATGCGTATGGTGAGCATTTCAGTCTTGTCCTGCTTGTCGTTGACGGCGTTTTGCACCTGTATTTTCTTACGCTTAATGTCGTGTGTCGAGCTCCACCATGCGGAAATCGGGACAGTGACAGTCACCATTCCCACGAGGTTGGTATGCGTCTGGTCCATCATCGAGCCGTATACATAGCCTGCACCGATGGCTACAGTGGGAAGGTTTTTGCCGACAGCCATTTTGTAGGTCAGCTTGCTGGCTTCTATCTGCTTGTCGAGCAGCTGGTACTCGTATGTCTGGCCAACAGCCGATTCCGGTGAACAGAACAGGCCTTGCGGGCCACTCGGGACAATGAGTGTCTTGCCGTCGTCACCCACAGGACGGTTATAGCTGATATCAACGCTCCCGAGTTGATGCCCCATCACTTGAGCCAACAGGTCTTGAAGCATTGATATTGCGTTTTCGACCTGTATGCGGCTTGCCTGCAATTCGTTTCTGCGCAACTTGACCTGTAGCAGGTCGTTACGGTTACGCACACCAGCATCGACAGCCGCCTGTACATCCTTGACCAAGTTGCCAAGCTGGCGGTCAACCGTGTCGAGTGTCACGAGTTTTTCTTTGAGCAGTACTATTTGCCAATAGTACTGTTCAGTGGCAAGGCGGACTTCGTTTTCATTCAGGCAGCGTTGCAGCTTGGCAGCCTCTTCACCTACAGCCGCAAGCTTGTTGCCGTTGATGATTTGACCGCCCGCGAATATCGGCTGCATCGCTGATATGCCGGCAGCCACGCCGTCCTTGGCAAATGAGAGTCCGAGTCCCAATATATTGACCTGAAGAAGCCCCTTGTCCGTAACGAAACCGCAACCGACGGCTTCAACTGTCGGGAAGAACTTGGTTAGAGCCTCCTTGCGTTGCTCTGCGGAAATGGCAATCTCGTTGTCTGCATTGCGTAGCTTTATGTTGTTGCGGGTTGCCTCATTCAGGCACTCCTCGAGTGTATACAGTTTAACTGGTACTGTCACAACGCTGTCCGCCTGTGTTTGCGCACTGACGGGTGCATGGAGCAGCGATGCTCCGAAAACCAACAGCCCAATATATTTAGTTTGCATCATCTGTATCGTCAATAATTTGATAGTCAACCGTATTTCTTTCAGCTTTGTCTTTCCGTCCGAACGCCATAAGGTAGCCCACAGGGAGAACTGTCAGTATGAAGAACATCGATATGAGGGCACCGTAGCCGATGACCGTCCCCATAGGCATCCACAGCGTGCTGCCGCCGAGTATCATAGGCACTACGCCCATCGACGCGGCCGCTGACGTGAGGAATATCGGGCGCATACGTCTGCTTGCCGAGTGCCAGATTGCATCGCGGACTGTCATGCCCTCTTTGTAATGCAGCTCCTCGGCATAGTCGTACATGATAATGCCGTTTCTCACGATGATGCCCATCAGGCAAACTAGTCCGAGCACACAGGTTACGCTGAACGATACACCCTGTATGGCAATGCCGGCGGCTGCGCTGAACAGGGAGAACAGCATGGCGGTGAAAATAAGCAGCGAGAGGCTTATCTTGTGGAAGTGAGAAAGGAGTATGAAGAATATCATCACCGCTGCAACGACGAGGCCAAATATCACCGGGGTCATCTTGTCATTGTTGTCTTCATAGTCGCCGCCGAGGGTCATGTCAACACCAGGCGAGAGCTGCACTTGTTCCAACTCAACACGTACACGTTCCGATGCAGCCATGGCGTTTATGCCGCGCTTCAGGTCTGCCATTACGGTAATTGTCGGTATGCCGTTGCGGCGCACAATCTGGCCGTTCTCGACAGACGGCACAACGTCCGCAACCTGGCGCAGCGGCACTGTGTTCAAACCGCCCATTACCGGCACTCGCTCGTCAAGCAGGTTGTCCGTGGTGGAAAAGTCTGCACGAGTGCTTTTCAGCATTACGGGAACGTCCTTGTTGCCTTCCCACACATCAGCGACACCCAAACCGCTGCCATAGCGCATGGTCACAAGCGTCTCGATGTCCGTATTGTCTATCCCGAGCCGCGAGGCAGCATCTTCTTTCAGCTTGACAGTCACAGACGTGAGCGGCTCGCGGAAGTCTGTGCGCACCAGTTTCATTTCGGGCATGGAGTGCAATACGGCCTTCACCTTTTCGGCATCTGCCGTCAGAGCATTCATGTCCTCTCCGCTGAGGCGTATCTCTATAGGACAGTTGGGTTCGCTGTATGTCAGCTGTTTGAACTTCACGACCGCTTCGGGAAACGAGTCTGCATACTTGTCGGCATATTCGTCCAAAACCTCCTCTGTAGCATCTTCACTTTCGGTATTGACAATGAACTGCGCGTAGTTTTTGTCTGCTATCTGCGGAGCGTATGCCGTATGGAAGCGCGGCGAGGAACACCCCAGGAACGAAGTGACCGACACTACACGCTTGTCCTTGCGCAACATTCGCGCAAGGCTGTCGGCTACCATTTCAGTCTTGGCAAGCGATGAGCCTGTGGGCAGGTATATCTCAACGGCAAACTGGTTGCGCTGCGCCTCGGGCATCATTTGCTGCGGGAGGCTCTTTATCCATACGGCTCCGCACAATATGCCGATTACGCCCAGCGCGACAGTTGCCTTGCGGTGGACGAAGCAGAAGGTCAACAGCCTGTCATACCACTTCTGTATCAAGTCGAGAAACGAGAACGCCTTCTCGCCTGTGCGCGGGTTTATCTTCTCTTTCAGAGGCTTGCGTATGCACCAATACTGTATGAACGGGACTACCAGCGACGCGACAGCAAGCGACACTACCAGCACAATGCTGATAGCCCAGGGGAACGACAAGACAAAGTCATACATCTGCCCGACACACACGACCAGGAACGGGAAGAATGTGATACTGATAGCAAGTGTGGCCGTGAACACCGACTTGAAGAAGCGTGTGGCACTGTTGACGGCTGCGTTCCAGCGGCCTACGCCCTCGCCGAGCTGCTCCAAATAATTGTCTATGATGACAATGGCATCGTCCACTATCATGCCCAGCGTGACGATGAGTGCCGCAAGCGTGACTGTGTTCAGCTCAATGCCGAAAGCATGGTACAGCCCGAGCGAAGTGAATATGGTGATTGGAATGGTCGATGCAGCCACCAAAGCGACACGCATAGGCAACAGCAGCATTACAACGAGGACGACTGCCACGATTGCTATGACTATCTCATGCAGGAAGTTGACGACGCTGTCCCCGACGACCTTGCTCTGGTCTGTGATGCGGCTGATGCTCACTTCCTGCGGCAACGTCTGCTGGAACTCCCCCATTGCCTGGTCTATGGCATTGCCCATTTCCACGATGTTCTCCCCCTTTTTCATCTCTACGCTTAAGAGCAGACACTTCTTGCCGTTGCTCATGATGCGGCTGTCTGCCTCCGGATATTCACGCTTGACGGTGGCTATGTCCTTAAGCCGGACATTGTCGCCTGTCGGGGAGCTGTAGACTATCTGCTGCTCTATGTCATATATTGAGTTTAGGGATTTTGCGACATTGACAGGCATCGTGTATTCAATGCCGCGTATGCGTCCGCCTGAAGCGGCAAAGCCTTTCTTGGCAAGCGATGTCGCCACCAGCTGGTCATTCAGCCCGTAGTTGGCGAGGCGGTCATTGTCGAGTATCACGGAAATCTGCTCCTGCTGCAATCCGCTCACTGTAAGCCTCCCGACACTCGGGATAGTCCGCAGCTTGTCTTGCAGCCTGTCCATATAGTCCGACAGCTCACGATAGGTTTTCTCTTCGCTTTCCATTGCAACAAGCAGCGACGACGTATCGCCGAAATCGTCCTTGACCGCAACGGCCAGCACATTCTTCGGCAGCTCGCCTTTGAACACCTGCACGCCGTGCTTGAACTTGCTCCAGAACTCGTCTTTGTCATTGAGGTTGTCATTCAGCTGAACCATGATATAGACTATGCCATCACGGCTCATGGAATATGTTTTCTCCTTCTTTACCTCCTCAAAGCTGAAGATATAGTTCTCGAGCGGCTTGGTCACCTGCTCCTCCATTTCCTTGGCTGTATTGCCCGGAGCAACGGCGACCACTATGCCCTGACGCACGGTGAAGTCAGGGAACTCATTCTTCCGCATATTGGGAAGGCTGTATATGCCGAATGCAATCAGGCAGCACACCACCAGTACGACTATCTGCCGATAGTGCATCGCCAGCTCTACGAGGTTCTTTTTCTTATTCATCACCGCTTAACCTTTACCGCTGTGCCTGTACATACTTTCTGCTGTCCCTCGACTATCAGCTTGTCTCCGGGTTTCAGCCCGCTCACAATCACAACGCCGTCGGCACGGAACTCCCCGCATACGACCGTGCGGCGAGCAGCCTTGCCCTTTTCGTCAACCCATACGAAATTGCTGTTGTCATCGCCCAGCTGGACGATGTTGGCTGGTATGACAATCTCTTGGCTCGAATTGTCCTCCTCTTTTTTTGTCTTTGCCAGCCGCACATCCGACACCATGCCCGGCAACAGGTCGCGGCTCGCGTTTTCCACCCTTATCTTGACAGCATACGAGCGTGACATCGGGTCTGCTATGACACCTTTCTCTATTACACGCCCTTCAAACATCTTGCAGTTGAGGGCTTCTACCCGGATGTTCGCCCGCTGGCCGACGCTGATACCGGCTATCTCGCTTTCAGGCACAGATATTTTCACATTCAGGTTTCCGGTAGTTGCCAGTTTAGCGACAGGAATGCCAGGACCGACATTCTGCCCAGCCTCGGCATACTTTTCGGAAATGACCCCGGAATACGGTGCATACAGGTTGCAGTCGCCGAGGTTCTTGCGAGCGATGTTTTCGGCAGCCACCGCTTCCTGCAAAGTGCTTTGAACCTCGACCCATTTGATGTCCGGCAAGCTGCCTTTGTCGTGCAGCTGTTTATACCGCTGATACGCATCTTCGGCCTGTGTCCTTGCCGCGTGAGCCATGTCATAGCTGTTTTTCAGCGACGAGGGGTCTACCGTGGCTATCAACTGGCCCTTGCTGACACGGTCACCTGTCTTGACATTCAGCTGACGGATCGTACCGCCCACTGAAAAGCTGAGGGCAGTGCTTGCGTCTTCCTCTACAGTGCCGGAATATCCGTAGCTGTCCGTTGTATAGAACTCGTCGCCCACAACAATTTCCTTAACTGCGACAGCGTCGCGGGCAGTGCCGCTGCCCTCTTCCTTATTGGAGCAACCTGCAACCACAGCCGAGGATATGATTGCAAGCACAGCGAACTTGTTTCTGAATATGTATGTCGATTTCATTGCTCGTTAGTTTTCGGCTGCAAAGTAAACGCTTTGGCTGGAATTGAGAAAACAACTACAGGAACAAAAAGTGTCCTATCCGCGAACTGTAAAAGCGAAATATGACCTACATCACACATATATGCCCGACGAAACACTCCATTTGTCGGATATAAGTAGTACTTTTGCGCTGAATAAGACACCGACACATATAAATGGGAACAAATCAACCACAAAACCGAAAGCTTGGCACTGTCTCTTTTGACAGCGGACATACGGAGGCTGATTTCAGAAACAAGCTGGAATACCTGACCTCTGCAGACCTTGCTGTGTTTGACGAGCTGGGGGCTGTTCCCATAAAGGACATCCATTCCGACACATACATCGTGCTGATTTGCATGAGCGGCAAAGGGACATTCAAGGCTGACGGCACAGTCCATGAAGTTGCGGCGCATGACCTTGCGATAGGCCATCCGAATCTGTTTGTAGAAGATGTAATGGTCAGCCTCGATTTCAAATGCCTCGGGCTGGTGATGTCTCCGTCACATTTCGAGAGCATCTTCTTCCTCGGGGGAAACAACTGGGACGCTGTCATGGCCATAAGGCAACAGCCTGTCATGCACCTGACCCCGGACGAAGTTGAACGCTCGGTATTCAACATCGGAATAATACGCAAGAAGCTGTCTGACACACACCTGCCGCACCACAAGGAGGCGGTTAAGCTGCTGCTGCACTCGATGCTGTACGAGTTTTATGACTGCCTGTCCGCAAAACTGGACCTCGACAACATCAACTACAAATACACGGCATCCGAAACCCTGTTCAAACGGTTTACGAGACTGCTTGCAGAGAAATCCCCATGCCGCTACGAAGTCAGCTACTACGCAAAGGAGCTGTGCGTCACTCGCAAATACCTGTCATCCGTATGCAAGCAGCAGAGCGGCAAAACAGCCTCGGAGCTAATCAACGACATGACCGTGAACAACATCCGCCGGATGTTGCGCTCCACAGACAAGACAGTCAAGGAAATATCTGTAGAAATGGGGTTCAGCAGCCTCTCGTTTTTCGGAAAGTATGTCAGGAGGGAACTCGGCGTGTCACCGCGTGAATACCGACAGCAGAAAAACTGACCGCTGTACCGCTATTCCTCCAGTATCGCCCCGATGTTGTCTTGTCTGATAACACTGGTTATCTCGGGGTTAGCCTCCCTGTCGCGCTTCGGCAGTTTCTTGGCTACTTCGGCATAGCTGTGGCGTATTATGGCGTGTATGAGGTCGTCAGGCAGCGAGCCGAACATGTCTACCTGGTTCCAGTGGACCTTGTTCATGTGCCATGCACCGCTGATTTCGGCATAGCGTATGCGCAATGCGACAGCATACTCCGGCTTGCACTTCAGCACAAACCACCTCGGATTTTCCAGGTCCAGCATCGCGAAAATCTTGCCCTTTACCCGGAATGCCAACGAGGTCTCGTCAAACGGCAGATCCTCTGTAGCCTTGGGCAGCGACAGGCAGTACTCACGTATATTCTCTACGTCCATTCTGTTATCATGTTACGCTATTGATATCAGCTCAATGTCGAATACCAGTGTCGAGCCGGCAGGGATGCCTGGCTGCGCATACTTGCCGTAACCGAGTTCCGCAGGTATATACACTTCCCAACGGTCGCCGACACACATCTGCTGCATTGCAATCACCCAGCCCTCGATGAGGTCGCGCAGGCGTATTGCCAGCGGCACTCCGCCACGGCTGCTGTCAAACCTCTTGCCGTTGACAGTCGTGCCGGTATAGTGGGCTGTTATGACGCTGCCAGGCGCAGGATGCCTGCCGTCGCCCTTGCCCTCGGCAATCACTCTGTAGCATACACCCTTCGGGAGCTGATGCACCCCTTCTTCCTTTGACTTGGCAGCGAGCCAGTTCTTGTTGTACTGCGCGTATTCCCGTTTGTTCATGAGGTCAGAATGAATATGTCCCTGTCAGCAGCACGGAGTGTGTCCTCTCGTTCTTGCAGCTTACATCTGAATATGAGGACTGGAAGCCGTCGAACAGGTAGAAATTGGATTGTTTGTACGACAACGCTATCGAGAAGCGGTCAAAAGCAGCCTCTATGCCAGCCTCGCCGCGCCAATAAAACCAGCGCGACCTGTAAGACCCTGATGCGCCTGGGGAAAGGGTTATGCCCGGCGACGCAAACAGGTGGAAGTCGATGCCGGCACTTTCGAGCGTGAAAAGCCTCGGCGTGCGCACCACTACAGAGGGCGAGAACGTGAACCGTGCCGTATAGCTGTTGTCGTTGTAATAATAGTAGTCGTCATACGAACCCCACGAGTTGATGATAAAGTCGGGCATCGAACTCAACTCCATGGGCAGCCCTATTTCCACACGCAACCCCACGTAGGGTATCGGGAAATAGGCGATGCCGAAATCTATCTCGTAGTCATTGTCACTGATGCCGAATGTCGCGGACGCTTTCCACGGCAGGTACGGCTCGTCTTCATATACTGTATCGGCCATGACGTACGCTGTTGACGCTGCAAGCGCGGCGGCGAGGCACAACCTTTTGAAATTCAGCGACAAGGACATAACATATTCTGTCAGAAGGCGATGCGGCCTTTCTTAGCCATTTCCACCATCTTCTCCCCTGGGACGAGGTATATTTCCAGACGGCGGTTCTTGCTGCGGTTGTCCATCGAAATATTTGGTGTGTCAGCCAACGGGCGCGAGTCGCTCAATGCGTAGGGGAACAGATAGTCCGTGTTGAGGTTCGGCTGTTCCTCAAACCAGTCGGTCACGGCCAGGACACGAGATTCGGTTATCTGCTCGCGGTATACCGGCGAGCCGGTGTTGTCAGTATGCATTACCAGCATGACGCGCCACATATCAGGCTGCTTAAGGTAACGCTTTATCGGCTCGAGGTACTTGTACGAGTCCTCGCGCAGCTCCGTGCTGTTGGGCGCGAATAGCAGCGATGCCGGTATGGTGATGAGCAGCACCTCCTTGTTGCGCAGGTTCTCGACCGTGCAGCTGTTGTCGCTCTTGCCGTATATGCCGCGCAGCAGCACGTTGCGGGCTTCCTTTTCCTGGAACTTGCGCACCAGGTCGCCGCCCTTGCCGGTGTCGGTAGAGTTGAGCATCTGAATCCACGTCAGATCTGCCAACGCTTCAGGGTCGCTCTGCGCACCGGCTGCGACAGGCGTCAGCATGGCAGTCAGGGCGATGAATATCTTAGATAGTGTTCTCAAGTGATTCCTCATATTCCAGTTCTCCTTTGACGATGTCGGCTATGTCCGCAGAGGGGATGTCGAGTTCCTCGTCCTCGCGCACACACGCCTTGACGTAGTCGATAAGTTCTTCAACGTTGAGCAGTTCCTCCTCGCCTTCGATGTCATTGAGCGACAGCATGCCCTTGCTCTCATAGAAGTCCCATATCAGGTCTGCCACACAGAGTATGTCATCGTCCGAATATTTCTCCTGCCTGTTTTCGCCAAGATAGTTGCGGATGTATTCGACCGCCTTCTCCTCGTTGTATCCTATGTCAATGCCCATAACGTCACATGTTGAGATTTACGATTCCCTCGGGGAGGGTCATTTGTATAACGCGGTTTTCGGTGTCAATGTTGTCTATGAAGTCCTCCGATATAGGTATGTAGACAGTGCCTTCAGGATTGCATACTATGAACAGCGCGTTCTGCGTGGAGAGGTCCACGTCCTCGATTGTGCCGACAGTGCCGTGCGCTGTGTCGCGCACAGTGTAGCCGATGAACTCGTCGGCATAGCCTCCGTCTTCCTCCTCATCATCTGAAAGAGCCTCATAATCGGCTGAACGAAGGTAAAAGGTCTTGTTGACGAACTTCCGCGCCTCCGCCTCGCTGTCCACGCCTTGCAGCTTCACGAGCGAGGCTCTTGCCCCCTTGCTGCGTATGCTCTCTACGAAGAACGGCACGAATATGCCGTCAATATCCATAACAAGCGGCATATCAGCGGTTATTTCGCTGGCATCTACGTCAATAACGGCATTCAGCTCCCCTTTCAGCGCATGGGTCTTGAAGAACTGCCCTGCCTCTACTATGTCCTTTGCCTCAATCATACATTGCCATATATGGGATTGTCAGTCAGCCACGCGGGTTATTTTTGCGCCGAGGCGGTTCAGCCGCTCGTCAATGCGCTCGTAGCCACGGTCTATCTGGTCGATGTTCTGTATCTTGCTCGTGCCGCGGGCAGCCATTGCCGCTATCAGCATCGCGATGCCGGCACGTATGTCGGGCGACACCATGTTGGTCGCGTTGAGGCTGTGCAGCTTGCCCGAGCCGATCACAGCGGCGCGGTGCGGGTCGCACAGGATGATGCGTGCGCCCATGTCTATCAGCTTGTCAACGAAGAACAGGCGGCTCTCAAACATCTTCTGATGTATCAGCACGCTGCCTTTGGCCTGGGTGGCGACGACGAGGAAGATGCTGAGCAAGTCCGGCGACAGTCCCGGCCAGGGAGCGTCGGCGATGTTCATTATCGAGCCGTCGATGAATGTCTCTATCTCATACGAATCGCCCGAATTGACTATGATGTCATCGCCGTCAATTTCGAGGTATATGCCCAGTCGCCCGAAAGCGTCGGGGATAATGCCCAGGTCGGGCACGCTCACGCCCTTAAGGCGTATGTTCGAGCCTGTCATGGCGGCTATGCCGATGAAGCTGCCCACCTCTATCATGTCGGGCAGCAAGCGGTGTGTCGCGCCGCCGAGGGTGTCCACGCCCTCAATAGTGAGCAGATTTGAGCCGATGCCTGATATTTTCGCGCCCATCTGTGTCAACATTCGGCACAGCTGCTGTATATACGGCTCGCAAGCGGCATTGTATATCGTCGTCGTCCCCTCGGCAAGCACAGCCGCCATTATCAGGTTGGCCGTACCGGTGATGGATGCCTCGTCGAGCAGTACGTATGCGCCTTTCAGCCGTCCGCTTGACGAGATGTCATAGATATGCTTGTCAGGACGGTAGCCGAAGTCCGCTCCGAGCCTTGCCAGCCCGAGGAAATGGGTGTCGAGGCGGCGGCGGCCTATCTTGTCGCCCCCGGGCTTGGGCAGTATGGCCTTGCCATAGCGGGCTGTCATAGGACCGATTATCATCACAGAGCCGCGCAGCGACTGCGCCTTGCGGACAAACGTGTCGGTGTGGATGTAGTCGATGTCGATGTCGTCGGCCTGGAACTCGTATGTGTCGGCATTGAGCCGTGAGACCTTGACACCCAAGTCTGCCAGCAGGGAGATGAGGTTGCGGACATCGAGAATGTCAGGTATGTTGGATATAGTCACTTTCTGCGACGTGAGCAGCGTGGCGCATATTACTTCCAACGCCTCGTTTTTCGCGCCCTGCGGCACTATCTCGCCGCTGAGCCTGTGACCTCCCTCTACTATGAATGTACTCATGGTGTCTATGCTTCTGTGGATGACGGTCGCCGTGACCCGATTATTTCTTCTTTTTCTTTTTGGATGTTTCCACCGGGGTCACATCGCGGAACTCGTGGAGTATGTACGTCCTGGGGTCGAGGACTATGCGCCCCTTGGAATACTCTGCAAGGTCGCGCAATATCCGGGCATCGTCCACGCCCTCCTTGTTGTGCGCCAGCATCAGCTTTTTCATGTGGTGGGCTATCATGGAGATGAGGGCATCCTTGTCCTCGCCGTCCTCCATTTCCGCCACGCGGTCTATCATCAGCTGTATGTTGCGGCCGTAGAAGCGGTGCGCTATGCGCTTGCCGCCGTAGCTTATCTTGTCGGGGTGCGGATGCAGCTCGTCCGGGCTTGACACCTCGCAGGGGAAGTCGATGTCGAGCTTGAAGTCCGCGATTATGTTTATATGGTCCCACACCTTTTTCGAGCCGTCAACGCCGGTCACAAGTTCCGGGAAGAGGCTCTCCATGATATGGGCTATCGTGTAGGCGCACTGCGTGCGTTCCTCACGGTCGGGAATATGGGCGCAATAGTCTATCATCTGGTGTATGTTGCGGCCGTATTCCGGCAGTTTCAGCGGAAGAAGTTGGGTATTGTATGGTACCATCTGGCTTGTTTCGTTTTTGCAAAGTTACAAATTTTAGGCGAATGTGCAAATTGCGGGCATCCGCTGCGGGCTATTTCCCAAGCACCTTGTTGCGCGGCGTTGTGGTCTGGTACTCCTTGCGGTAGTACGGGACGCTGTACGCAGGATCGATGAAACGGCTTTCGCGGAACGCCTTTTCGGACAGCGCGACCATGTCGCGGGCGTGAGCCTCGATGCCGTCTATCCAGTGCGCCTTTGGCGAGGTGATGACGGTTTTGGCCTTGACTGTCGCGTCGCCCATGAAATAAGCCTTGCCGCCGGCTATCAGCTCCGAATAAGAATCGCCGTCGAGTATCATCGGCTGCGGGGGGAGCAGCTCGCGCAGCGCGAAATCGTACGCGGCGGTGTATACCTCCATGCGGCGAGCGTCCACCATAGGCACAAGCACCTCGTCGCCCTGCCAGTCCATGCTGCGGAACATTGCCTTGACAGCAAGCAGCTGCAGTGTGTCTACGCCTATCAGTGGCACTGAAAGCCCCAGGCAAAGTCCTTTGGCCGTTGACAGCCCTATGCGCAGCCCCGTGTACGAGCCGGGGCCCATGCTCACTGCCACCGCATCGAGCTTCATCTCGCGGCGGCTTGTCTCCTGCATGCACTTCTCGACAAACGGCGCGAGCCGCTCGGCGTGCTTCATGCCCTCCATGTCCTCGAGCTGGTACTCCACCATGCCGTCGCGGCTTATCGCGACGGAGCAAATGCGCGAGGAGGTTTCGATGTTCAGTATAGTTGACATATTCGATAGTTATACTTGGTTTTATGATGTCGCCGGCAGGCCTGCCGCTGACGCAAACGCCTCTGTGCAGCGGATGCCGTCAATAGCCGCAGAGACTATCCCCCCGGCATAACCCGCACCCTCCCCTGCCGGGTAAAGGCCTTGGATTTCGACATGCTGCATATCCTCCGCATTGCGCGGTATGCGCACCGGGCTTGACGTGCGCGATTCCAGTCCGACAAGTACAGCCTCGGGCGACAGGAAGCCCTTGCGCTGGCGGTCAAACACGCGGAAGCCCTCCTTCAGGCGGACGGCGACAAACGGCGGCAGCAGCTCGTCCATGCGTGCTGAATGGATGCCCGGGGCATACGAGCTGCGCGGCAGGCTCTTCGACATGCGTCCACGCACGAAATCCGTCATGCGCTGTGCCGGGGCGTTGAGCGTGCAGCCGCTATGCCGGAAGAACCGGCGTTCCAAATCCTCTTGCAGAGCCATCAGCTCGAGTGCGCCGTGATGCGCGTACTCGGGGAAGTCGCCGGGGTGTATCTCCACCACCATGCCCGAGTTTGCCCACTGGCCGGCACGAGCCGAAGCCGACATGCCGTTGACCACCAGTCCGTCTGGCGAGGTCGCTGCCGGCACTATCACACCGCCGGGACACATGCAGAAGCTGTACACGCCGCGTCCGTCCGCCTGTGTGACAAAGCTGTATTCAGCCGCCGGCAGATACTTGCCTCTCCCCTCCGGCGAATGGTACTGCAAGCGGTCTATCAGCTGCTGCGGATGCTCCAGGCGCACGCCTATTGCAAGCCCCTTGGCCTCAATACGCACGCCCGACGAGTGCAGCATGCGGTACACGTCGCGTGCGCTGTGGCCTGTGGCGAGTATCACGGCATCGCCCGAGTATGACCTGCCGTCGGCTGTTGACACCCCGCACACCCTGCCGCCCTCAACCGACAGTGCCGTCACGCGGCTGTTGAAATGCACCTCGCCGCCGTGGCTGGTTATGGTGTCGCGGATATTGCGTATTACCGCAGGCAGCTTGTCGCTGCCGATATGGGGGTGAGCGTCGATGAGGATGCTCTGTGACGCGCCGTGGCGGCAGAACATCGACAGCACCTTCGTCACGCTGCCGCGCTTCTTGCTGCGCGTATAGAGCTTGCCGTCGCTGTACGCCCCTGCTCCCCCCTCGCCGAAGCTGTAGTTGGTGTCAGGGTCTACGATGCCGTCACGCGAGATTTGCGCCAGCTTCAGCCGCCGCGCCTCGACTGTGTCGCCGCGTTCCAGAACCACCGGGCGTATCCCGAGTTCCAACGCACGCAACGCCGCAAACAGCCCCGCTGGCCCTGCCCCGACTATCACAATGCTGCGCCCTGCACTGCCTACATCCTTGTAATCAGGCGTTTCGACATCCAGCGCGACATCCTTGTCCCCGCCCGAGGCGAGGCGCAGCGTAAGGTTGACCATGACATTGCGCTGCCGAGCATCAATGCTCCTGCGCACAATGGCGATGCCGTTGACATCGCCAGCCGCCAGCCTGCACTGCCGTGCAGCCAGAGCCTTCAGCGCGGCGGGGTCGGCAGCCGCCTCGGGAGACACACGTATATTGATGTCCTGTATCATTGCAGTCGCGTTTAGAACCACAAAATTACTCAAAATCGGCGACAACACCACACACCCAGCCGACATTTCGTGATTTCCACACGGCAAAGCAAGTGCTGTTAACCCTGTTAACCGCGTTAACCGCCCGCGACAGGTTAACAGGGTTAACGCGAGGTTAACAGCAGTCAGGAATAAGAGGGGGTGTTAACCATGTTTACCCCCCCGAAACAGGTTAACAGGGTTAACGCAGCGAAACGGTTAACAGGACTGCAGACGCAGCTTCTTGGCTCGCTTGAACACGGCCGTTGATGATATGCCAAGCACGCCGGCCATTTCACGGTAGCTGCACCCCTCGTCGAGCATGCGGCGTATGGTGTCGTTGACGCGGTCGTCCTCCTTGTCGGTCTGCTCGCGCAGCTGCGTGCGCTCCTCGACCGTCCCGAGGTCGCGGAAGTGCAGCCAGCCCCCCTCGGTGTCCATTTCGCATAGCAGCACGCTGTCCGCGCCGTACTCCACTGCGCCGTTGCGCACCTTGACCTGCT
>URTA01000027.1 GCA_900550645.1 uncultured Porphyromonadaceae bacterium
GCTGGTTAGAATACATGCCTGTCACGCATGGGGTCGCGGGTTCGAGTCCCGTCCGCACCGCCGAGGAGAGAGGAAAGAGCAATATGGTAAACTTCGGTTTCCTGTTGCTCTTTTTTTCATACCCACCGCGTTATGCACACATATCGCGTTATACTTATATATATAATGTACCGCCGCGCCGCACGAACCGCCGCGCCGCACGAAGGGCTTGCCCGCACGAGGCGAGCGGCACAGCGACACCAACGGCAATACTGTCAGTATGAAAATCATCATCATCAACGGGCCGAACCTGGGCCGCCTCGGACAGCGGCTTCCAGAAGTGTACGGACACGAGACCGCCGCCGGCCTCATGGAGCGGCTGTCCCTGCTGTTCCAGGGCGTGGATTTCGCCTATTTCCAGTCGAACAGCGAGGGTGAAATCATCGACATCATCGAGCGCGAGGCATACGCCGAGGACGTGCGCGGCACGGTGATCAACCCCGGGGCGTACACGCACTATTCATACGCGATAGCCGATGCCATCGAGGCCGCGCCCTGCCCTTTCGTGGAGGTGCACATTTCCAACATATACGCCCGCGAGGAGTTCCGCAGCCGTTCCGTGACCGCGCCGCAGTGCCGCGCCATGGTCGCCGGCATGGGCATCGGCGGCTACGAGGCGGCGGTGCGATACTTGCTGACACGCGATGACTGACGAACTGTACAGCTACATACTGGGGCATATCGATGCCGAGCCGGCGCACCTGCACCGCCTGGAGCGCGACACGCACCTGCACCTGCTCAACCCGCGCATGTCGTCGGGACACCTGCAGGGGCGGCTGCTGAAGATGCTCGTGCGCATGGCGCGTCCGCGCCGCATACTCGAGCTGGGGACTTTCGGCGGGTACGCCTCGCAGTGCCTGGCCGAGGGGATGAACGACGGCGAGCTGCATACCATTGAGATATGCGACGAGCTGGAGGACTTCATACGCCGCCACCTCGAGCGCTCGCCGGTGCGCGACCGCATACACCTGCACTTCGGCGATGCCGCCGAGACGGTGCGGCAGTGGGCAGAGGGGTCGTTTGACATGGCGTTCATCGACGCCAACAAGCGCGAGTATTGCGCATACTACCGCATGGTGCTGCCGCTGGTGCGTCCGGGAGGCTTCATCATCGCCGACAACACGCTGTGGGACGGTCATGTGGTGGACCCGCATTATGACCACGACGCGCAGACGGCGGCGATACGCGAGTTCAACGACCTGGTCGCCAGCGACCCGCGTGTGGAGACGGTGATACTGCCGCTGCGCGACGGACTGACTATATTGTACAAGAAACCGGCACCCACGGATGCCGCAAAATAAAATACGAAAAACTATCATGGAAGGAAAAAGACAAGCCAAAATAGCCCGCTGCATACAGAAGGAGCTGAGCGAGATATTCCGCCGCCAGACAGCGGCAATGGGAGGCGTGCTGGTGACGGTAAGCACTGTGCGCATATCCCCGGACCTGAGCATCGCGAAAGTATACCTGAGCATATTCCCCTCGGGAAAGGCTGCGGAGATACTCGAAAACATACAGCGTCAAGCCAAGACTGTGCGCTATGACCTGGCACAAGCCCTGCGGCAGGTGCTGCGCAAATGCCCGGAGCTGCATTTCTACCTCGACGATTCGCTTGACTACATCGAGCATATCGACCAGCTGCTGGCCTCTGACCGACACAGCGACGCACCCGAAGCCGAAGCAGCAGAGGACAAGGAGGAATGAAACCGCTGCTGCCGGCGCGGATAGCCCTGCGCTACCTGTTCGCGAGGAAGTCGCACAGCGCGGTGACGGCCATATCGGCGGTGTCGATATGCGGCATCGCCGTCGCCACTGCCGCCATAGTGTGCGTGCTGTCGGTGTTCAACGGATTTCGCGACATACTCACGGAGAAGCTCGACACGCTCGCCCCGGACGTGATGGTCACGCCGTCACGCGGCAAGACGTTTGCCGACACAGACTCTGTGCTTGGCATAGTACGCAGCGTCAGCGGCGTGCAGACAGCGACACCTGTAGTCGCCGACAATGCGCTGGTCATCTGCAATGGGCGCGAAATGCCGGTGCTGCTGAAAGGCGTGGTTGCCGATGAGTACCGCCGCGTCACGTCGATAGAGCGCATCACGCGGCAGGACGGGCGGTTCGCCACCGTAGACAGCACCGCCACGCAGTCACGGCTTGTGTATGACGACGACATCGGCGACTATGTGGAGATGCCTTCCGACACCCGCTATGCCGCCGACATCGCCATAGGCGTGGCCTCGCGCATGGCGACAATGCCCGGCGGCGAGGGGCTGCTCGTGTTCGCACCGCGACGCACCGGCCATGTCAACACCGCCAACCTCGCAGCCTCGTTCACACGCGACTCGCTCACTGTGGCAGGAGTGTTCCAGGCCATGCAGAGCGATTACGACAGCAACTATGTCATCACCGACATCGCGCTGGCACGCGAGATATTCCAATATGACAGCGAGTGTACGGGCATAGAAATCCTCGCTGCGCCCGGCATGGACGCCTCGCAGCTGGCTGAAGACATCTCACGCGCCCTGGGCAGCACTGCCTCTGTCAAGGACCGGCTGCAGCAGCAAGAGGTGAATTTCCGTATGATTTCCATCGAGAAGTGGGTGGCGTTCCTGCTGCTGACATTCATACTCACCGTTGCGTCGTTCAACATCGTCAGCACTATCTCCATGCTCATACTCGACAAACAGAACAGCCTCGCCACTCTCCACGCCCTCGGCGCGTCGCGGCGGCAGGTGGGACGCATATTCGCATGGCAAAGCCTCGCCGTGACAGCCATAGGCTGCGGCGCGGGCATGGCCATAGGGGTGACGTTATGCCTGGTGCAGCAGCACTTCGGTATCATCAAGCTCGCCGGCGACGCATCGCGCCTCGTGGTCAAGGCATACCCTGTTGCAGTGCACGCCGCAGATATGCTGACAGTGCTTGTTCCCGTAGTGCTGATAGGCATCTTCACCGCCGCCGTGTCATCACGGTTCGCACGCTCGCGCATCGGCCTGCCGCGACAATAACTGCTCCTATCTCTGACTTTTCGCGAAAAACGGCCGTTTCTATGTCTGACTTTTTACAGAAAACGCCCAATTTTATGTCTGACTTTTCACGGAAATCACTATCTTTGCAGTGTAAATGAAGTAGTTATGATACGACCATATTTCACACGCGCCATAGACAGCTATCTGACGGAGTGGAAAGAGGACAAACGGCACAAGCCGCTGCTGCTGCGAGGCGCAAGGCAAGTAGGCAAATCGTCCGCCATACGCCATCTCGGCAAATCGTTCAAGCACTTCCTTGAGGTGAATTTTGAGCGTGACCGCGATGTAGCATCGCTGTTTGCAGACAACCTGAAACCCAAGGAGATAGCATCGCGGCTGTCCGCATTTTACGGAGTGCCGGTCGTCCCGGGCGAGACCTTGCTGTTCCTTGACGAGATACAGGCCTGTCCCGAGGCGATACACAGCCTGTGGTTCTTCTGTGAGGACTATCCGGAGCTGCACCTCGCGGCGGCAGGGTCACTGCTTGAATTTGCCCTGCGCAAATTGAGTTCATTCGGCGTAGGCCGGGTACGGTCGTTGTTCATGTATCCTATGTCGTTTGACGAGTTCCTCGCCGCCACAGGAAACCGGCAATGGATTGAAGCCAAGCAGTCCGCCTCGCCCGAACATCCGTTGTTCGAGGCTCTCCATAAGCGACTTGTCGAGGCTTTCCGGTCATTCATAATGGTCGGCGGCATGCCCGAAGCTGTGGCAAGCTGGGTCGAAACTGGAGACTATCTCGGTTGTCACAGAGTGCTGGACGACATCATGCTTGCATACGAGGATGACTTCTCAAAATATGAGGACAAGGCAGATCCGACACTCCTGCGACAGACCTTGCGCAGTGTCGCATTGCAGACCGGCTGCAAATTCATTTACAGCAACGTGCCGGGCAACTATCGCAGCGAGAAGGTGAAGGAGGCTCTCGAACTGCTGAAAAACGCTGGATTGCTGTGTCCTGCAGTCCACACCGCAGCCAACGGCGTGCCTCTCGGCGCGGAGACCAATGACAAATTCGTGAAATACGTATTCCTGGACAGCGGACTGCTGTTGAGGCTGCTCGGAATGGGGGACATCGGCAATGAGGAACTGTCTCGCCTCGTACTCGCCGGGACTGCCGCCGACCTTGTCAACAAGGGACATGTAACAGAGATGACTGCCGGTCTGGAACTGATGAAATACAGCACTCCGACACAACGTAATGACCTGTACTACTGGCAGAACCTCTCGCGCGGCACACAGGCAGAAGTGGACTATGTGATAGCCAAGGACATGAGAGCCGTGCCGGTGGAGGTGAAAGCCGGCACTTCTGGCTCCATGAAAAGCATGAGGCAGTTCATGGAGATGAAACACATCGACTACGGCATCCGCACTTCGCTCGAAAATTTCGGGCGCATAAACGGAATAGACATAATCCCGCTGTATGCGCTCAGCAACCTTTTCCGCTGACGTGTGGCGTGCATAAATATCGCGCAGGGTTTGCCGACTGACTTTTATTTTATACCTTTGCAGCGTCAATCAACTACATTGAAACGATGAACGACAACACTGACCGATATTACGAAATGCCGCCGGAGATGCCGCCGTTGCCTTCCGGCACAGGACGCAAAGCGTCAGATGCCCCCGTCCAAGAGCCAGCTCCGACTGCGGGGAGTAAAAAGAAAAGCGTGCTGCTGTGGGTGATACCCGCATGCGTGGTGCTTGTCGCCGGCATAGCGGCCCTGTGCTGGTATCTGCTCACTCCCTCGCAGCAGACTTCCGTCATCGAGAAGGAGGGTTCTGCCTCGTCAAAATACTATTCCGCGCTCGACCCGCAGAAGCCGCAGGGGACGGCAACACAGCTGAGCTACGGCGAATGGGATGGCGAGATACGCCTCAACCAGCCGCACGGACAGGGGACGCTCACCTTCACCAAGCAACGTCTCATCAGCCAGTTTGACCCGCAAGCGCGGGTGGCGCACCCGGGCGACTACATCATCGGCGAATACGACACCGGGCAGCTGGTACGCGGCCGCCTGTACCGCACCGACGGACACGCCGAGGACATTATCATCTCCCAGAAGCAGTAACCACACACACACAACCGTATAAAAAAGACCGCCCGCGAGCATCTGCCTCGGACGGTCTTTGTTCGTTTGCGCCGATATGCCTTCACCAAGGCACACGGTCGGTGTACTCATACACATACGTCTGAGTGCCGTAATAGTCGTTCCACTGCAGCCACAGCTCGTCGCCGTAGCCGCTGTCGCGGAACCAGTAGTTCATGTCCAGCCTATCGCCGTTCTCGTACACCAGTGTCAGCACGCCGGCTGGCGAGCCGTAGACATCACGGCACCAGTATGCCGTCCGCTCTGCGTAGAGGTTGCCCCAGTCGTCATACTCATAGTAGCGGCCGCGACCGCCGCCGTAGAATTCCAGGTAGTTGGCCTCGTCATAGCGCACCGGGATGCCGTTGGCCTCGCAGAGCCGCCATGTGCCGTTCAGGTACTGGTCATAGTAATAGTCGTTGTATGCCGGCGGCTCGTAGGGGAACCAGTCGTCCTCGATACACGACGACAGCCCGGCCGACATCATCACTGCCAGCACCGACATCCATATTAGTCTGAAGTACTTTTTGTTCATAAGCAATTTCATGTTAATTAGATATATGACAACAGGCAGACACGGGGTTTAAGCCGCGTCTACCTGTTTTAACGGAGCAATCACGATTTTAGTTTACATTCACCCTGCTATTTCAAATCCGTATGCCGAAATGGCGGGGATTTGACCTCTGACGATGACACGCAGCCTGTTGCTGCGCGTCTTGCTGAACAGTGCCGGGTCGGGGAGGATGAACGGGAGGCTAACCGTCTCGCGGATGTCACCCTTGACAGCGGCGCGGGTCAGCAGGTCTCCGGCAGTGTCATCGGGAAAGCCGGCAGTGTACGGCGGCAATGCCCGCACTTCCACTGTCGCGTCCACGCTGCTGCCGGTTATCCCCAGCAGGAGGTTGCACAGCCCGCCGCGAGAGAGCGACACAACAGGCGACTTCCACTCGGCGCTCATGCGCTGCGCCATGCGGCCGGGAGTGCATACGCGGCTGATGACGTATGCCATTTCGGGGTCGCGTGTGAGGGTGATGCCCAGCATGGCATCGCCGGCAGCAAAAGTTGCGTCAGGAGTATATGTGCTCAGGCAGCCGTGCACCTGGCCGTCGCCCATGTCATCGACCGTCAGCACAAGCGACTGCTGTGGTGCAGAGACCGATTTGCCGGGCATCACCCACACTTCGCCCAGACGGCTGTGCGCTGCCACGCAGCTGTCAGGTGGCAGCCCGCGCAGCACCGTCTCGACACGTGAATCGCGCAGCCGCAGCAGCGTGCCGCTGTCGGTGAGCGCCCACACGCCGTCATCGCCGGAAGAGACATGGCTGCGGCGGCTCGCTATGCTCCGTGAGATGGGGCGGCAGTTGACGTGCCGCCCCTCCATGTCATGCGTCAACGCCGTTATCCCGGTGTCGGAAAACAGGTACACATACTGGCGCGTATAAGCTCCGCCGCCGCTCTGCTGGGCGCGTATGTGCGATATGTGCCCGCCGGCATACGGGGTGCTGCTCGCCTCGACAAACGGATTGCCGCGACGCATCGTCAACAGCGTGCCGTCCACATACACGTCGCCTGACGTGTCACCTGCATAGCCTGTCGCCATGTCCACTCTCGGCAGTGACAACGCCTCCGTAGACACCGCCGGGACGTATGCCGCGTTCTCGCCGCGAGGCGCACGCTGCATCTGCCATGTCTGCTCATACACACGGCCGTCCTCATACTCAAGCGAGATGGTCATAGACACGGCTGAACTGTCGGGATACCACAGCATCGGGAGTATCATGCCGTCGTCGGCACGCACTTCGCCGTCTGCGACTACGGTCGCGCCGCCGCGCAGCGAGTGCAGCCGCACGGCGACACGGCATTTGGCAAGCGTGGTCGCCCGCTCCTCTCCTTGCGGCAGCTCAGGATGCGGATAGCGGCGCGTGTAGCCGGCCAAGTGCAGGAAACCGCCGTGACCCTCCAGTGCAGAGGCTTTCACTACAAAGCGGCTGCGTGCCTCGGCCGCCAAATCCCCGGCATCGCCGTCAGCCTCGCTGCGAGGGCGCAGCGGCATGACCGAAGCTATGCCGACGGAACACTCCACAGTCGCGGCGCACACATATCCGTCAGCGGTCAGGGCTGCCGTCAACGAGGCATCATCGGCATACGCGGGTTGCGCCCATAGCGTGTTCTTGCCCGACACCGACGTGTATGAGGCTTGTCCTGTTCCGCCGGTTGCTGCTCCATGCTCGCGGCTCACCCATATCTCGACCTCACGCACCACATTGCCCCATGCCGCCAGCGCGGACGTGTCGATGCCGACGCGCAGCCGGTATGACGGCACTTCGATGTCAGTCGCGCCAGTGCCGGTGAACCCGCTGTCGCCGCTTACGAGCGGCAAGCCAACGCGGCGGTTGGCGACAAAGGCGCACGGAGCCACGAGATGCGGCGCAGAGAGGTGCATCAGCGTGCCGTCCCACAGGCGTACTGCCAGCCGCACCACTATGGGTGCTGTCCACACGCCGGCATCTGCGGCTCGCTGACGCGCCTCCTTCTCGGCGGCAGCGACAGCGGCATTGACCTGTTGCGCCACCTTTTCAGGCACTCCCTGCCGCATGTCGGCGACCGGTTCGGCAAACGTCTGCGCCGCCACAGTTGCTTTGAACGGCACATCCTCGACGCTCTCCACGTTGAACGGAGGCATTTCGGGTACGGCATCGAGCCATACGTAGGCGCGGCGCGAGCGGTTCCACAGCACATAATGCAGCTGCGACGCGGAGTCGGATATGACCACGAAATCACCCACACGGGCGGCAAGGCAGACACCGGGAGGCATCACGCCGAGCCGCTTGTCCAATGTCACGACATTTCCGTCTGCGTCAACGCTGATCTCCACACGCAAGCACCCCTCCATGTCGAGCGTGAACACGTATGTCACGCCGTCGCGGGTGTCTGAAAACACCGGGAAATGTCCGCACCGCGCCAGCTCCTGCGGCTTGGGCAGTCCCTCGAGTGTCCCTGGAATGCGGCTGCGCATATTGACGCAGCTGTCGCCGTCGCGTGTCAGCAGGCACAGCGTGCGGTTCTCGACAGTCGCTGACTGGTCAGTCGGCAGCACCGGCAGCGAGACACTGCGCACGTCACTGTCCCGGCGCATCGTCCACCCCCTTTCCGCTGCGGCGCAGTGTGTCGCGGTAATTTATGAACGCCTGAAACGAGGCGAGGATGTCGAGCAGCGACACCATCTCGTTTTCCATCTGGCGGCGCAGCATGTCCGCGCTGTTGGCATTGACACCCTTGCTGTCGCCCGCGAATGTAGTGCCGGAAATCTTGCCGAACAGGTCGAGCTGCATCTTCAGCATCTCGGACGCGCCGGCAGACGTGCCGCCCGAATCTATCTGCATCGGCATGATGTTCTTGGAGTTGCGCACGAAGGGTATGATGCTGCCAGGCTTGCCCCACAACTCACGCATCCCCTTCCAGTCCATGCCCACAGGCAACTGGTCTGTCGGGAAAAGCAGCACACCCTTGGCGGAAAACCGCAGCACCTCGTCGAGCAGCGACACGAGACGGTTTACGTAGTGCTGCTGCGACATGACATCCTCAACAAGCGAATGTATCTCGCCGTCAATCATCGGGTAGCACCTCACCGCCAGCGACGGCCGCGAACCCTCGGGCAGCACCTCGCTTCCGAGCACATCTCCCTCGGCAGTCAGCCATGCGTGCTGCCACACGTCTGCCACGTCAGGGAGGCACAGCAACGCCTCGCGCCCCTCGGAGGCACGGCGCAGGTTCAGGTCGCGTATGCGTCCCCGCGTGCCGTCGTCGCCTCCTGCCGCCACATACGTTCCGTTCTCGAGGTCATGGATGCGCAACAGGCTGCGCGGCGTGCGCCGCCACACCTCGATGACACGCACCATGCCCCCGGCGGCAATGTCAAACTGCACGTCCCTGCACCCAGCAAACAGCGGCGTGTCCTCGCGGCTCGCGAGGCGGTGCGCCAACGCTGCCAGCTGCGCGAAGCGGCGGTTGCCGCCACGGCTGAAGCGGCGCAGCAGCTCCGTCACCGGCATGTCGTGCAGCACGCCCAGCATGCGGCAGTCGCTGATGTCCTCGCGCTCACAGTGCGACAGGAACACACGCGAGGGGCTTATGTTGGCCACACCCTCCGGGGTGACATTCTGCGCCACAAACCCGGAGATGAGGAACTCCTCAAGCGCACGGGCATCGTTAATGCCGCCCGGCGAACCGGCTGCGAGGGCGCGGCGGAAGGATGCCTCCTCGCCGCCCTCGCCCATGTCGCGCATGCTGCACAGGTAACGCCATTTCCCGACAACGGTCTTGATGAGCTGGCGCGTCAGGTTGTTGGTTATAGGGGCATTCCCCTGTTCCGCCAGGTACTGCCCTTCGGTCACCACACGGCCGTTGTGCAGCACCAGCTCCTGTCCCCACTGCCGTCCGTAAGCATAGTCCATGCACTGGCGGCGACGGTTGCGGAATGATGCCATGCCGTCCCAGTGACGGCGGCACTCTGCCAGCAATTCCTTGTTCTTTTCCATAGTGATATATTCCTTTAGATGTTATAAATATCAGTGTATCAGCAGCTGCGACTGCCGCAGCAACGTCGAGTCGAGTATGTATGTCCCTTTGGGCGGACGCACTACCATCTCCAGGCTGTCGATTTTCGGCACAGCCGTTGAGGGAGGCATAGCCGAGCCGCTGTCCGCGTTTGCCGAAGCCTGCGTCTGCGACGGCGGCTCGAGGCCGTGTACCTCGATGCGTCCGGGGCGGCGCAGCACCACCGGCTCGTCAACAGTGGCGCGGGTCAGACGGTTGCGCTGCAATCGCGCCACAGCGGAGTATGCCGAATAACACTCCACCTCGTCGCACGCCCATTCGTGCATACGCACCGACACAAGGCGCACGCCGCGCTCCGGCAGGTCTATCTGCGCCGCGTTGTCAGAGATGTAGCGGCACGAGACCTCATCCTTCATGTCCTCAACCGGCAGACGCTCCACCGGCGCGTTGGCGAGCAGGTCGTCATACCAGCTGTCGATGTCGGCGAGCAGCTTGCGATCCAGTTCCGTCATGTCCTCCTCGCCCACCACTGCCACCGACGCTTTCAGCCCCAGGCGGCGTTTCCAATATGTGAGCATTTCGCTCTCTGTGTAAGTTCTAAGCATAGTGTATTGTCAGTAAAAGTGCCACCCGGCGGCGTGAAATGATCGGCGCGACCAGGGTAGGGACACGGCGTGCCGCGTCCGCACCCAAATCATTGTATTTCAATCACTTTCACGCCGCCGGACAGCGGTCGGTCATTGAGCTACTATTCTCGCGTGGGCATCGGGATAGCGCAGCGTCAAGCAGCTTGCCTCCGTCAGCACTATCGCCTCCGTGTTGCGCTGGCCGCTGCCGCGCAGGTCGAGGCGGTCGGCACGGAACGGTATGAACACATGCTTCTGGATATACTCCGGGTCGATGACGATGCCGTTGCCTGCCTGGCCCATGATGTCGAATATGTCGCTGTATACCACATACAGCCGTCCGAACTTGGAGCAGAGTTCCGAGAAGTCGATGCCCCAGCGCGTCACACTCTCACGCGAGGTGATCACGCGCGTCGCCTCCAGCTTGTTGATGGCGGTGATAAGCTCGCTGCCGGCTATCAGCACCTTGCGGCGTGAACCCGAATTTTCGGTGAACGCCTCGCGCAGCATGTCTATCAGCGACTCGGTCGAGAAGGTGGTCAGGTCCACGCGGATGGTCTTGCCGGCCTGTGACCACACGCCCTCGGTTATGGTCACGTTCTCACCCTTGACCGGGTCATAGAGCTTGCACTTCGTGCCGAAGAGGAACTGCTTCTCCATCCCCATGCGCATGTCATAGATAGCTGCCTCCTGCTGGTCGGTAAACTCCCAGCCGATAGCCTTGTGCGAATCGCGCATCACCACGCTCTGCTCTATCTGCTGCTTGAATATCTGGCACAGGTTGGTGCGGCGGTGCGGAAGCACCGCAAACTGCGGCGACTGCACGTCGAGCTGCGTGGCGGCGCGTCCCATGCGGATTGCCTCAACGTCAGGGAGCTTCGTGAGGTCGAGACGCGCCGGCAATATCACGTCAAGCGTCTCCTCCCCTTTCGCCATGACATAGCCGGTATAGCGGCTGCCGCCCACAGCGAGGCTCATTGTGTCTGACACCTCGAAGGCCTCCGGCTCGCCCACGGCGAGGCGCACGCGCTGCATGCCGCCGTCCAGGTCGCTCACCTTCGTAGCCTCCTTGACCGTTGCGCGGTCGATGCGCGTGTCTACCGAATAATAGTCCACCTCCATCGAGCTGACAGGGCGCGTATGCCCAAGGCGGCTGATCTGGTCGAGAGGGGTCGCCATCGGGCGTATCTTGACTATCTTGCCGTCGATGTCATTGGTCAGCAGGCCGGGCGATGCCGCGTCTGCGAGGTCGGTGGTCAGCGGTGCGCCGCTGATGTGCTTGCCCAGGGTAGTTCCGGGCACGAAAGAATTCTTGCTTTCTGCCATAATAGTGATAATTTGAAAATTGATGATTAGTGATTGTTTTGTTTCTCTTGTTTTCAGGTCGTCAGGGGCAGCCGAATGCCCCTCACAGGACAGTCTGTCCTACATTACTCGTCAAAGCCGTCCCACACGCTCGGGCGCGGAGCGAACAACGCGCTCACGTCGTCGGCAAGGTCGCCGCGTACTGCCGCACCGGTGACAGTGCTGCTGTCAGCGAGGATTTGCATACGGACAGCCTCGTTGCGTCCTCGCAGGTACGCCTCCTCCGCCATGCGCTGCGCATCTGCTTCCGACACATACCCCTCGCCGCCAGCCACGGGGATGCTCACCCGCACCTCGCCGTCAGGCGCAGCGGTTGCAGCCAACTGCGCCTTGACTGTTGACGCAGCCGCCGTTTCCGCGTCATAGTCAGCGAAATACTCGACATCCTCCGCGTCAGCCGATGCTGCACCCGGCATCTCCGGGACGACCACCATTGCTTCGCCGTCTTCTGTATCGTTTGGAGTTGCATCTTGCGGCTCTGCCGCGCCCTCTGCGACAGTCGCCGCGTCCTCGAGCTTCTGCAAGGGCGGCATCAAGCCAGCCTCCTGCACAGTGTCCTTAGCCTCGGACACCTTCAATTCATCAGTGTTCATGCTGAAAAGTTTTTAAGTGTAATAATAATGTTAGTTCTCTCTGCAAGCCTGGCGGAAACCACCGCGCCACCATTGGCGCGACCTGGTCTCTCGTCCTTTTGCGCTGCAAAGTTACATCAAATATTTGATAGAACAAAATTGAAAACAATAGAATTTATCGCCAAATTCTCATTTTCTCGAGTAGCCGCTCCTTCAACCCACAGACACACAACAAAATACCCCTCTCAAAAATTTTTCGCCCGCCCCTCATTTTTAACACACCCACTTGCCCAAACAACCAAAGTTCCCAAGGTTCTCACCGACCTTAGGGACTTTGTCGACCTTAAAGACCTTACAATGCCAGACCGCCTCGACACCGCAGGTACACCATAATACACTATCCGCCGTGCAAGATGTTAAATATTTGCACGACAGCCGTTTTTTTGTCATAACTTTGCACTGCCGACTATTCGGACAATAGCCGACAAACAACCACCTAAACAACAAGCAAATGACAGCACCAAACACCAACGCCAAAGGAGCGAGCAAACTCCCCAAAATGGTCAAGGCGGACATCCGTCAATGGCTGGAAGAGTTCGTGATTTCCGGCAAGAAACTGTACCACAACGAACTCGACCTACAGGTTGACCTCGCAATATACTTGCGTGGACTTACCGGCAGATATGACGATGTGCAGACAGAGTATTTCATCGACAAGAAGATCGCCGCGAAGAAGAATCCCGACTTCAAGAAAAGGAACGTCTGGAACACAGATATGAGCCTCGATATCGTGCTGCGACGAGGCAACGAGTGGTTCGTCATCGAAATGAAGTACAAAACACGCGCCTTGACAAAGGATGAGAAAAAAGTTCTTGGAAAGTCTTTTGAAAATCGGTTTGGTGATCCTTGCGACTTCAATCTCAAAACACACGCAGCATCCAACTTAGGCATGTACGACTTCTGGAAAGACGTGTGCCGCATCGAGATAGTCAAACACCTCTTCAGCAATGCTGTCGGAGGCATCGTCCTGTTCATCACAAACGAGAAAAGATACTGGGAGGGGCCGGGCAAGGATACTGATTGTGAGAAGTTTTCGATGAACGAGGAGTCCAAACGAGAGCTTAGACAGGATAATATGTCAGATAATATGTCATGGAAAGACGGCTCGCGGAATTGCGCCAAGAATAGCAAACGAAAAAGCTTCACAATTGAACACACATACAATGGCGAGTTGAAATGGAACAGCGGTAAGGGAGTGCCCACAGATAGCATCTTCCAATACCTGATGCTGCAAGTCTGACACAACTCCATCATCCATAGTCAAATACAATACACTCAACTCAATGAACACCCAAAAGAAAACAGCCCTGCTGATGCGGCAGCTGCTCCTGCTCATCGCGCTGCTCGCCGCAGCCCTCCCCGCCTATAGTTATTTCGAATATAACGGCTTATTTTATCTTGTAAATTCTGGAACTCAAAAAACAGTGACTGTCGCCAAAAGCTTTTACGAAGGCTATTACAAAGGAAACATCGTAATACCGGAAATCGCAATAGATGATGAAACAAACACCTCCTACACAGTAACTGCTATCAACCGTAATGCATTCAGCAACTGCCGCGAGCTAACTTCTGTGACTATCCCAAATTCCGTCACGTACATCGGCGACAGCGCATTCAGCGGATGCTCCACGCTGACTTCCGCGACTATCGGGGATTCCGTCACGTCCATCCCCGACTACGCATTCTGGGACTGCGACGCGCTGACTTCCGTGACTATCGGGGATTCCGTCACGTTTATCAGCCATGGGGCGTTCCTATACTCACCCTTGCAGACAATCTATTGCCAGCCTTACAATCCGCCCACTTTAGAATGGAAAGACGGTGAAGGACGTCCCGATCCGCCGTTCAGTAACAGCGTTTACGATAACGCAATGCTGTACGTTCCTTCGGGATGCAAGTCCAAGTATGCTGAGTATGCTGTTTCTTGGGGGTTCCACAATATAAAGGAAATGGACTCGGGGGTTGAGGACGTGGTCGGCGAGGAGGCTGTTATCCACGTGGTTGACGGCAGTATCGTCATCGACGGCGCGGTGGCTGACGCGACTGTCGAGGTCTACGACATGACCGGCAAGACTGTATATCGCGGTGTGGCTGCGGAAATCCCAGCTATGCCTCGCGGCATATACATCGTCCGCATCGGCGGCAAGTCCGTGAAAGTCGCGGTATAACCGCAGTATTGCTTCCACAATCTCATTAAAGTCCTTAAGGTCTCTACCAGCCTTAAGGACTTTTGTTATCGGAGTACTCGGAGAACACAGAGGTCTCCGAGAGCAAAGCCAGATCGGAGAAGGAAGTTACACTTTGCAAAACTGTCCTTCTTATAGCGAAAGAAATGTGTGCCAATTACATAAGGCAAATTCTATCAATTTGATAAAGTGATTTCGTTCAAAAACACGAAGCTGTTCGTCCAATTGTTTGATTGACTGCGTGTTGAGTGGAAGTGTTTTTGCGTTCCTTCTCAACATGATATTAACACAGCTGTTTGCGGTTCAAAGTCTCGCCGGCGTATGCTGTCGGCGACTTGCACACAGATAAATCGGTGCTGCATATCCGCAGAAGACGACTCGCCCGCACCCGCGCCGGGCGAATGTTCATTGGGGATAAAACGAAAGAAGCCAACTGCCTATGAGACAATTGGCTTTTCTTGCGGGTGGTGCCACCAGGATTCGAACCGGGGACACACGGATTTTCAGTCCGATGCTCTACCAACTGAGCTATGGCACCCTGCCTTGGAGCGGCATGTTCCGCTGTTTTGCGGTGCAAAGTTACAACCTTTTCCGCGACTGTGCAAATATTTTTCGCATTATTTTTATGCCTTCTTGTTTGTCTGTTGTGTATCAGCTGGTTGCTGCGTGGCGCTTGCCCATGTTTCGGACATAAGTGTCAGAAATCGTAGATTGGTATGACCTTAATTTTGCGCGACTTCCATTCTATGGTCTCCTGCTGGTCAGAGCTTACAACGAGGAGGTTGTCGCAGCTGAGTTCTTCTGCCGACTCTGTGAGGGCATCAAGTTCGCGCTTGCGTGTCTTTGCAGATGACATGTCGTAGCATACTTGTATGAGCTGCTCGACTTTTGTCCCGGTGCGTGTGACGAAATCGATTTCCTTGTCGTTGCGAGAGCGATAGTAGAACAGAGTCCTGCCCGGGATATACCCTCTGCGCATCAGTTCCACAAATACTTGGTTTTCCAGCAGCCTTCCGAGATTTGAGTTCACGTTGAATGCTGCGCCTTGCACGAATCCGTTGTCGACCACATATATTTTCTGCGGAGCTTTGGTCATGATTTTCAGTTTGTTGTTGAAACGCGGCAGGTAGAAGAACAGGTACGGCTCGTTCAGGTATCCGCAGAATTTCCGTGTCGTCGTCACGCTCGACAGTCCGAGTTCTTTTGTCAGCTCGCTGGCAGTGACGAGGTTGCAGAAGTTGGAGAGCAGGTATGTGGCGAGAGTGTAAAGGTCTGATGTATTGCGGACATTGTGCCGCCGTGCCACATCTTTAAGCAGTATCGAGTCAAACAGAGTAGAGAGGTAATTCCTAGTTATGCCGCGAGACTGTATCGTTTCCGGGTAGCCGCCGTTGCGCAGGTAGTCATCGGCGAGTGCAGAAGCCTGTGCTGTCATGCCCTCTGTGTGCGGATTGACGTTTTTCCAGGCTATGGTTTCACCCAGGCTGAACGGCAGCATTTCGATCTGCAGGTAGCGTCCTGTAAGCACTGTAGCCATCTCGCTGCTGAGCATCTTGGCATTGCTGCCGGTGATTATCAGGTTCTTGCCGCGCCTGTAAAGTTTGCTGACCCACAAGTCCCACTCCGGCAGGTTCTGGACTTCGTCGAGGAGCATGAAGTCATATCCCGGGTACACATCGTCAAGGACTGACATGGCGAGGTCTTCGTCCCATTTGTCGAGCAGCTGGCTGTCGTCGAAGTTCAGGTACGCGAAATTCCTGCCTCGCAGCATAAGCAATGCGAAAACAGATTTCCCCACTCGTCTCGGGCCGGTGATTAGTTTGATGAGAGGGTTGCCCAGCAGGTTGTTGGCATTGTAACGTGTTTGCCGCAGCTGGTATGGGCGGGACATCAGTTCATCGCGTTCCGCCCGCTGGTTGAGGATTGTCGTTTTCATCGTAGGAGGCATTTGTCACCGCAAAGATAGCTCTTTTTATCCAGTAAAAACACTGTAGTGGATAAAATAGTATGTTTTTTATCCACTACGGGCATCCTTCCGGCGTGTGTTAGGACTATCTATTGAATTATGTATCGCTCACTTTCAGGAAACAGAAGCTGGCGAGCCTTTCGTGTTATCTTGAAGCTGTATGTGTCGCCGTTTCCAGAAGGGCGGCATAGCATAAGGTCAACGGTTATGCCTCCTTGTTCAAGCAGCGTGTCGAATTGTGCGGGAAGCGGGTTCTTGGTATGTTCGATTTCAGTGCAGCGGAAATATTCATTGCCGCCAATATTTTGTGTTTCAACTTCAATCCAAAATGTTTCCTTGTGTTTTGACAATAACCGCTCGTGGAGTTTTGACAGCCGCCATGCCGCAATATCTTGCACTTTGACATAAGTACAAGATGTCTCAGGCACAAGTAAGAACTCGTCAATCTCAAGGATGCCTTTGGGCAAATCGATGCCAAGTCCGAGCATTTGAGCATTCGGGTTTGTTGCAGATAATGTGACTTGGAGTGTTTTGGAGGAATGTCCTGAGGGTATGTATCCGTATTTTGATACGATGTCCTTGCTGTTCTTGAAACGGCTGATGCTCCAGTCTGGAGCCTGTGTGAATAGGGCGTTGCGCACTTTTGCCATCTCTCTATGGCTTTTGAGTTCTATGCCTTTGTAGTCGGGCGATTTTGATGAGTTCATGCTTATGCCCAAAAGAGACTCCACAGTTCGTCCGATGCCAGTGTCTGCGAGTTTTTCGGAAATTACCCAATCTCCCATTCGTTCTCGTATTAGACCAAGAAGCTCTTGGCTGACACACGATTTTGAATCTCGGATTCTATCTACCAATAATTTTAGAGGTGTGTCAACTGGAGACTTGCACACAGAGGGAATATCGACCAAAGAAAGATTTACTACATATAACAACCCCTTTTCGGCTATTAAGGCAAATATGTCGTTGGGACGCAAAAACTCAACACCTCTGACTTTGTTTACCCACATTCGTGGGTCTCCCTTTTTGGTCATCGGACGGTACAGGGATGTGCGAGTGAGTATTTGGCTTGTTTCTGTAAGTATGTATGTTTCGACAAGGCGTTTCCCGAGTTCTCCCTGAGGCTGGTTTTCATAGTCGTGGATACCATTGTCCTTGAGGTATACTCTTACTGGAGCAGTAGCATCAAGAATACTCTTTTTAAGACCAGTTTCTGTGACTTGTATTGTTGAACATTCAACTTGTTGGTCAACAAGGAATTTCAAGTTCCTTGTCTCAAAATCATTGAAGGGTCGCATGTGTATCATGGCTTCATAGTCTTATTGTATTCAGGATAACCTCTGCAATCGCTTTTGCCATCAGCGGAGGAACAGCGTTGCCAACCAGAGTGAACTGAGGTATTTCAGACTTGCGCTTGTTCCCGCCGGTTTGGCGTTTGCCTTGGAACACAAACGAATCGTCGAATGACTGCAGACGTGCCATTTCTCTGACAGTCATGGCTCTGTGTGCGGAGTAGTGTATGAAGTCATCTGGCATTGTTACTACGGTAGGGCTTTGCCCGGCGGGGTTGAGGACTGTGTAATTGCGTTTATTTGAGCTTACGCCGTTGCGTGTAAGTTCCTCTTTGCATCTTTCGTCATATACCCCATGTTTGGCGATGATTGACAGCCGTTTCATCACCTCTTCGCTTTGTGAACTTGTTTGGTGATTATACAATGCTTGTTCTCCCATGAATATGTTCTCTTGAAGGTCTGACAAAGAGCGGACGTAGAAAGGGTCGTAGTCGAATACAAATCGGTGCGAAAAACGACCTGTTTTTGACCATTCGGCGTATGTCCGTGCCAAGGGTGAATCGGAAATATGCCCGGAAACTTCGCGAGTGCGTATCAGTGGCTCGAAATTATCAATGATCCGCCGCTGCCCATAATTAGTTTCTGTTACACCGTTGCCTATGAAATCAAGGTCGTTCAATGCTTCATAAACCGATACTCTTTCGTCACGCTTGATTGTCGGCGGAATTTCGTCGATTAGAGGCTGGTCTTTGCGGCATCCTATGAAAAGAACGCGTTCACGGTTTTGTGGCACGCCATAGTCTGCCGAGTTGACCACAATAGGGCGGTCAACTTGATATAGCTGTAGCTCTCTTAATAAGATGTCAAACTCTTCGGAAGAACCGTCAGCTTCGGCAAAGTTGCGCAGATGCTCGAAAATTTCGTCGAGTGAGCAGGAATACAGGCATATCATGCTCTTAAGTTCCTGAGCATCATCATCGTTGCCGAAATTGAAACTGTCGATGGCTGCAAGTATTGAAGCAATGACTGAGTTGTCATCTATCAACGACAGAAAGTCGTTGATTCTGTTCGCGAAAGCATCATTGTCAATGTCGGCAAATGTTTTGAGCTTGACGATTTTGTCTGTAATCTCGTTGCGCTGTTCCACTGCACGCAGTATGTTGAGGCCATGCCGTATGGTGCAGATGTTGGGGTCTGACTTGCTGAGGCGGTAGCCGATTCTCCGTGTAGTGGCTTTGAACTGGCTTTCGATATGCTGAAAAAAGCGTTCTCTGTTTGAGAGTGCTTTTTCGTCATCGTTCACTTCCATCTGTATTTTGCACATATAGCAATTGCGGACAAATGCTGAAGCTTTGCGGTTGAGAAGACCATCAATGTACAGGAGCATTGGTGGAAGGACTGTATCGTCTATTATGGAACGAATTTCTCGCATTATGGCAGATTTGAAATGCCCCTTGTCCTTGGTGAGCAGGCCTTTTACATTCTCCATAACGAAATATTTCGGGCGCAGCTTGCGTATCACTTTGAGGTAATGCAGGAAAAGGTTGTCTCGTCTGTCGAAACGTCTGCGCCGCCCGGAAAGGCTGAAAGACTGGCAACTCGGGCCGCCAGTGACTACATCCACTTCTGCACCATTGAGCATGTCAAGCAGGTTTTGCAGAAAATCATCGTCCATGATGTCTTGTGTCAGGAACTTTGTGTCAAGCCCGAATTGGCGGTTGTAGCGGACTGTGTGTGTCAGTTCGCAGTTCTCGTTTATGTCGCTTGCCAACAAGAACTTGAAATACTTTGTGGTTGTATACGCTTGGAGAAACCCTTCGCTTATCCCACCTGCTCCAGCAAACAGGTCTACGAATGTAACGGCTTTCTTCCCATTGAGAAAATCTTTTCTTTCAGACATCGGCGGAACTTTTATGTGACCGCAAATATACTACAATTTATTGGATTTTGGAAGTCAACGGTGGCGGGAGAATTTGCGACAGTTGCTCTTGGATTAACTCTTTATCGTATGACATAGATTGCGTCTTTTTCTATCTGTGCAAGGAAGAAACTCCTCAGGTTGGTGTGCCGGCGTATTACGTCCACCGGGCTTCCTGTGAGTTTCTCGAGATACCGTTTCAGTCCGAGGACGAGTGTCGCTTTTGCTGGCATGTCAACACACACGTCCACGTCGCTGTCGGGGGAGTTGTCGCCTCGTGCCATCGATCCGAACAGGCACAATGACTTTACCCCGTATTTTTCGCGGATTTGGGGCGCAGCCTCGGTGAGGCGTTCTATGCATTGTTGCCGTGTACACATATTGGTAGGGTTGTATGACTGCAAATATACGACAATTTATTGGATTGGCCGGGGCGCGTCAGCGGGCGGCGTGGGCGCGGGCGTAGTCGCGCCATACGGCGGCGTTGGACTCGGGCGTTATCTGCCGCCACTCGTCGTCGTCAAACGCGGTGGCGCTGAGTTCCTTGAGAAGGTTGCCGTATATGGTGACTGACCGTGTGGAAATCGCCGACCAGTCGGCTTTGAATGCGTACTGGTATGCCATTCCATAGACGGGTTCGTCCATGCCGAGGGCATCCATAGCCTCGTTTCGCACTTCTGGGGATTCGTGGATTACGCGCACCCACATCACCTGACAACCGTCAGCACCTTTCTCCGGCGGCCACATACAGTATGTCCTGTCGCCGAGCGAGTATATTTCCGGGTCGCCTGACGAAGCCACCTCCGTGGTCGTTTTTTCCTGTTCCTTCATCTTTCGGGCGAAGTTTCTCCAGATCTCCGCATTCGACTCTACGACTACATATTCCCATGAGTCATCGTCAAAGCTGTATGAGTCAATTACTTCGTCTTTCTCGCCGTACAGGGTGATGGCGTTATTGGTAAACATGGTCCAATCCGCGTTGTAAACGCACAGGAACTTGGCGGTGTATACCTCTTCGTCCATGCCGTACTTCTCGGCTGCCGACTGTCGGGCGGCGTGGGTGTCGTAGGTCATCTTGATCCACGCATGGTGGTTGTCGCCGACGTTTTCGACAGTGTCATATATGTAGTGCGTCACGCCGTTTTTCGAGAACATCTCGATCCAGTCGCCGGCGAAGGCGAGCAGCGGCAGCATTGCTGCCATAAGCGTCATGAGCAGTTTCTTCATATTGTGCTGATTTTGCCTCAAAGTTACTCATTATAGTCTAAATAACCAAAATTCTGCGTGGTTTTCTGCATATTTCGGGGTGATCGGGGTTGTTGCGGCATCGGGGGGCGGCAGAAAAATCGGCTGGGGGTGTGTGGGTGTGCGGAAAAATGACTAATTTTGGGGTGGAAAATCAACCTTGTAAAACGAATATCATGTATAAGAATTTCAAGAGCTACCTTACCAAGGAGCTGCAAGACATCAAGGATGCAGGATTGTACAAGAACGAGCGTATCATCACCACCCCGCAGCGTGCCGGCATCGCCGTGGAGAACACCAATGGCGAAGTGCTCAACTTCTGCGCCAACAACTATCTCGGGCTTTCTGACAACCAGCGTCTTATCGATGCTGCCAAGAAGACTATGGACCGTCGCGGCTACGGCATGTCGTCGGTTCGCTTCATCTGTGGCACACAGGATATGCACAAGGAGCTGGAACGCGCCATTTCTGACTATTTCCACACCGAGGACACCATATTGTATGCCGCTTGCTTCGACGCCAACGGCGGCCTGTTCGAGCCGTTGTTCGGCCCGGAGGATGCCATCATCTCTGACGCGCTGAACCATGCCTCTATCATCGACGGCGTGCGTCTGTGCAAGGCCAAGCGTCTGCGCTATGCCAATGCCGACATGGCAGACCTGGAGCGTTGCCTGAAGGAGGCGCAGGACTGCCGTTTCCGCATCATCGCTACTGACGGCGTGTTCTCAATGGACGGCAACGTTGCCCCGATGGACAAGATCTGCGAGCTGGCAGAGAAGTATGACGCGCTTGTAATGGTGGACGAGAGCCACTCTGCAGGTGTCGTTGGCCCGACTGGCCACGGTGTGGCTGAGCAGTTCAACTGCTACGGCAAGATTGACATTTTCACCGGTACTCTCGGCAAGTCATTCGGCGGTGCAATGGGCGGTTTCACTACTGGCCCGAAGGAGATAATCGACATGCTCCGTCAGCGTTCACGCCCCTACCTGTTCTCCAACTCTGTGGCTCCCTCTATCGTCGGCGCAAGCATCGAGATGTTCAAGATGCTCGGCGAGAGCGATGACCTGCACACCCGCCTGATGGACAACGTGACCTATTTCCGCGACAAGATGCTCGCTGCCGGCTTCGACATCAAGCCGACCCAGTCCGCTATCTGCGCCGTGATGCTCTACGACGCCAAGCTGTCGCAGGACTTCGCCGCCGAGATGCAGAAAGAGGGCATCTATGTGACTGGCTTCTACTATCCCGTTGTTCCGAAGGGGCAGGCACGCATCCGCGTGCAGCTCTCTGCCGGCCACAACCGTGAGCAGCTCGACCGCGCCATTGCCGCATTCATCAAGGTGGGCAAGAAGCTCGGCGTGCTCAAAGGCTGAAACACTCACACCGGCATAGCCGGCAAATGACCATAAAAGGGACATGCCAACTGGCGTGTCTCCTTTTTATATAGTCAAATTTGTGCTTGATATGCAGCTGATAATTAGGTATTTATGAAAGTTGCTCTTTCTAAAGAACAAAATTGAGGTAAAATTGCTCTTTGGAAAGAGCAAAATTTTGTACCTTTGCAGAAAGTCATTCGTATGGAGCGTATTTATGAGATCTCAAACCGCTTGAAACAGAGCGTCGGAACAGACCATTACCGGTATCTTTACGGCATGGTGGACTGGAACGACACCCTCGTCATGCTCAAAGGGGCAAGGGGTGTCGGCAAGACCACGATGATGCTGCAGCGATGCAAGCACGTCGGTGACACTGCGCTGTATGCGTCGCTTGACCAGTTGTGGTTCAACGACCATACGATAACACAGCTTGCTGACTATCACTACAAGCATGGGGGGACGCACCTTTGTCTTGACGAGGTGCATCTGTACCCTCGCCGCAACTGGGAGCAGGAGCTGAAGAACATCCATGACAGCTATCCGGGCTACCGCGTGGTGTTCACCGGCTCGTCGCTGTTGCAGCTTAACAGCAAGGTCGCCGACCTGTCGCGGCGTGTAGCCGTCTATGAGCTGCGGGGATTGTCGTTTCGCGAATACTTGGAATTTCGCGGCTTGGGCAGGTTTGATGCCGTGCCTGTGACAGACATACTCAACCGCCACACGGAAGTGGCGGCGGGAGTGTCAGCGGCAGTGCGTGTCATCGGCGAATTTGAGAAATACCTGCGCTGCGGCTATTACCCATTCTTCCTAAGCACCTCCGAACTCTCTTACTCGCAGCGTGTCGAGCGGCTCGTTTTGTCGGTCATTGACCTCGACATACCGGCAGTCGCCGATATTGAGTATGAAACGCAGAACAAGCTGAAGAGGCTGCTGGTGATACTTGCCGAGCAAGTGCCGTTTGTCCCCAACATGACTAAGCTGAGCCGCGATGTGGGCGTGACGCGCAACCAGCTGACGAAGCTGTTCGGATTGCTTTCGGAGGGGGCGATTCTGCGCTCGCTCTGTTCGGCGGCGACCAAGCCCGAAAGCGTTGCGAAGCCCTCGAAAATACTGTTCGACAACCCATCGGTGATGCAAGCCTTGGGTGTGTTCCACAAGGTCGGGACTGTCCGTGAGAGTTTCGCAGCCTCTATGCTTAGTGCAGCCGGCAAGCTGTACGGTGCCGACAGGGGGGGATTCCTGCTCGACAAGGAATATCTCTTTGAGGTCGGCGGCGCAGGCAAGGGCTTTTCGCAGATAGCGGACAGTCCGAACAGTTATGTGCTGGCGGACAATATCGAGTCGGGAATGGGCAATAAGATTCCGCTGTGGCTTCTTGGTTTCCTGTATTGACAAATGCTTATTATGCAGATACTTGACATTCATACACATAACGAGCGACGGCAGAGCGTAGTGTCGCTGTCGGCAGTGCAGCTTGCTGCGCAGTATCAGGACTCGTCAGGAGTGGTTTTGGAGGAGGATATTGCGTATTCAGTGGGGATACATCCGTGGAACACGGCGGCGGACATACCTGACGCGGCGTGGTCGATGCTCGCTGCCGTGGCGGAAATGCCGCAGGTCGTCGCTGTGGGCGAGGCCGGCATAGACAAGCTGCGCGGCGGCGCGATGTTCCGTCAGCTGCTGACGTTCCGCCGTCATGTCGAACTGTCTGAACGGCTTCGTAAGCCGTTGATAATCCACGATGTAAGGGCTAACGACATAATCATCGGGCTTCACCGTGACTTTAAGCCGTCGATGCCGTGGTGCATACACGGCTTCCGAGGGAAGCCGGCTGTGGCTGAAATGTTCACGCGCCGTGGCATTTACCTGAGTTTCGGTGTGGGCTTCAACGAGCAGACAGTCAGAGCCGTGCCGCAGGAATACATACTTGCCGAGACTGACGATGCTGATGCCGGCATCGAATCTGTTCTTGCGTCGCTCACTGCCATACGCGGCGAGGACATGACTCCGGCTGTAGCAGCCAATTCCGCCCGCTTTCTCGGCGGAGTTACGCAAACAGGTCGTCCATGACCACTTCTTTCTGGACTATTCCGCTGTGCTTGCCGTGAGCGACACCGAATGTCGTCACCATGGTGAGGTGGACTGTCTGTTTCGGGGACAGTGCCGCCTTGAGCGTGTCAATGCGGCGGCGCAGCCTCATCTCCTCGTCACGGTCAATGGCGTACTGTGTGCTTGCGAATTTCATCTCGCAGAGGTTCACGACATTGTCGTCTCGCGTTATAAGCAAGTCCACCTGTGCGCCGTCCGTGCCGTCGCTCCCCCTCACGCTCCATGCTGATGCTGCAGACCTTACGCCGCTGATGCCCAGCGAGCGTTTGATTTGCTCGATATGCTGCCAGCAGACTTCCTCAAAGGCTATGCCGCGCCAGCTGCGCAGGGTGTCTGAGGTGATGTTGTCGCCCATGAAGCCCGTTTCTTGCCGGTTGGCTTCCACATACTTCAGCCAGAACAGGCAGAAGTTGTCCATAAGCTTGTAGCCTTGCCAGTTCTTGGGCTTGCCGAAAGGGTTGTATCGGATTATGAAGTCGCTTTCTGCCAAAGCTGCGAGCGAGTACGTAAGCCCTCCGCCAAGCGGTATGCCGGTGTGTGCGCTGATTTCCTCGCGAGTGAAGCCGGAGTGCCGTGTTGCCAGCAGTCGGACTATTTTCTTGCAGTCCTCCGGGTCGGAGAATATGGCGGCAAACAGCCGGTTGAACTCGTCGTGCAGCCGAGGGTTTGCTCCGAAAAGTATGTTGTCAGCGTTCTGCGCGAAGCTCAGTCCGCGTTGGAAATACCCAAGGTAATAGGGTATGCCTCCAAACACCATGTAGCTTTGCAGTATGTCGTAGCGGCTCATCTCGATGCCCTCGTGGGCAAAGTATTCCTCACATTCATGCAATGTAAACGGCGACAGCTTGATTTCGGCGGTCAGCCGTCCGTACAGCCCCCCTTTGCTGCGCGACAGATTGCCCAGCATCCATGATGTGGCACTGCCGCAGACGATGAGCATAATGTTGTCGCGGCCGCTGCACCAGCCGTTCCAAAAGCTTTCGAAGGCTGGCAGAAAACCTGACCGGGGAGTGTCCATCCATGGCAGTTCATCGATGAATACGATTTGGCGGCTGCCGTTGTCGAGGCTCTGCAACAGCTGTTCGAGCATGAAGAACGCTTCCATCCACGTTTTGGGCGGTTTTACCCCCTCAAGGCCGTGGTTGAGCATGGAGTAATAGAAACTGTCCAGCTGCGTTTTCAGGCGGCTTTGCGTCCCTTGGTTGACAGGCGACACACCGGTATGCTGGAATGTTATCCGCCCTTTCATCGCCTGTTTGACGAGGAAAGTCTTGCCTACGCGCCGTCTGCCGTATACGGCGACAAACTCTGCGTGGTCGCTGCTGTACAGCCTTTCGAGTTCCGCAATCTCCTTTTTCCTGCCTGCCAATGCACCCATGATGTCGTCTTATTTTGCCGCAAAGGTATATAAAAAAGCAGTTGCGGCAAAATAAACGGGTGTTTATTCTGCCGCGAATGGGTGTTTTGTGTCGTTTGCGGCAGGATAAGCACGAAACCCAGCTCTGCCAGCGCAATGACAGCTATGGTTATGCCTCCTTGGAGGTCTTTGTTGTCTTTGCGGTTTTTGTCGCAGTTTTGGGGGCAGCGGCAGCGCGGCGGCGTGGACGTGCCGGAGCTTCGTCCTGAGCCTTCATGATAGCCTGAACTTCCTCCACTGTGAGCGCGGCGGCATCCTGTCCCTTGGGTATCTTGTAGTTGACAGCCTTTTTTGCTCCCTCCTTGCGGCAGGCGATGTACGGACCGAAGCGGCCGTTCAGAACCTCGACGCCGGGGAGTTCGTCAAACGACTTGATATGCTTGTTTTTGTCAGCCTCGCGCTTGTCCTCGATGAGTTTCACGGCCTCTTCGAGGGTGATAGCCTGCGGGGTCAGCTCCTTTGGTATGGAGACGAAAGCCTTGTCGTGGCGCACATACGGGCCGAAGCGGCCTATGGCTGCGGTGACAGTCTTGCCCTCATATTCACCGAGCGTGCGAGGCAGCTCGAACAGCTTCAACGCTTCCTCGAGCGTGATGGTCTGCATGCTCTGTCCCTTCAGCATGCCGGCAAACAGCGGCTTCTCCTCGTCGCCGGTCTCGCCTATCTGCACCATGGGGCCGTAGCGGCCTATCTTGACCGATACCGGGCGGCCGCTCTTCGGGTCGATGCCCAGGCGACGCTCGCCCACCTTGCGGTCCGTACGCATCGAGTTTATCTTCTCGATGTCGGGGTGGAAGCTGGAGTAGAAGTCTTTCAGCTCGTTTTGCCAGTCCAGTTTCCCCTGAGAAATTTCGTCAAACTTCTCCTCGACATGCGCTGTGAAATTGTAGTCGAGTATGTCTGGGAAATACACCGTGAGGAAGTCGTTGACCACCACGCCTACGTCTGTGGGCACGAGCTTGCCCTTGTTGCTGCCGGTATTTTCGGAGAGCGTCTGCTCAGATATTTCGGCAGAGGGGGGAGTGAGTGTCAGCACCTCGTATGGGCGGGGAGTGCCTTCCTTTGAGCCTCGTTCCACATAGCCGCGTGTCTGTATGGTTGAAATGATAGCGGAGTATGTAGACGGGCGGCCGATGCCGATATCCTCCATTTTCTTTGTCAGTGCCGTTTCGTCATATCGTGCCGGAGCCTGTGTGAACCGCTGTGTGGCTGTCATCTCGACCGGGGCAAGAGTGTCGCCCTGCGCTAGCGGCGGCAGCACTGTGTTTTTTGTGTTGTCATTGGTGGCATATACCTTCAGGAAGCCGTCGAACAGTGTCACCTTCCCCTCGAGGTCAAACTCCTCCTGGCGGCCGTCAATGCTTACGGTCATGTTTGTCTTCTCGAAGACTGCGTCTCCCATCTGCGAGGCGAGTGTGCGTTTGCGTATCAGGTCGTAGAGACGTTTCTCAGCCTGTGTACCGTCGATGGTCTCCTTGGCGATGTATGCCGGGCGTATGGCCTCGTGAGCCTCCTGTGCGCCTTTCGACTTGGTGTGGTAACGGCGTGTGTGCAGGTATTTGTCGCCCCACGACGATGTTATGGTATCGGCAATGTCCTTGAGCGCGAGTTCGGAGAGGTTGAGCGAGTCGGTACGCATATATGTGATGTGTCCTGCCTCGTACAGCTTCTGCGCCACCGACATGACCTGCGCCACCGACATGCCGAGACGGCGCGAAGCCTCCTGTAGCAGGGTCGAAGTCGTGAATGGAGCTGCGGGTGAGCGTTTCAACGGCTTGGTTTCCACGCTCGTCACGGTGTACTGTGTGAGCGTGGCGCAATGCGACAGCAATGCGCGGGCCTCCTCTTTGTTGTCGAGGCGGCGGTTCAGTTCGCCGCTCATCTCCTCGCCGCTGCGCGGGTCGGCAAACACGGCGTTGACGCGGTAGAACGGTTCGGGCTTGAACGCAAGCACCTCTTTTTCGCGCTCGCATACCAGCCTTACAGCCACGCTCTGCACACGTCCGGCAGACAGGGCCGGCTTGATCTTGCGCCACAGTACCGGACTGAGTTCGAAGCCTACCATGCGGTCAATTACGCGGCGTGCCTGCTGCGCGTTGACGCGGTCGATGTCGATGCCTCGCGGATTTTTGATAGACTCCAGGACCGCCGGCGGGGTAATCTCATGGAATACAATGCGCCGCGAGTTTTCGGGGGTCAGTCCCAGCACCTCATACAGATGCCAGGCGATGGCCTCTCCCTCGCGGTCATCATCGGCTGCAATCCACACCATGTCGGCTGAAGAGACAGCCTCTTTCAGCTGACGCACGAGGTCTTTTTTGTCTGCCGGTATCTCATATTGCGGCGCGAAGTCGTGGTCCACATCTATGCTGAAATCTTTCTTGCGCAGATCGCGGATATGTCCGTAGCTCGACATTACTTTATAGTCCTTGCCGAGAATTTCCCCAAGCTTCTTTATTTTGTTGGGGGACTCTACTATGACCAGATTTTTCATAAATAACTGTTACGCATATCGATGCCGGGGAACGGTGTGCCTGTTTCCCGGCTCGGGGCTGCCGGTTGAAATTCGGCGCAAAATTACAAAATTTCCGCGACTGACCAAAACACCGCCGGTTTCGTTGCCTTACATATTTTATATGTGCAGCAACAAAAGAGAGGGTGCGCAGTCGGCGCACCCTCTCGTCGTTACGGGGATTGTTCGGGGATTATTTCACTACCTTGAGGGCGATGCGGCGGCCGTCGAGGTTGCCGCTGACGATGTATACGCCGGCTGCAAGCTGCGACAGGTCTACGCTGTCTGTTGCCTCATAGTGGCGGATTACCTGTCCTGCTGCCGTGGCGAGTGTGATGTCGCGTGCGCCGGCGGGGATGAGGACTGCATTGCCCATGAGGGTCATGCCTCCGTCTGCTGCCACCTCATTAACACCCGTTTCCGGGTCGAGGATGAAGCGGAAGTCGCAGATATAGCCTTCGCCCTGTGTCGAAGCGTGGAATCCGGCTGTGATGTTGCCGGCGGGGAACTCGATGCGCTCGTTCTCGTCGGTAGTCGCGTCGCCGTCAGACTGCGATGCGCCCGGCTCAACGGCTGTCAGCTTGAACTGAACGGGCTCTGCTGTGTTCTTCGGAGTGTCGCAGGTTATCGAGCCGAGGTTGAAGAACATAAGTTCAGGATCGGTCTCTGTGCCGAGGTAAACATCGACTGTGTAGGGATCGTTGCTGCCGTAGTTGTACGGACGTACCTCGAGTATGTACTTCTTGCCGACCTCTGTGAAGATAGGCGGAGAGATGAGCCATGCGTCAGGCACTTTCGAGTAAGAGGTTATGCTGGCGTTGTTAGAACCCTTGGTCCAGCCGTTTGCGCCTGTGGTGGCATTGTTGAATGCTGTCCAGTCGTTGAAGTTCTCAGGCTCGTAGGGTACTTCGAGACCGCCGCCGATCCAGGGACTTGCAACCTCTGCATGGCCGGAAGCCAGGGTGTTCTCACCGTTGTACAGCTTGACAGTGTATGTGTACACGCCCGGTGAGGGAACTGCAGTGTCGATGTACTCGGTAGAGCTGCCTGCGATGATGTCCTCGGTGACGGTGGTGATAAGCTCGCCGTTGCGGAGGATTTCAGCCTTGGTGATGGTCGGTCTCAGGTCGGGAATGTTGCAGGTCGTCGGGTTGATCCAGTAGATGGTTGCCTTGAGCGAGAGGTCGCTGGCAGGCTCAACGCTGAGGTCTGTAGCTGCAGCGGGGATGACGGGCTGCTCGGCGATAGCTATCTTGGTGAGGACGATGTCGCTGCACTTGCCGATAGCCTCGTTGGCGAGGACTGCAAACTTGTACTTGCCGGCAGTGGTGACGGGTATGTACAGGTCTTTGTTGCTCATCACGTAGCCGGTCATGGTCAGCTTCTGGCGGTTGATGACCTCATAGTTGGCGTCATTGTTGGCCACGAGGCCGAAGTAGAGGGGATAGTTGCTTGAACCGCCCTTGACGTTGACAGTCACCTTGTAGTAGCCCTCTGTGAGGTCGAACGGAGCTGTCATCAGCACGTCGTTGAGAGTGACGTAATCGTCGTCGGCAGTCGGAGTGGCGAGTGTCGCGCCTGAAGTGGAGACTGTCCATGTGGTCTCGCCCTCTGCTTTCGGCTTGACAGTCCAGAGAGCGTGCAGCTTGCTGTCAGAGAAGTCGCAGGAGTAGGGGAGCGCCTGTGTCGGGTCGCCCATCCAGGGAGTGTAGACAGAAGCGGGGTTCTCGCAAGCGTTGGAATCGATGTAAGGCACGATGGTTATCTCATGCACGCCCGGGATCGCGATTTCGACAGGTTCCGTAACATTGATGCCCGGTGAGCAGTAAAAGCCGCCGTAGAGGGTGGTTTCGCGTGTGCCGTCAACCCATATCTCAACCCTGCTGAGGTCGGCTGTCAGGGTTTCGCCGGTGTTGTCCTCTGTCGGGTTGGTCCATGAGATGTTGACAGTGTTGCCCTCGCCGAGGGTAGCTGTGAGGTTGGTCACAGGCTGCGGCTTTGACACTGCGTGATCCACGGTCATGGTATAAATCTTGAAGTCGTTTGACTTCGTGTTGCCTGATGCGTGGATAGCCAGGTTGTAAGTGCCCGGTTCAGTGACTTCGAAGTACAGCTTGTATTCCTTCTGCGAGTAGCCGACAGTCGGGTATGTGCCGACCTTGGTTGCTTCGGGGTAGCTCTCTATGGTAGTGCCGGAGCCGAGGTGCAGGTCGAATACAGACTCGTTGCTGTCGGCATACGACATGCTGGTGGTGATGACGTATTTGCCGGCGGTGTCAAACACCATCGGCGGCAGTATCAGCCAGTTGTCAAATACCTTGTTGTACGCGCCGCCCAGCTTAATGTAGTTCGCGCTGTAGGTGCTGGTGTACAGGCTCCAGTTGTAGCTGTCTGAGATGGTAGCGTCTGCACCCTTGATAGCAACGAAGAGTGTGGCAAAGTCATCCTTTGTCATTTCTGTGATGCTGGCATCGTAAGGCATCGGGCTTGCAACGAGCGGGCCGATGTATGACGAGTTGACCGAGGCGCGTGCGCTGCGAGTGCCTCTTACTTCCACTTCGACTTCATACAGGTGCTTGCCTGTGGTCAGTCCGCTGTCGGCATTGTCTGTCCATGTTGTCGCGTCGCCGCCGAGGGTCTGTACAAGGGCGTTGTCGCGGTAGATGTAGACATTGCTTACAGTGTCACCTTCGCCAAACGCTACTCCGTCGGAGTCTGTCGTGGGCAGCGTCCATGTCAGGGTTGCCTCGAGAGCGCGGTTTGCGCCCGGAGTTACGGTGAAGTCGGACACCGTGGCTGGGGTGAAAGCGTTGAACGCCACCTCGAAGCCGGTCAGCATGATGTTCAGTTTGTCCTTCTCAGAGTAGGCATAGAACCCGAAATGGTAGTCGCCGCTCTCTGTGGGGATGAAGATGTACGCATCCTTGGTCCAGTTCGATGTATAGGACTGGTTGTAGTCTGCGATGAGGGTGCCGGCAGCAAGGCTTTCGGGCGTTGAGCCGGTGGAGGCGTAAAGGGAGAAATTCTCCTTGAAGGAAGAGCCTCCCTCTTTATGCCAGAACTTGACCTTGTACTCAGTCCCGGCCGTCAGCGTGACAGCGGGCGAGATGATCCAGTCGTTGGCGGCGTTGGTGCTGTGGTAGGGGTACTTGACACCCTGGTCATAGCCCGTGCCGGTAAAGCTGCTTGTCGCTACAGCCCATGTTTTGCCGTCATTGTTGACATCCACGATCGTCCATTCGCTGTCGGTCATGTCCGAGGCGTAGGGGACGGCCTTGGCCTGTGCCAGTGTCGCGAGCGACAACAGGCCGGCGCTGATCAGAAGAGAAATTCTTTTCATAAAAAAGGATTTTGGTGTTAGCAATGAGCAAAAGTACTCCTTTTCTGCCAAAACTGCAAATAATTCGACTGAATATTTTGCCGGCGGTGCATAACCTTGCGAAAATATGTTGTCCAGCATGTTTTTCGTGAGCTTTGACGAGTTGCGAGAGCGGTTTGGCGGTTTGGCATAAAATGTGTAACTTTGCAGTCCGACAAACAGAGATATTTATTCACCTGATAAACCCTTTTTCCAGATGACAATTGTACTGTACATACTGCTCGGTTTCGCGCTCGCCCTCGGCTATTCGTGGGCGGACGAGGCGATACGCAAGGTGGTGAAGCAACGCCGCCGCGAACGCATGATGCAGCCCAAGCCCGGCCGCACTGTCGTAATGGGCGTGGAGTACCCCCTGCCCGAAGGCTACGACTATTACCGCGACCTCATCGTCCCCGTGCTCGACAGCCTCGGCACTGACCCGCAGCAGGAGAACGAGCGGACGTGGATGTTCAAGTTCCAGGGCTTCACGTTCCTGGCTTGCGGCCCTACGGAGTCGCCCATGCAGCGGCTCGTACTGCCGGGCATACTTTCAGTCGCCCCCGACGACCCCAAGCTGTCGAGCGTAATTTCGGCATGCAACGAGGTGGCGAGCAACTGGGGCCCGAAATTCACATGGGAGATAGCGCACGACGATGAGGACAACACCGACAAGTACAACTTCTCGCTGCTTTTTGACGTGGTGATAACCGCCAACTCCCCCGAACCGACGGAGCAGATGCGCATGTACCTCGGCACATTCTGCTCGTTGCTGATAGAGCTGCGCACCAAGCTCAACGAGATAGCCGGCAAGGAGGAAGCCTCGGCGTGGAAATTCGACAGCGGCCGCATGAGCAAAGAGCAGATGAACTGACCCTCCACGCCGCTGCCACAGCACACACGCGGGGGATATGCCAGCCGGCATATCCCTGTCTCTTATACACATCTCCGAGCCCACGAGACC
>URTA01000028.1 GCA_900550645.1 uncultured Porphyromonadaceae bacterium
CCTCGCGACATACCCTCGTGACGAGAAGTCGGACTTCGACAAGCTACGCCGCGCCGGCGTGGCAGCCGTGTTTGCCCCCTCGGTCGAGGAGATGTACCCGGAAGGCATCGACAAGCCCGCCCCTGTGTTCGACCTCGGGCAGGTGGCTGAAGTCATGGAGGGGAAATACCGCCCCGGCCATTTTCAGGGCGTTGCCCGTGTGGTCAGCCTGCTGATGCGCATGGTCGCCCCTGACCGGGCATATTTCGGCGAAAAGGACTTCCAGCAGATAGCCGTTATACGACGTATGATCCAGACAGAGGGCATCAACGTCGAGATAGTTCCCTGCCCAATAGTGCGTGCCGATGACGGCCTCGCCCTGTCAAGCCGGAACGCCCTGCTCACGGCAGAGCAGCGCAACATCGCCCCGGGCATACACCGCGCACTGGCCGAAAGCGTGAAATACTCGCTCAGCCACTCTGTGGCCGCAACGCACGACTCTGTGGTGGAAAGCATCGACGCTCTCCCGTTTTGCCGCGTCGAATATTTCGAGATTGTTGACGGCATAACGCTGCAGCCCGTCAACGACTGGTCAGACACAGACTACATAGCCGGCTGCATCACCGTATACTGCGGCGACGTGCGGCTGATAGACAACATCGCCTACCGCAAGCCGGAAGGCACACAGAACCAATAACACCGCATCCAACCCATACACTATAAGACTATGCTTATAGAAATGATGAAATCCAAAATCCACCGCGTGCGCGTCACACAGGCGGATTTGAACTATATCGGCAGCATCACCATCGACAGCCGTCTGCTCGATGCCGCCGGCATACTCCCAGGACAGCGTGTCTGGATAGTCAACAACAACAACGGCGAGCGTTTCGACACATACGTCATCGCCGGCGAACCCGACAGCGGGGTGATATGCCTCAACGGCGCGGCGGCACGCAAGGCCCAGCCCGGAGACATAATCATCATCATGACATACGCGCTCATGACCGAGGAGGAAGCCAAAACCCACCGTCCGGTGGTTATCTTCCCCGACTCCGCTACAAACAGGCTCGCCCAAGCCGAATAATCGTTCCACCCGCACAACATCATCAGTATGTTCAACTCACTTCAGGAGCGGCTCGAACGCTCTTTCAAGGTCCTCAAAGGCGAGGGCCGCATCACCGAAATCAACGTGGCGCAGACACTCAAGGAGGTGCGCCGCGCCCTCGTTGACGCCGACGTCAACTACAAGGTCGCCAAAGGCTTCATCGACTCCGTCAAAGAAAAGGCTATGGGACAGAACGTCCTCAACGCCGTCAAGCCCCAGGAGCTGATGCTGAAAATAGTCCATGAGGAACTCACCGAACTCATGGGCAAGACCCTCGTTCCCCTCAACATCAAAGGCAACCCGGCAGTGATACTCATGTCCGGCCTCCAGGGCTCGGGCAAGACCACATTCTCCGGCAAGCTCGCCAAGAAGCTGAAATCCTCCAAGGGGAAACGCCCCCTGCTCGTCGCTTGCGACGTGTACCGCCCCGCAGCCATCGAACAGCTGAAAGTGGTCGGCAACTCTATCGACGTGCCGGTATACAGCGAGGAGGGCAACAAGAACCCCGTCGAAATCGCCCTTAACGGCATACGCCACGCACGCGACAACCATTATGACCTCGTCATAGTCGATACCGCCGGCCGCCTCGCCGTCGATGCCGAGATGATGGACGAGATAGCTGCTATACGCGAGGCTATCAACCCGGACGAAACCCTGTTCGTCGTCGACTCGATGACCGGTCAGGACGCAGTCAATACCGCCAAGGAGTTCAACGACCGCATCGATTTCGACGGCGTGATACTCACCAAGCTCGACGGCGACACTCGCGGCGGTGCTGCACTCTCGATACGCAAGGTAGTTGACAAGCCTATCAAATACATCGGCACTGGCGAGAAACTCGAAGACCTGCAGGAGTTCAACCCCGAGGGCATGGCAAGCCGAATACTCGGCATGGGAGACCTCGGCGAACTCGCTTCGCGCATACAGTCTATCTATGACGCGAAGGAAGCCGAAGGCCTGACCAACAAGATCAAGCACGGCAAGTTCGACTTCAACGACTTCCTCAAGCAGATACAGAATGTCAAGAAGATGGGCAACATCAAAGACCTGGCATCCATGATACCGGGCGTAGGCAAAGCCATAAAGGACATCGACATCGACAACAGCGCGTTCAAGGGCATCGAGGCGATCATCTACTCCATGACCCCGCAAGAGCGCGAACACCCCGAAATCATCAACGGCTCGCGCCGCCAGCGCATCGCCAAAGGCTCCGGCACATCACTGCAGGAAGTGAACCGCCTGCTGAAGCAGTTTGAGCAGTCGCGCAAGATGATGAAAGCCGCCACCTCCGTCAAGAACCCCAAGAAACTGATGGAATCGATGCGTGCCATGCGAGCCATGACCAAAAACCGCCGCTGACAGAATAACATCCACATAATTCGAGTTGCTTTTTAGCAACAGCCAAACAGGGTGCGTCAAAATGGCGCACCCTTCTTTATGTGCAGCCAAGTAGGGACAATCGCCCAGAGCATGAGGGTCGCAACTCGCCCTGTTTTCGGGCTGCTTAAACCCACGTCCTTCACAAAATGCAATGCAGCACTTGCATGATTCGGCGGGAATCGCTAATTTTGTGAACCGGAAATAGAAACAGACACTATGCGCAGTTCACCAAATTCCACCGCACTGACCCTGATGCAACAGCCTCAGACTGTATTCAAGGTCACAGACATTGCCTTGCTGACTGGCGATACAAACCCTATAGCCATAGTCCAACGCATGGCATACGCCCTCAAAAAGAAGCTGTTCGTCTCGCCTCGCAGGGGAGTGTATGCAAAACACGGTTACTCCTTTGACGAGTTGGCATGCCGCCTCTTCGTCCCCAGCTACCTGTCACTGGAGCATATCCTGCAACGTGCTGGTGTGATATTCCAATATGGCAGTGAAACAACCATGGTGAGCTACCTTAACAGAACCATTGATGTGGATTCAAGGACAATCTCATACAGAAAAATCAAGGACGAAATCCTGATTAACCCCGCCGGCATACGCAGAGGCATTGTTAATGAAGCCACAACAGAACGGGCTTTTCTCGATATGCTGTACCTGAACGCAAACTGCCATTTCGACAACCCTGCAGCCATAGACAAAGATGCCGTCATCAAGCTGCTACCGATATACAACTCCCCGACTCTGTCTAAACGCGCACTCAAAATACTGGACAATGCTTGACATAAACAGACACAAGTTCTTCATGCTGCAAATACTGAAGGACATATACTCCAATCCCTTGTTAGCGGTAAACCTCGGGTTCAAAGGAGGCACTGCCTGTATGTTTTTCCACAATCTGCCTCGGTTTTCGGTGGATTTGGACTTCAACCTCATCAATGCTGATTACGAAGACCAAGTCTATGACGCGGTCCGAACCATCCTGTTGAAATACGGCAAGATTCATGACGAAGCCAAGAAATTTTACGGGCCAATCCTCGTACTCGACTATGGCGCAGGCGACAGAAAGCTGAAAGTGGAAATATCAAAACGAGATTTCGGAAACAAATACATCATCGCCAACCTCTTGGGGCTGAACATAAAGCTCATGGCTAAAGAGAACATGTTCGCACACAAGCTATGCGCAATGCTCGATCGCAATGAAATAACGAACCGGGATATATTCGATTGCTGGTTTTATATGGAAAACCGTACTCCGATAAACCGGAAGGTCGTAGAACAGAGAATGGGCAAGTCTCTCGAAGCATACTTGCAGGATTGTATTGACCGCTTAAACTCTATGAGTGACAGAGGGATGTTAAACGGGTTGGGGGAGTTGATGGACGAGGATATGAAGAAATTCGTAAAAACTAAACTAAGGAAAGAGACAATCCAACTCCTCGAGTTCTACAAACTATGCCCTATCGAGACTTCTGAAGAATAACTGCGTCATCCTGCATCCATGCCGTTAAGGCATAAACTTCGTAAGTTTCGTGAACTATAAATAGAAATCAGAACTATTCCCAGTTCAAGAAAGCTTGTTGCCTGATAAGCAAGCACGCATCGGGCAATACTAACTGCGACACTTGTGACGTATTTTAGCAATATAAAAGGTGTGGCGGCTATTTCGGAGACTGCGAAATCAAGTCTCGGGCTGGCGGGAAGATTTGGCGGTTACGCCGATGCCGAATAGTGCGTAGTCGTACCATACGGGGTCGTCGGGACGCAGACGGCGCAGCTGTGCCGTCAGCTCAAGGACGGCGCGGCGGTCGTTGCTGCGGCGCGTGAGCAAGCCGAGGGCGCGGGCGGTGTTGCCGACGTGTACGTCAAGGGGGATAAATAGCTTTGACTTAGGAATCGACTTCCACACTCCCATATCGACTATGCCGTCGTCACGCACGAGCCAGCGCAGCATCATGTTGATGCGCTTAAGTGCCGTTTGATTCAGGTTGGAGGGAATGGCGCGGCTGCAGTCCTCGCCGCCGTTCTGCTCGCGGCATACTTCGGAGATAGCGGCGGTCAGATGCCATGAGGGTGTCTCGCTGTCGGCGACATGGCAATGCGCGGCAAAAGCGTCAAGCGAGGCATGGCGGCGGTATATCTCACGCAGTCCGCGCATCATGTACTGCAGGTGGCGAGCGAAGAATGTGCGGTGCAGGTTCATCTGCGGGTCGAGGTCTTCATATCCGCCGTCCATGACGTAGGCGTACGGCTGCCAGCCGGAGAGATCGAGCATGCGCGTAGCGTTGCGGCATATCATCTTGCGATTGCCCCACGCAATGGTGGCAGCGAGGAGCGCGGCGATTTCAATGTCCTGAAGGCGTGAGAAGCGGCGCGGAAACTGCACCGGGTCCTCATCGATGAATTGCGGCGTATTGATGCGGCGAGCCTCGGTGTAGAGCAGCTCGCATATTTCGGGGGCGATGTAGTGTGTGTCCATGGCGGTGTATTGCAAATGGCGGAGGAAAATATTAATTTTGCATCACAGTAAATCGATTTACCGGAGATGAATATGTCAATAAGGACAAAACATATACTACTGTTGGCAATGCCGTTGCTGATATTGTCGTGCGGCGGGGAAAAAACAGACAGCGTGAGCGGCGAGGCGCTGGAAGCAGCGCGGATGGCGGGGCGCAACGCAGCAAAAACATTCGTCAGCCGCGAGTGGAAAGACTCGCTGGAGCTTCACGGGCAGCTGCTCGAGGTGGCGGCAGAGCGCAGCACGTACACCATGCAAAACCGTTCGGAAGAGCTGGCAGCCTTTGACAGTGCTTTCATTTCCACGGTCCGCGTCACACGCCCGGGGCTGGCTGAACGCATCGAGAGGCAACGCCGCTGACACAGCCATGGTCAGAACGGGTCGTCAAGGAATTTGAGGATCTCTGACGGCGAACTGACCACATGCACGGCACACGCCTTGCGCAGTTCCGACACAGGGCGAAATCCCCACGTCACACCTATCGACTCGACACATGCACGCCTGGCAGTCTCCATGTCAATGGCAGAATCGCCTATCATCATCACCTGCGCCTTCGGTGTCGGGTGCTGGCTCAGCACTTCAAATATTATCGACGGGTCGGGCTTAGTAGGCCGCTCGTCATTCTGTCCGAGCACTGTAACAAACGGCGTGTCGGGGAAAAAGTGGCTGATGATTTTCGATGCCGCGCTCTGGTACTTGTTGGTTGCAACCGCCACTGCCACTTCCCTATCGGTCAATTCGGCGAGCAGCTCGGGGATGCCGGGGTACGGCTCGGTGGTGTCAGTGCAATGCACGTCGTAATACTCGCGGAAATATCCGAGCAGACCGTCCACGACAGCCGCGTCGGCATCGGGGTGGGCGCGTTCCAGCAGACGGCGCACGCCGTTGCCCACCATATAGTTGTACGCCGAAATGGGGTGCTTCATATACCCCATTTTCTCGAGGGCGTAGTTGCACGCGCTCCCCAAGTCGGAGATCGTATTGAGCAGAGTGCCGTCGAGGTCAAATATAGCCAGCTTTTTCATATCCAATGAGGTTGTATAAATTCAGAAAGGATAGCCTATCGAGAAATGGAAACTGTTGTCGCGTCCCCATTTCGGGTGTATAAGCGGCCACGGCTCAGCACCGGAGGCGGGATTGTGCGCCTTCATGCCGAGGTCGAAGCGTATGAGGAAATAGTCGAAGTCCATGCGTATGCCGATGCCGTAAGCTGCCGCAAGCTGCTTGTAGAAGCTGCCGAAGCGGAACACGCCGTCGGGCTGCGCCTCGTAGTTGCGTATAGTCCATATATTGCCGGCATCGATGAACAGACCCATCTCAAGCACCCAGAACAGCTTGGCGCGGTACTCGGCATTGAGGTCGAGGCGTATGTCGCCGCACTGGTTGATGAAATCGGAGACGGAATTTGAGCCAGGGTACGACCCCGGGCCGAGAGTGCGCACGTCCCAGCCACGCACGCCGTTTGCGCCGCCGCCGTAAAACCGCTTCTCAAAGGGGAGTATGCTCGAATTGCCGTAGGGAATGCCCACTCCCATGCCGACATGGAGGGCAAGCGAGTTGCGCACGTCAAACTGGTGCAGGAAACTGTAATCCCCCTCAAGACGCAAATATTGCGAATAATGTATGCCGAACACCTTATACGGGTCGCTGTGGAAATCGCGGTGCGAGAAGATACTGCTGATACCGAACATCAGGTTACCGGCTATCTCGGCATTGGCGCGAAACGTGTTGATGTTTCGCTGCAGCCCGCGGTCCCAAGGGCGCGGCGTGCGCTTGTCGGTATAGTAAAACGAATACCCCATGCGCATGATGAAGTGATTCTCATAGCTGTAGCGCAACAGCGGATTGTCCGGGGCTATCTGGTCGAGGAAATCGCTGGTGGATTCGGGCAGGAAGACATAGTTGATGTCTATAGGCGTGAATATGTGCCGCTTGCGCGAATTGCGCTCCGCCCAACGGTACGACCACCCGGCGGTGGCGATAATGCGCGTGTATTCGGGACGCTCCTGGTAATTGAACGAAAGGCTGAACTGCGTCGAGGCCTTTATCTTGCGCTTGAACGCATCGTCAAGCAGCGGAAACTTGAATTTCGGGAAGTTGATGTCCGTCTCAAACGAATACTCCATGTAGCGGTTGTGCAACAGGCCGTTCAGGTCGCCGCTTATCGACTCGTATGCGCCGCGCACCTTCGCCGTCAGCGTCTCCGAGCCCTTGCCTACGTTGCGGTGGGTATAGGTCACGCTCGCCGCCACACCGAGGTCGCCTTCCGAGTTAGTCCCCTCGAGTTCAAACGCCACAGACTGGCTCTTGTCGCGTGTCAGCAGTATGTATGCATCAACTGCACCAGCCTCATCTTCAGCAGGGACAAACCGTATATTCGTGAATTTCAATATATTCAACCGCGAGAAAGCCTCGTATGTCTGGTCCACGTCAGCCTGGCGGTAAGGCATGCCGACACGGAAATGGCAGTTGTCATAGATGACCGAGGGGCGCAGGTAATGATTCTTGCCGTACAGTATCACCATGTCCTTGTAGTCTACCGTGTCAACGGCTGCAATCTGGTCGAGGCGGTCAGCATCCATGGCCTTGTAATCGGTGATGACACGGATTGAACGGATAGTGTACGGTATATGCGTGTCTATCTGCGGCGCAGAGGCGTGCTGCGCGTCATACGGAGGCTCTATCGTCACCGTCAAATCAACGAGCTTTGAGCCGGCTGTAGTGTCTGCATTGAGGCGTATAAACTCCTTGGTAAAAGCGTAATACCCCTTGTTCTTCAGGTGTCCGGCTATCACATCGCGCTGAGTGTCAAGCAAGCTGCGATCCAGAAAATCACCGCGACGTATGGCGAAATGCGCAGAATCCTCCATGACGGCATCGCGCAATTCGTCATTAGGGAACACATAACTGATAGAATCGATGATATGCGGCTGACCCGGAACAAGGATGTAGTCAACCTCTGCCTTGCGCTTGCGCTCATTCTGACGCACCTCCACATCCACCTGTGCATCGAGAAAACCTTTGTTGACAAGAGCCTTCTGCAGCTGCTGCCGGCTCGCCAACGCCAATTCCGGGTCGTAAATCACTGGAGCTTCGCCGATGCGGCGTATCCACCGGTTCCACCACTTGGTGGTGTCGCGGCCTGACAGGTTGTACACCCCAAGCTGCAACTTCATGCTCCACAATATCTTGTGGTTCGGAAGCTGGCGGACATAGTTAATCATATCCTCTGAAGAGAAAGTGCCGGTAGAGTCACGCGACACGTCCACCTTGACCTTGTCAAGCAGATACTGCCCCTGCGGCACATGGCGCGAGCTGCTGCACGCCGACACAAGCCACGCAAGCGACAGCGTGACAGCCAACGAAATACGAGAAAACGCACGGCAGCGTCGTGAACCATCAGACCTCATAACGGTGGACAGTGTGGAAAAACGGCGTAAAGTTACAAAAAAATCCCGACACCTACATTCGCCCGACATAACACGCCTCGCATACTATGCCCGCAAAACGAGAACAGCCGCGAAACCAGGACGGCTCGCGGCTGCATATTACAAATTGAATTACAAATTATGTTTGTCAGAGGATGACCTTGCGGGTCGAAGAGCCGGCGCGGACGATGTAGATGCCGCGCGGCAGGGCTACTGTGCAGCTGCCGGTGCCGCTGAACGCCTCGCGGCCGTCAGCGCTCCATACTGTCACCGCCGTGCCGTCAGCGCACTCTACGCGCATCTCGCCGCCCGAGCAGCTGACGCTGACCTCCTCGCCGCCGTCAGCAACCTCCTCAACCTTGGAATACTCGTGGTAGACGATGTTGTTGAACTTGTTCCACGGAGCCGTCGCCGCATACTTCTCCGGCGTCTGCACATACAGCGTAGTGAACGCATATATTGCGCTGTTGAACAGCTCGCCCGTACAAACAGGCGGCAAGTCCGGCTCGCAATATATTCCGTCAGTCACATCTGAAAAATTGAAAGCGGCATCTCCGATGCGCCGCACCTTCGGCCCTATTTTCAGCTTGGCAATTGAATTACCGGAATTGTTGTCAAGGTCAAATGTATGGTCTTCAACCACTTCTATATCATCAGATAACTCAACGACTGCACTCTCTGGAAACCTTGCTTCCTCAAATGCCCCTGCTCCAATTTTAGAAGCGTTCTTTACAACATCGAATATCGAATTATTTAGGAACCATGACCCAACAAATGCATTCTCTGCGATGGACTTTATGTTCTCACAGCCGTCAATGCTCTTGATCTTGCATTTCTGGAAAGCAGCCGGAATTTCTGTCATCTCATCAGACAGAGTAATTTCCATAGCCCACTGATCGTCATAGCTATTATTGCCTGAAAACGCATATTGTCCTATCTCTTTTGCCGGGCCTGACAAGTCTAGTTTGTAAAGGTCGGTATTGCAGAATGCATACTCGCCTATTGACTTCACGTTTGCCAAATCTGCAGAGCCGAGAGACCTTCGGTTCTCGAAAGTATGGGGAGGGATGGTTTCGAATCCGTCTGGAGCTACGAATTTGTAAATCCCGTACGGTACATAAAGCAGATTCTTATAGCCCTTGTCATACAATATGCCCTCGTATGTAGAGTACACCGGGTTGTCGTCGGCAACAACTATACGGCGAAGCGATCTACATACATTGAAGATGTACGTTTCAATGCTTGTTGTGCCTGACGAGAATGACACTTCCTCCAAATTGGGAACCATGCCCATGGTAGCCAATCTCTTCAACGACGTGCCAAAAGACAACCGCCTCAGCTTCTCTGCCCCGTCAAACGCTCTTGCCCCGATTGAGGAAACTGAGTTCGGAATCACCAGTTCCTTTACCGAGGAGTTTGCAAATGCATAATCCCCAATAGTAGTCACGCCTTCGGGGATTGTTATTGATTCGAAACTGGTGCGATAAGCGCACTCCGCTCCCAATACTTTGACATTTTCGGGGAAAGCCGTCACATCAGCTTTACGGTAAGTCGGAATAAAAATCAGCGTTTCACCAGCGCCGTCATACAGCAAACCGTCAAAACTGCTGAATTCCGTAGACTTCTTGGAAACCTCGATGTGTTCCAAACTCCGACCCCACGACCGAAGAAACGAGAGGTTTTCGGCATTGTTCAGAATACTTTCCGGCAAGAAGATTTTGCTCGTGCCTCCAAGCGGGTCATAATCCTCATGCCACACGTCGAATTCCAGACTGTAGAAACCGATTACGTTAAAGTCCCTGCCTCCAAATGTTACCGTAGCGGGAAGGATCAAATTCGTCGGCCCAGGCAACCATCTGTCTCCTGAATAGTATGCTTCCTGAGTCTTGCCTATCAGCCGGTAATATAGTCCATCAACTTCAACAGGATCTACTCGTGCGAATGTCGGCAATATTGCCAGCACAGCCACAAGCATTGCTACAATTTTTTGTCTCATATTCGTATGGTTTTAGGGAGAGGTGAGTGAACAAGACATGCCCCTTCACTCAATTCTCGATTGGGTTATTTCTTCATGCGTACAACGGTGTCAACCCATTCTTGGCTGGAACTGTTGTCCGATGGCTTGATGACTATGGTGTCTCCTGATTTCCATACGCCAGCAACAGGCGTAGCTGAAGCACTACAGGAAACATTGTCATCAATGAACTGTACAGACTTAAGCCCTAAGTTCGGAGCAGTAATGAAACCAGTGTCCAGTGGTATAAACTTCCACAGATGCCCTTCCACTGAAACTGAGTTGTCATGCAGGAATCGTGCGCCGCAAACAGGCACCGACACTTCGGCTTGAGCCGTAATGTTGCCGTCAACAACAGTATCACGAACTATTCTAAGCTTACAGGCTGTCTCTTCACCCTTCCAGTTCAGCGTAAGCAAAATGCCGCAAGATTTTCCATTGCTGGTGTAATTCAGTATGCTGCCAGCAGGATACGGAGAGACCTCGATACCTTTATTGCCAGCAATTTTCCGAGCTTCATCTACTATGACTTGCATACTGAATCTGTATGTAGCATTGGCATCACTTTGGAAATTGCTCTTTGTCAATCTGGGAATGTTGGAATTGTTCATCGCCGTCATGGTCAAAGCAGGGATTGACGAAACCATGTTCGATTGCTTCAGCTTCAGGTTGCGGCGGATGGATGCGCGGTCGGAGAGGAAGTAGCTGTGGTCGTTGAACGCCTTGTACGGCTGGATTTCTCCGACGACTCCCTTGCTGTCTGTGTCCTGCGTGGCGAGAATTATCCCGGTCGGGTGCATCGACAAAAGGTCTTTGTTGGCACTCACACGGTAGTTGCGTGCCAGGTCGATGCTGTACGGAGCAATACTCTGCCGGGTCTTGAGAAGGATGTCGTACTCGCTCATCTTGCCAACAGGGATTCTGTTCGCATAATTGTAGCAAATGAACTTGTTGTCCGAGAAGTTCAAGTCGCTGTAAGTGGCATTCCCTTCACCGCCTTCATCCATTGCGTGGATGACGAAGTTCGGCACAATCCCCTTCTCAATGAAGTTGTCGTGTATCGAAATCTGCGACCAGCGGATGTTCATCTGCATGCCGAGTTCGCAGTGGTTGTCCGCAAATTCCAGCGCTGTGCAGTGCTCGATGTCTATGTCACTGTGGATGATGCTGTTGCGTATCGAGCCGCCAAGGCATGTGCGCAAGGCAATCCCTTTGTACAGTTGGTACTCCTTGCGCGGCTTAAGGACAACCTGCTCCCCCGGCTCTTTGTAAACGCCTCTGTCAAGGTGGCAGCCGTCAATGATCATCGCGTCGCCGCAGCCGCGCGAATCAATCAGGTACGGCAGCGAATCCGACAGCTTGGGGATTATCTCATTCAACACATTTTCCCTGAAAAACGACTGCATGTTGCAACGGTAGATAGTCTTGGAATCATTGTAATCCTGCGTCCATTTTATCGCACGGCAGAAGTTCTCCCAGAAAACATGGCGGAACGTGAAGCCTCCTGCCACCAGACAACATACCTTCTGCGATATGTCCGCACAGTCCTTGGCTTCTGATGTTTTTGTCCTATAGTTCGGGTTGTAGAAGTAAATCTGCTCTATCGAACCGAAAGGATGCGCGTAGTTCACGTCAGCTGCAGGCTTCTCCTCGCCGACTGGTGTGGGGGTGAAGCCTCCTCCAGCAGCGACTTTCGTAAGGATTGACACCTCCAGCTGCTTGATGTTTACAGCTACAATCGCCGCGCCGCCTGCGCCGTTCAGCTCGTTGGCTACGAAACAGTCCTTGCCGTTCTCAAAAAAAGGCGTGATGAACGTGGCCCGGCCCCAACCGTCAACCATTTCCGGATCAAGTATGTTGTCTTCATCGATTTTTGTGCGGGTGGCGCTGTCGCCGATCAGGTTGATGCCGTGGCGCAAGCGGATAGTGTGCGACACAAGGTATACGCCGGCTGGCAGGAACACTTCGCCTGACATCTTCATCTCAACCGCCTTGTTAATAGCAACGGAGCAGTCGTGTGGATTTGCAGTATCGTAACTCTGCGTGCCGGCAACTGCGTCAAACCACTGCGGGTAGGCACGGTCTATGTGCCAGTAGCCCTTGGCGAAAACTGTGTCCCCGAAAATCTGCGTAATGGGTGCTTCAACCGACGTGAAGTTGCCGACAAGCTTAAGCGGCTGTTCTATCTGCTTGTTGTTAAGTGTAACCAATGCTCCGGCTATCATTCCTCCGTCGAACACCAGCGACACTCCGCTGGCTATCGAGACTGTTTCCACTCCGGCTGCTGCCCTAACTGTGCTTTGAATAATGAACGTCGTGTTCTCCGACGTTTCCAGCTGACTTAAACTCGTCAGCACTCGTCTAATTTTAGAAATGCTCATGATATAAACCTTTTAATTAAATTATCTGGAATTGTTCTGGCTTTCCGCTTATCTCGGCATCTATATCTAAGCCCGGGTGACACCATAAATAGTGCGGTTAGCAAGAATCAGTTCTGTTTACGCCGCAAATATACTGTTTTCTTCATCACATTCCAAACATTTCCGCCAAAAAAATGCAACAAAGCCACAACGCCCTAACCAGCAGCGCGTTATAAAAAAACAACAAGTGATGCAAAATCAGTTGGTGCGGTATGCCCAGCCGAGTTTGCGGCGGAGGGTCTCGGCGAAGTTGCTGCCTTGGCGCACCAGCACGTTCAGGCGGAAGGGGGCGCGGCTTATCTCGACGGTGCTGTCGGCAGGGAGGGTGAAGGAGCGGCCGTCGATGCTGACACGGTAGCGGCCTACGCGAGTGCGTGTGCAGGCTGTCAGCCGGGAATTGCCGCTCACCACGAGGGGGCGTAATGTAAGCGAGTGGGGAGCAACAGGGGTTATCAGCAGCGCGTCAAGCCCAGGCTGCATCAGAGGTCCGCCGGCAGACATGTTGTAACCCGTAGAGCCGGTTGCTGTCGAGAATATGAGCCCATCGCCGCTGTATTCGGCGAGGAAGTCGCCGTCTATCCATGTGCTTACGCTTATCATCGAGGAAGTGTCGTCTTTCAGCACAGCCACTTCGTTGAGGGCGTTAAGGGTCGTGGGGGCATCAAGCAGCGCGTCGTCTACGCAGACGGTCAGCATCGACCGCTGCTCGACGCGGAGGGTGCGGTCGCGCAATGCGGTTGCCACCTCGTCCATGTCATCGACGGCGAAATGCGCCAAGTAGCCGAGGTGTCCGGTGTTTATGCCGATTATGGGTATTCCGGTATCGCCTACCCATGCGGCAGTATGCAGGAAAGTTCCGTCACCGCCAACGCTCACCACAGCCTCGGCAGAGGGTATCAGTGAGGTTGCTTTGCGAGTGCCAGCTGGGAAATCGATGCCGGTCTCGTGCAGGTAGTCGTAGAAGTCGGCGTGGATGTCAAGTGTAAAGCCAGAGTCGGACAGGAGCCGCAACATGCGCGACAGCAGCCGCAGGTGTCCTTGCTGATACCTGTTTCCGCAGATAGCTATGCGTCGCGTCGTGTCTGGCATGGGATTATACGTTCAGGTACGCTTGGAGGGCAGCCAGCCGTTCTTGCAGGGCAGTCGGTGCTTCGGGCGAGCCGTAAGCCTCGACCACACGAAATCCGTACCTCTCGAGGCTGCGTATGGCAGCTTCGGGGTCACGGCGGTTGATGCGCAAGGACACTTGCATCTCGCCGCCGGCATCTGCGGGCTGCGAGACATTGATATTCAGCGGCGTGGCATCCACATCCTCGACCGCATGGGCTATCATCGAGGCGGAATAGTCGCCCGGGGCGCACTCCAGAGTCACCGTCGAACACTCGCCCCGCATAGTTATGCCGGAGGCCAGGGCTGTCAGCAGCGAGGAGCTGTCTATTGTGCCGAGTTCCGCGCCCTCCTGCCGCACCGACAGCGTGTGAGTCGGGCTTTCGGCGATGGCGGGTATCACGTCATATACAGACGTGTCTCCGCTCACCTGCGGTGCTTGCACAGCAGCCGGCGAACCAGTGATGTCGTGTGATATGATGTCCTTTGCGGTCATTATTTATATGAGTTGTAGCGGCGGTATCGGATATTTTTCCTACTTTTGCATTCCCAAGGGGAGATGCGACACCGCTGGTTTCACGCCCCAAAGGTACAAAAATTGCGCCGAATAACCACACATCCGGGCGATTCTTGTTTGTTTAACTTTTATCAACCCTGATTTTCAACTGTATATTTGCAGAGAGACCATGACACGACTCAGTGTAAACATAAATAAGGTTGCCACCCTGCGCAATGCGCGTGGCGAGAATGTCCCCGATGTAATCAAATTTGCCATAGATTGCGAAAAGCTTGGCGCACAGGGCATTACCGTTCATCCGCGTCCTGACGAGCGGCACATACGCCGCGCCGACGTGTATGACCTGGCAAAGGTGGTGACTACTGAGTTCAACATCGAGGGCTACCCGGCAGAGGAGTTTCTCCAGCTGGTCGAGGCAGTCCGCCCGCAGCAGGTGACACTCGTGCCAGACGCACCGGGCGTGCTGACATCCAATGCCGGCTGGGACGTAGTGGCGAACTTCAAGTTTCTGGTTGAAACGGTGGAGCGTCTGCACCGCATACCGACCCGTGTGTCGATATTTGTCGATGCCGACCCGGTTCAGGTAGAGCGTGCCGCACAGGCAGGGGCAGACCGTGTGGAGCTGTATACCAAGCCCTACGCCGATGCTTACGACACCGACCGCGAACACGCCGTCATGCCGTTTGTCGAGGCATCAAAGTCTGCGCACAGCTGCCGCCTTGGGGTGAACGCCGGACATGACCTGAACCTGCGCAACCTTTCCTACTTTCACTCGATGATACCCTACCTCGACGAGGTGAGCATCGGTCACGCCATAATCTCTGATGCCCTGTACATGGGCATCGGCAACACGATAGCCGCTTACCGCGACCTGTTGAAATAAGCGAAGATAACAACCGAAGACACAACACATTAACCCGACAATATGGAAACAGCACCCGCCGTACAGGATAGCATGTCCCTGTGGTCACTGACCATGGAGGGAGGCTACCTGATGATACCGCTTGCCATACTCCTTGTGGTGAGCATCTACATTTTCGTGGAGCGATGCATCGCGATAGTGCGAGCGTCGCGAGAGGACAAGACCTTCATGCAGCGCATACGCGACTATGTGCATGAGGAGGACCTGGCCAGCGCCGAGTCGCTGTGCCGCAAGACAGACACTCCATATTCGCGCCTCATCCTGAAGGGAATAACCCGTATCGGACGGCCGATGGGAGATGTGCTTGCCGCCATTGAGAACACCGGCGCAATCGAAGTCGCATCCCTCAGCCGAGGCTTCACATGGCTCTCCACGACAGCCGCAGGTGCGCCGATGCTCGGCTTCCTCGGCACAGTCACGGGTATGATACAGGCATTCTACGCCCTTGCCGCCGCCGGCCAGAGCGCAAACATCACGGTGCTGAGCAGCGGCATCTACGAGGCGCTCGTCACCACGGTGGCAGGTCTTGTGGTCGGCATCCTCGCGCTGTTCGCCTACAACTACCTCGTATCGCGTGTCAACCGCGTCATGACGGGCATGGAGGCCAAGACCATGGAGTTCATGGACCTCATCAACGAGCCGGCGCAGTGAGACGCGCCGCGTGCCTCTCCCCGAAAAGTGTATAACCCCGTAACACATCCACGTTTTGGCTCTCAAATCACAATTCAAGCCGCTTGAGACATTCTCCATGTCGTCGATGACAGACGTGATATTCCTGCTGCTCATCTTCTTCATGGTGACATCGACCATCATCTTCCCGGCCGCCATTGAGGTGAACCTGCCGGAAAGCTCAGAGTCGACACAGCTCAAGCCTGTCACCGAGGTCTACATAGACTCGCTGAACAACCTTTACCTGGTCGCCGACCGCAACGACTCCATACCGCCCGCCAACACGCCGCAGCAGGTGTCTGCCGACGAACTGATGGCGGCGTTGCGCCTAATACAGCAGCAGGACTCGCTGCGTGCCGTGGCACTGTATGCCGACAAGAGCATCCGCTACGAGAAAGTGGTGGACGTGCTTGACATGGCGGCTCGCAACGGGCTGAAAATGGTGCTCTCGACACGCGCCTCGCAGACTGTCGACGAGGTGCAGAAGCGTGCCGAGGCCGCAGCCAGCAGTGCCGACAACGGACAGACGGCGCGATAATAACGGACTCAACAAGGCTTAGCTATATGAAGCAGGAACAATTTGACCGCGTAGTCGCTGGACTGGCTACTGTCATCATACTCGCACTCATATTCCTGTGGCTTTTTCTGGGAAGCCTCAGGTGGGACAGCCTTGCACTGACGCATACGGCACAGGCCAGCCAGCCGCCGGAAGAGGAGGAGTTTTTCATCGAGCCTGAAATACTCGAAGACAAGGGCGAGGAGAACGCCCCCGAGATTGCAGACCAGCAGGAAGCCCCCGCAGAGCAGGGCGAGCCGGAGAAGGCCGAGACTGAAAGCGACAAGACGATAGTGCGCGGCGAAAACCCCAACCCTGCGCCCCAGCGTGAGAAGCCCGTGGTTCAGAAACAGCCCAGCCCCGTCAAAGCTGTGGAGCCGCCGAAGACTGACAAGAAAGAGTCGAAGGTGAGCAGCAAGATGGCCAAGGGGTTCTCGGGCAAAAACGGCAAGCCCGACGGCAAGGCCGGCGGTTTCGGCACGGGAGGCACCGGCACGGCCAGCGTCAAGGGCGTGTCTCGCGGACGGCAGATGCTCAGCTGCCCCAAGCCGTCAGTAGCATTGAAAAACAAGGTGACCATCACCGTCACCATCTCTGTGCGTGAGGACGGCACTGTTGCTTCCGCCAAGGCAAGCGGCGGCGCAGAGCGGTATCTGCTCAAAGCCTGTGAGGATGCCGCACGCAAGTCCAAGTGGACACCCAAGGTGGGCGCGGGAACGGTTTCAGGCACTATCACGTTTACCATAACGCCCAAAGTATGAGCATTTCACGCGACAGACACCGATGAAAGATTTCTTTTCACTGCTCCGCCGGTTTGCCCTTCCCTACAAGTGGAACGTGCTGCTCAGCATCCTGTTCAACCTGCTGACGGCGTTCCTGACCATCTTCTCGTTTGCGTTCATCATGCCGATACTGAAGATGCTCTTCCGCATCGACACTACGGTATACCACTACATGGAACTGGGCAGCGGCAACTTCAAGGAGGTGGTGTTCAACAATTTCTACTACTACGTACAGACGATCATCGAAAGCAGCGGCGCATCTGTTGCACTTGCAACGCTCTCGGCAATGCTCGTGGTGATGACGCTGCTAAAGACCGGCACGTCATACCTGAGCATGTTCTTCATGGTACCGCTGCGCAACGGCGTGGTGCGCGACATACGTAACCAGATGTATGCCAAAATACTGTCGCTGCCGATAGGCTTTTTCACCGATACGCGCAAGGGCGATGTCATGGCACGCCTTTCAGGCGACGTGCAGGAAGTCGAGGCTTCCGTCATGTCGAGCCTCGACATGCTGTTCAAAAACCCGATACTGATAGTGGTCTACCTGGCGACGATGTTCTTTTTCAGCTGGCAGCTCACCATCTTCGTTCTCATCCTGCTCCCAGTGGCGGGACTTGTCATGGGACGTGTGGGCAAGTCGCTGAAACGCAAGTCGCTGCGTGCGCAACAGATGTGGGGGACAATCCTCTCCACGGCAGAGGAGAGCATCGGCGGACTGCGTGTCATCAAGGCGTTCAACGCCGAGCGGCACATGGAACGCAAGTTCACGTCGGAGACACAGTCCTTTTTCTCGATGTCAAACGCCATTGCACGGCGCAACTCGCTGGCTCACCCGATGAGCGAGTTCCTCGGCACTACGGCGATAGCAATAGTGCTGTGGTTTGGCGGCGCGTTGATACTTTCAGGCGATTCCGCTATTGACGCGCCCACGTTCATCCTCTACATGGTGATATTCTACAGCATCATCAACCCAGCCAAGGATCTTTCCAAGGCGACATACACCATACAGAAGGGCATGGCAGCAATGCAGCGCATCGATGCCATACTCATGGCAGACAACCCGATCAAAAGCCCGGCAGACGCGGTGCATACCAACCGCACGAAGGCTCGCCATGTCGGCGTGGAGTTTCGCGACGTATGTTTCAGCTATACCCCTGACCGTCTGGTGCTTGACCACATCTCGCTCGACATCAAGCCCGGCAGCACCGTGGCAATAGTAGGGCAGTCCGGTTCGGGCAAGTCTACGCTCGTAGACCTCGTACCGCGCTTCTGGGACGTGGACTCGGGCAGCGTGCTTGTAGGCGGCGTGGACGTGCGCCGCTATGACGTGACCGACCTGCGTGACCTGATGGGCAACGTCAACCAGGAGGCAATCCTGTTCAACGACACATTCTACAACAACATAACCTTCGGCATGGAGGGTGTGACCCGCGAAATGGTGGAAGAGGCCGCACGGATAGCAAATGCGCACGATTTCATAATGGCAAGCCCCGAAGGCTACGACACCAACATTGGCGACCGTGGCTGCCGCCTCTCGGGCGGGCAGCGGCAACGCCTCAGCATTGCGCGGGCAATACTCAAGAACCCGCCGGTGCTGATACTCGACGAAGCCACCTCCGCGCTCGACACCGAGAGCGAGCGACTCGTGCAGGAGGCTCTGGAACGGCTTATGCGCGACCGCACGACCATCGTCATAGCGCACCGTCTCAGCACAATCGTCGGCGCGGACATGATATGCGTCATGGACCAAGGGAGAATCGTAGAATGCGGCACACACTCGCAGCTGCTAGCCATGAACGGCCACTACAGGCGGCTCGTGGACATGCAGCAGGTATAACCATTTGACCGAAAACACTTTCAAGCAATCCGATATATGTACAACATAGCCATTCTCGCATCCGGTTCCGGCACCAACGCCGAGAACATCGCCAAGACCTTCAACCAGGGCATGCTGCTGCGCGTGCGGCTTGTACTCACCGACCATGCCGACGCTGGTGTCATAGAACGCATGCGCCCGCTCGGCGTAGAGACACAATATGTCAAGCCCGCAGTGTGGCGCAACGAGCCGCAGCAGGTCGTTGACATACTGAACGCACACGGCATTGACCTCGTGGTGCTTGCCGGCTTCATGCGTTTCGTCTCGCCGGTGATAGTGGACGCATTCCCGCAGCGCATTATCAACATACACCCCGCGCTGCTGCCGGCATACGGCGGCAAGGGGATGTGGGGACACCATGTGCATGAAGCGGTCATCGCTGCTGGCGAAAAGCAGTCGGGCGTGACCGTCCACTATGTGGACGACAAGTATGACCACGGCGAAATACTGATGCAGGACACTGTGGAGATAACCCCTGACGACACCCCCGAGACACTGGAACAGAAGATACACCGCGTGGAGTATTCCCTCTACCCCCGCGCGATAGTCGAGGCTCTCCGCCGGCTGTCCGAAAACGAGGACAGCAAGGAAGAAGCAACGGCTAAAGCCAAACCCACGGTAGATGAGATGTGGGCAGAGACACTTAAAGTGGACTACGACGCGTCCAAAGCCGTCACACCGCCGCCAATACCGCAGCCCGCAGGCAACCAGCCAACACCGCCAAACGCCGTACCGCCGACCACTCAGACACAAACACCGCCGCCAGTGGCCGGGACTGTCGAGCCGATGCCGCAGAGCTACCTGACCGCAGCTATCATCGTCACGCTGTTGTGCTGCTTCATTCCCGGCGTGCTGGCAATTGTATTCTCCTCGCGCGTCAGCAGCAAGTACTACGCCGGCGACATCGAGGGCGCACGCCGTGCCTCGCGGCTGGCGCAGATATGGATTATAGTCTCCTTTTGCCTCGGCGTGCTTAGCACTACGCTCTACCTGCCGTACATGATTGTGGCCAGCGCATTTGGGGCATGAGCCGCCGCACGGCAATCATCATCGCCGTCACAGTTGTCGCGGCAGCGTTGCTCGCCGTATATGCGGCAGTAGACCCGATGCAGTCGCAGTGGATGCCCAAATGCCCGGTGTACGCGCTCACCGGGTGGAAATGCCCCGGCTGCGGCAGCCAGCGTATGCTGCACGCGCTGATGAGCGGCGACGTGGCATCTGCATTCAGCTGCAACCCGTTTCTGCTGTGCATGATGCCTGTAATCGCAGTGCTGCTGCTCGCAGAGGTATGGCGGTGCAGCCGCCCGAGGCTGTACGCACGCCTGTTCTCGCCGGCAGTGATTGCCGTAATATTCACGGCGATAATACTATGGACCATTGCCCGAAACATATTCGGGCTATAGGCTCTCCAAAAACAAACACAACCTCTTTCTGACTGCAAAAGAAATGAAAGCGAAAGGATACCTGTTGGCGGCTCTTGCCGCTGCCACCTACGGCACCAACCCCGCGTTTGCCGTGCCCCTGTACGAAGACGGCATGAACGCCTGCTCCGTGCTGCTGTTCCGCTATGTGCTCGGACTGCCGATACTCGCGGCGATGATATTCGCACGCGGGCGCAACCTGCGGCTCCCCAAGGGAAGCCTGTTGCCCGTAGCCACACTCGGCATACTCATGGGACTGTCATCGCTCTCATTGTTTGAGAGCTACAATTACATGAACTCGGGCATAGCCTCGACACTGCTGTTTATTTACCCCATTATGGTCGCGGTGATTATGATGATATTCTACCGTGAAAAGTTCAAGGCAGTCACTGCTCTGTGCCTTGTGCTGATGAGCGGAGGCGTGGCACTTCTTGCTAAAACATCCGGAGGCGTGACACTCAGCACCACCGGAATACTGCTGGTCATGGCATCCGCGCTGACATACGCGCTGTACATCGTCATCGTCAACGTCAGCAGCAAGGTCAAGGGGATACCGACTACCGTGCTGCTGTTTTACCAGCTCTTGTTCGGCAGCCTCGTCTTCGTCATACCAGTGCTCTGCGGCACACAGCTCACCATGCCTCCTCACTGGTACAACTGGATAAACGTCGTCTCACTTGCCGTGCTGCCTACGGTGATTTCGCTCACCTGCACAACCCTGGCAATACAGTATGTGGGGGCAACGCCGACCGCTATACTCGGCGCGCTCGAGCCAGTGACAGCCGTAGTACTCAGCGTCGTCATCCTCGACCAGGGACTCACTGCAAGGGAGGTCTACGGCGGGCTGTTGATAGTCGTCGCCACGACCCTCGTAATAGCCTCCGACCCGATAGAACACTTGTTGCTGCGTGTCCGCAAGATGTTTCCTCCGCTGCGAAAGCACCGGCAGAAGGGGTAAAAACAACTGCATTACAAGCTGTATAACAGACAATTAGCATACCTGTCAATGAGATGCGATAAATTATAATGCAAAAAAACTTGAGTTTTATTTGTGCGGTAACAAATAAATGACTAACTTTGCAGCGTAATAAGGGTAATTTATCGTGATACGATAATAGTTAATTCTTCTCAGAATAAGATAGTTTTCATTGACAAATGCAATAATTGTTTGTTTTAGGTTTAACACTTGCATCGTTCTGTCCAAAGGGACAGTACATGGAAAATTATTGAATTGATTCAGAAGCCGCTGCGTAGTGATACGAGGCGGCTTCTGAGTTTACCGGGTTTTGCCGCATACTGTCAGCAAAATGCGTTTTGGTGCTGTCGGGATTATTTTGTAACTTTGCGGCTGTCAGCTATGGAAAATATTGAGACCATCCAGGAGCGTCTGTCGCCCGAGCTCGCGGAGATGAACGCAATCATGAGTGCCACACTTTCCACTCCCAACGAGATGATGAACAGTGTGGTGGAGACGTATCTGCAAGTCAAGGGCAAGCAAATACGCCCTATCCTGGTGATTTTGAGCGCAAAAATGTTCGGAGAGGTGAACGACAAGGTTCTCCACGCCGGCGCAGCTCTCGAAATGCTCCACAACGCTTCGCTCATACATGACGATGTGGTAGACGAGACAGAGCTGCGGCGCGGTCTGCCCACCATCAACAGCCAGTGGGGCAATCAGATAGCTGTGCTCGTGGGCGATTTCTTCGTATCCAACGCACTCGCCGCCGGCATACGTACCGGACACATCGAGATAATCTCCGCAATCTCCGACCTCGGCAAGGAATTGTCGTTGGGCGAGGTGGACCAGATATGCAACGCGAGAGAACACATCCTGTCAGAGGAAAAATATTTCGACATGATAGGCAAGAAGACCGCCTCGCTGTTCCTCAACTGCGTCCGCATGGGCGCGGAGGCCGTGGACGCTCCCGCCGAGGCATACGCGCCGCTGGTGGAATATGCGCGGCTGCTGGGGCTGTGCTTCCAGATTAAGGACGACGTGTTCGACTATTTCGACTCCAAGCAGATAGGGAAGCCCACGGGCAACGACCTGCGCGAGGGGAAGGTGACGCTGCCGCTGCTGTACGCGCTGCGCGTCGCGCCAGCCGAAGAGAGCAGCCGCATGCGCACGCTGCTGGAGGGCGGCTGTCCTGGCGAAGCGGCAATAGCAACGCTGCTGGAGTTTGCCAAGCGGCACGGCGGCATAGACTACGCCTTCGCCCGCATGAGGGAACTGCAGCAGCAGGCCGACGAAATCATACTGAAATATCCGGAGTCGCCGTGGCGGCAGTCGCTGCGCGATATATTTGACTACATCATCAGCCGCGACAAGTAACGCCGCGCTGCCTCGGAACAACACAACACACCCTTCCGCACCATGCTTTTGCCGTATATGCACGCAGGAATTGTCGAAGCCGGCTGCGACGAGGCCGGCCGGGGATGCCTGTGCGGCCCGGTGGCGTGCGCCGCAGTGGTGCTGCCCGAAGGATTTGAGTGCGAAGAGCTGAACGACAGCAAGCAGCTGTCGGCGGCAAGCCGCGAGCGTCTGCGTACCCTCATCGAGGAGAAAGCAGCGGCATGGGCGGTGGCAATGGTAGATGCCGAGGAGATAGACCGCATAAACATCCTGAATGCGTCAATCACGGGCATGCACCGTGCCGTGGACGCGCTCACGCTGCGCCCACAGCACCTGCTCATAGACGGCAACAAGTTCCGCCCCTACCCGGGCATACCGCACACGACTGTGGTCAAGGGCGACGGCAAGTACATGTCCATAGCCGCCGCATCTATATTGGCAAAGACGCACCGCGACGAATACATGAGACAGGCTGCGGAACAATACCCCGGATACGGCTGGGAGCGCAACATGGGCTACCCCACGCGCCAGCACCGCCTCGCCCTGCAGACCCTCGGCCTAACGCCGCTGCACCGCCGCAGCTTCGGCCCGTGCGCACAGGCTTCATTGTTCTCTCCCGAAAGTTTTGACCAATGAAAGAAGTCGGCGAACAAAAAATGCGGTCGATGCGCCGGTGGATTGCAACAGCGGTTTTCCTGCTGTCGCTGGCTCTGTACGCGCTCACGGCAGAGCCGACGGCATCATACTGGGACTGCCCGGAATATGTGACCACCGCCGCACGCCTCGAGCCAGGGCATCCGCCGGGCAATCCGGTGTGGATGCTCACAGCCCGCGTGTTCACTATGCTCGCACCCTCGGCTCAGGCTCAGGCATACATGGTCAACCTGATGAGCGGCGTGTGTTCCGCCGTCGCCGTCCTGCTGCTGTTCCTGACACTCACGATATTCATACGCCGCCTCGTCGTGCCGCCGGAGCATGGCGGAAAGTTCACGCCACGGCAGACGCTGATGATACTCGGAGGCTCGCTGTGCGGCTCGCTGTGCCTCGCCGTCAGCGACACGTTCTGGTTTTCCGCCATCGAGGCTGAAGTATATGCCATGTCGGCAATGCTGACAGCCCTTTCACTGTGGCTGACGTTCCTCTGGGGAGAGAACATGGGCAAACCGTACGCCTCGCGATACCTCGTGCTTACGGCATACGTCACCGGCCTTGCCATAGGCGTGCACCAGCTCAACCTGCTGACGCTCCCCGTGTCTGCGCTCGTGATACTGTTCTACCGACGCGACAACCTGCGTCCCGGCATGCTCATAATGGCTATGGCGGCGAGTCTTGTCGCCATTGCCGCTGTCCTGTTCGGCATGATGCCCGCCGCGCTTGCACTGGCCGGCAAGCTGGAACTCCTCGCCGTCAACACGTTCCACCTGCCCATGCACAGCGGCGTGCTTGCATACGCAGCTGTCACCATTGCCGTCCTCATAGCCGCTGCCGCCGTCACAAACGGTGAAAAACGCCGCATACTCTCACTGACGCTAACCGCACTCGCCCTTTGGCTCTGCGGACTGCTGTCTTTCGGGGGGAATGCGGCAGTCGGCGCGGCAATATGCGCACTGCTCCTTGCAGCAGGAATAATGTGCCGACGGCGCATATCCATGGCTGTGTGCAACATCACCGTATGGTCTGCAGCGATGCTATTCCTGGGCTACTGCTCCTATTCGCTGATCATGATACGCGGGGCCGCCGCGCCGCCGATGAACCAGGGCGCGCCCGGCAACATATTCGCCCTCCAGTCATACATCCACCGCGACCAGTACGGCAGCGACCCGCTGCTCTACGGCCCTACGCCCTACAGCAAGCCGCTGTACGTGGAGGACATGGCGAAAGATTCCGTGACCGGGCGCATGACGGCTTCATACACACGTCCGTTCCGCTACGGCGGCAAAACCGTATACCACCCGATGCCAGACTCGACCGGGCGCATGCAATATTCGGGAATGCTTGTAGGGCAGAAGATGCGCTACCCTCCGGAACTGAATATGTGGTTCCCGCGCATTTACAGCCCCGACCCCGACGACATCGAGACATACAGCGGCTGGGCGGGAATGACCAGAGAGAACATGGACACCGTCGAGGTGTCATACGCCGTGGACTCTGCCGGCAATGCCGTCGGCAAATACGACAACTTGACCGGAAAACGCACCAAGGAGACCGGGCTGCGCCCCACATACTGGCAGAACCTCGCCATGCTCGGCGGCTACCAGATGAGCTACATGTATTTCCGCTACCTGCTCTGGAACTTCGTGGGGCGGCAGAATGAGGTGTACGCGCAGGGCGAGTCAGATGCCGGCAACTTCATCACCGGCATTGCCCCCGTAGACGAGCTTATGCTCGGCGACATCAGCAAGATGCCTGACGACATCGGCCGGGGCAATCCGGGACACCACGCCTATTGGCTGCTGCCGCTGCTGCTTGGCATTGTGGGCATCGCATACCAGTTCGCGCGAAGCCGCCGCCAGTTTGCCGTCACGCTGTTGCTCTTCATCCTCACTGGCGTAGCAATAGTCGTCTACCTGAACCAGACTCCCGGCCAGCCCCGCGAGCGCGACTACTCGTTTGTCGGCTCGTTCTATGCCTGGTGCATCTGGATAGGCATCGGCGCAACGTCGCTCATCGAGGCCGCCCTTTCCGCTTGGGGTGGTCGCCGCCGGCGTGCCGTGCGCCGTCCGCTCGCTGCGGCACTGGCCCTGGCAGTCGTCGCCACGCCGGTCATCATGCTCGCCGAAAACCTTCCGGACCACAACCGTGCCGGACGCACCATAACCCGCGACATCGCCCTCAACATAGTCAACCCGCTGCCGCAGAACGCAATACTGTTCATGAACGGCGACAACTACACCTTCCCGCTGTGGTATATCCAGGAGACGGAGGGGGTACGCACCGACATACGCACCATCAACCTCGCATATATCGCCACGCCGTGGTACATAGCCCAGCTCGCCATGCCCACCGACGGCGGCAAGCCAGTGAAACTCTCCATACCGCCTGAAAAGCTGAACGCCGTAGCTATGCAGGCTTACAACACCGTTGACATAGGCTGCGGCACGGCTGACGCACGCGAGGCCCTGCACCGCCTCTTCCGCGAGAAGCCGACTCCCGGGAAACGCCTGTGCATAGCCGCAGACCGGCTGCGCTTCGCTGTTCCAGGCGCGGCAGACTCCGTCACTGTTGACCTGCGCAGCGTCGCCGGCGGACGCAGCAGCCTCCGCCTGAAAAAGCTGATGATACTCGACATCATCGCCAACAACGCCGACCTGCGCCCGGTGTGCTGGATTGCCGTGCTCGGCGATGACGACAAGGCCGGACTGGCGGCATACACTCACCGCGAAGGGCTGTCGCGCATCCTCGGAGTGACCGACGAATACACCTCTGCATCGCGTACCGCAAACATCATCCTTGGCCGCTTCAACGACTGCGGCGTATGCCGCGCACACTACATCGATGTGCCGGGGCGGATGCAGGTCAACTTAATCCGCCACCTCATGGCAAGCACCGCCTTGCAGCTCCTCGACCGCGACTCCGTGCCGGCCGACCGCAACAAGGCTCTGCGGTTGGCACAGCTCTCGCAGCAGTGGTTTCCCTCATCTATAGTGCCATACACCTCCAACAGGTCCGGCGGCGTGACATATTCAAACGGCGGCGAACTGGCGCGGATATACCATAAACTGTGGGAACTGACCGGCAACGACGCATACCGCCGCGAGGCGGAACGGCTGGCATACGCCGAGCTGGAACGCTGCGCCTCTTACAGCCGCTACCTCTCTTCACTGTCGCCGCGCTACCGCCGATATACCAAAGCCACAACGCGCCTGTCTCGCAACACCCTCTACGAGTCTGTTCAGATACTCATGGACCTGGGCGTGGACTCATTGCGGATAGTCAATTCTCCCGTATTGCGCGGCATTGACGTTCAGCGTCACCGCGACATCTGGCTGAAAACTATCGAATCGCAGCAATAGAAGCTGCCACCGACCTTTTTACTGCAATTCCGGATATGGCAAAAATGTGTTTTGCGGCATATAAACGACTGCAAAATCAAACAATTACGCAAAACCACTTTGCCATACGACATCCACTTGTCTGCCGAAATTTTCACACTTCATTGGCAAAAAGCAAGATATGCACTATTGTATAATGCGTCAGTCGTATGCGCATATCGGCAATTTGTATGCGAACAAGCACTTATCGCCAGCACGCGCAAAAACGCCTTTGACCATTCGCCTTGAACATCAATCCGCATATTTTAATGCAATTATTTTGTATATCGCTGCCTATTTTCCTAACTTTGCACGTCAAGACCAGGGTATTTCTCTGTCTTACCATTATTAATACTTATTCTATGCACAATTTTACCCTATCCGGACTGACCTTATCAGTCGCGCTCGCGTTGAGTCTGACGGCAACAGCCCAGACGCGCGGCATCAACAGCGGAGAGGCATTGCCGAGACCTGTTCCCGCCGCCTCCACATCGCTGCCTAAAACCAACCCTTCCGGGCAACGAGTCACCTCAAACGTGTTCTGCATCGGGCAGCGTCCCGGCGGACTGCTGTTTGACGCTGATGCAACATCTGCCCCAAAAGCTCAAAAAGCTCCTGCGAAAATCCTCGGTGACGGAACGACCATCTACGGCTCGCTCGTCTATTCCGACTACTGGGACGGCACTGCCACCTACGGCATCTGGTCGTTCCCCGCTTCGCAGTATGTGAAGCCAACCCAGGTAGTGAACTTCCCGTATTTCGCCAACGGCGGCGGCTGCCTCGTAGGTGACACGTACTACTATTCTGACTATGTGTACGATTCTTCAATGGGCTACACATTCACCACTTTCTGCTGGTATAACTTCAACACACAGGAGTTCAACAAGATCACACGCACATTCCTGGATGCCAGCTTCGACCAGAGCCAGATCACCCATGACATGGCTTACGACCCCACGACAGACCAGATCTTCGTAATCTCTTACCTCAAGAAGGAGGTTGTCGAGGGCGCTCTCGCCAAGTTCGTCCCCGCCATCTCGACCATCGACCCGATGACCGCAATGGTAACGCCTATCGGCGAGACCCCGCAGATGGCTGCCATAGCAATCAACCAGGCCGGCGAGCTCTACGGTGTCTCTATGGGCGTTGACTCCAAGCTCTACCGCATCAACAAGACAAGCGGCGAGTGCACCGAAATCGGTCCGACAGGCCTTATCCCCGACTATGTGCAGTCTGCAACTTTCGACCCCATTACCGACAAGATGTACTGGACAGCTACGCTCTCCAACCTCAAGACTGGTCTCTATGAGGTGAACATCAAGACCGGCGAAGCGATGAAGATAACCGACTTCGACCACCAGGAGGAGTTCACCGGCATCTACATCCCCGAACCCGTGATTGAGGTAGGCGCGCCCGCCAAGGCTGAAAACCTCACATACTCATTCCCCAACGGCGCACTCTCCGGAACAGTCTCCGTGACTGCCCCGAGCAAGGCATACAACGGCGCGGCTCTCTCCGGCAACGTTGACATGGTACTCTCAATCGACGGCGAGGAAGTCCTCACCAAGAGCGTCGCCCCCGGTGCAACCATGACACACAACGCCACACTCACAGAGGGTATCCACTCGTTCACTATCAACGTATCGAACTCTGTCGGCGCAGGTCCGCGCACCGGCATCTCCGGATACATCGGCATCGACGGCCCGAATGCCCCAACCGACCTGACAGTACAGCACAACGAGAACGGCACTGCCACTCTCTCTTGGACAGCCCCGACATCAGGCCGCAACGACGGCTACATCAACCCTTCGCAGCTCAAGTACACCGTTCGCCGCTGCCCCGAAATGGAGGTGATAGCCGAAAACCTGTCTACAACGACATTCACTGACCCGCTGAACGTCCCCGCAGGCATGTACTACTATGAGGTGACTGCATACATGGACGGCCGCGAGGGTCTCCCCGCATACACCGAAGCCGAAACCCTCGGCAACGGCACCGGCCTCCCCTGCCGCTTCTCTTTCGACAGCAAGGAGGAATTTGAGCTGTTCACAAACATCGACGTGAACAATAAGGCCGAAGCTCGCTATCATTGGGGTGCATGGACCTACTCTCCGGAGTACTCATGGACTGCAGATGAAGACCCGTGTGCGGTATATTTACGCCACCCCGAATATGATGCCGACGACTGGTTGATCACTCCCCCATTCACTGTCGAGAGCGGCAAGAAGTACAAGGTGACCTACACCATGTGGACACGCGGCGACAAGGAGAAACTCGAAATCACCGCCGGTACGCTCAACGCGCCCGCACAGCAGCAGGTCATCACTCCCGTCAAGGAGTACAACAACACTGACAAGCAGCAGTTCACACAGGAGTTCACTGCAAGCGCATCCGGCAACTACTATGTCGGCTTCCACATCACTTCAAGCAAGAACGCATACTACCTCTTCGTTGACAACATCGAGATTGACGAGGTAGCTGACGAGTCTGCTCCGGTGCCTGTTGGCAACCTGACCATCACACCCGCCGAGCTCGGCGCGATGTCTGCTGAAATCGCAATGGACGTGCCCAACAAGACTGTCGGCGGCGCAAACCTCACATCAGTGAGCCGCATCGACATCTTCCGCGACAATGACAAGACGGCTATCTACTCATTCGACAAGCCCGCTGTCGGCACTCGCGTCTCCTGGACTGACACCAAGCCCCTCCACGGCTGGAACACTTACCGCGTAGTAGCTTACAACGCAGCCGGCCTCGCCGGTGAGAAGGCTGTCGCCAAGGCTTTTGTCGGCATCGACACCCCGACTGCCGTCACCGACCTCAAGCTCACCGAAACCAACGGACACCCCACTCTGACTTGGGGTACTCCTGAGGGCAGCGACAACGGCGGTTACTACAACCCCGACAACCTTATCTATGAAATCATCCGCAACGACGGCGTTGTCGTTTCCCGCTCGGCCAAGGGCAACACCTTCGTGGACGAGTCTCTCGACCCCGCCGAGAAGCAGTACTTCATCTACTATCAGGTGACTCCGCGCAGCGAGGTCGGCGGCGCAAACTATGCGCTCTCAAACAGCATGGTATACGGTGACCCGTACCAGGGCGACTTCCTCGAGTCATTCTCAGACGTGGCTACACAGAACGACCCGTGGGTGCTTTACCGCGTCAAGGGCAAGACCCAGCTCTGGAAACTCTACTCACAGGGCTATTCACCCCTCTGCGGTCCTGTTGACGATGACGGCGGCCTCGCAGTCTTCGAAGCAACTGTCGGCAACCGTGGTGACGAGTCAAGAATGGTTTCTCCCAAGATTGACCTCTCGTCATTCGACATCCCTGTTCTCTCGTTCTACTTCTACAAATACCCCTCTGTCAACCTCGAAATGGACGAAGAGCCGTATGAGGACCGCCTGACTGTGGAGCTTTACACTCCCGACGGACAGTTCATCCCCGTGCTCGAGGACATCATGGTTGACGACGCCCGCTACATGGAGGGCTGGCTCAAATATTCGATCAACCTTGAGGAATACAAGCAGCTCGGCTGGGCGCAGATTTCATTCCGTGGCATCGCAGACTTCGCTTCTGACGTGACTATCGACCGCGTGGAAGTGACCGACAACGTTTCCAACGACCTCGCTGTCTACTCGTTCAACGGTCCTGCCAAGGTTGCCGCCGGCAAGAAAGCCACATACAAGGCAACTATCGCCAACTACGGCATCAACGCTGCCGAAAACTACAATGTTATCCTGCTGCGCGACGGCGTGGAGGTAGACCGCAAGGCCGGTCCCGCTGTTGCAAGCAAGCAGTACGCCTCTGTACGCTTCGACGTTGACGCTCTCGAGTCTGAGATCGGCAAGACGTTCAAGTACACTATCAACATCGACTTCGCCGACGACGCTATCCCAGGCAACAACATCTCCGACCCCGTAAGCACTACTGTCGTAGCTCCGCAGTATCCCGAGGTGCTCCACCTCAACGGTACTGTTGAGAACAACAACGTGACACTCTCTTGGGAAAAGGCTGACGCTCTCCGTGTCAACGACTCATTTGAGGACTATGCTGCATTCTCTATCGACGAGATTGGCGACTACACACTCATCGACGGTGACGCTGCCAACACATACGGCTTTGCCGACCTCTACTTCGAGAACAGCGGCGAGCCTATGGCATTCATCATCTTCAACCCCGTAACACTCGGCATCACCCCCATACTCCAAGAGTATGCTGCCCACACCGGCAACCAGGTGCTCGCATCTTTCGCCGCCGTGGACTACAACACCGGCAACTCCGTTCAAAACAACGACTGGTTCATCACTCCGGAAATCTATCCCGGCACCACATTCTCGTTCTGGGCCAAGACTGCCAACTACGAGTGGGGCTACGAGTCATTTGAAGTGATGTACTCGACCACCAACACCTCGACTACAGCGTTCAAGAAACTCGACGCTGTGACAGAGACCCCGAAGGACTGGACTCAGTACACCTACACAGTGCCTGAAAACGCCAAGTACATGGCCATCCACTACAACTCGGACGACAAGTTCCTCTTCTACGTGGACGACCTCAGCTTCATCGGCAAGTACACCGGCAACGCCTACACCCTCACCGGCTACCGCGTATACCGTGACGGCGTGGCTATCGCTGACCTCCCCGCTACACAGATGACATTCACCGATGCAATCGGCGAGACTGACTACCACACCTACACCGTCCGTGCCCTCTACGGCTCGCGCGAATCTGCAGACAGCGACAAGTACATCGCTTGCGGCTCAGGTGTTGACAGCAACATCGCCGACGGCATAAGCGTCACCACTCGCGGACACGAAATCAACGTCAACTGCCCCGCAGACATGAACGTGCGCATCATCAACACTGCAGGTACAACGCTCTACGAGCGCAAGGGCGGCGACCACCGCTTCCTCACCGCAGGTGCCGGCGCATACATCGTGACTGTAGGCTCACACCGCTACAAAGTGATGGTGAAATAACACCGACATACCCATAACCGACAAAGGGAGTGTGCCGCCTTGGCACACTCCCTTTTTGCATCCGAAAAATCCGAAATTTCGGAACACCGAAATTCCCGTGATGAAAATTATTGGTGTCCGCTAAACTTTTCGGAGAGTTGGCGAGAAAAAAGGGCTGATTCCA
>URTA01000029.1 GCA_900550645.1 uncultured Porphyromonadaceae bacterium
CACATAAGTCGAGTGTGCCGACCGCCTTCTCTATCGCGTCATATACGCCGGTATGGCCTACCATGTCGCCGTTGGCAAAGTTGACGACGATGAAGTCATACTTTTCCGAGCAGATAGCGTCCACGAGGCGGACAGTCACCTCATACGCGCTCATCTCGGGCTTCAGGTCGTATGTCTGCACTTTGGGCGAGGGCACGAGTATGCGATCTTCGCCGGCAAAAGGCTCTTCACGGCCTCCGTTGAAAAAGAAGGTGACATGTGCATACTTCTCGGTCTCGGCGATGTGGAGCTGGCTCAAGCCGTGCGAAGAGAGGTATTCGGCAAGCGTGTTGGGGACGACCTCTTTCGGGAAGAGGATATGCACGCCCTTGAACGAGTCGTCATACGGCGTCATGCAGTAGTAGCGCAGCCCCTCGACAGGTGTCATGCCGCCGATGGGGTGCTGTGTCAGCGCAATGGTGATTTCGCGTGCGCGGTCGTTGCGGTAGTTGAAGAATATCACGATGTGCCCCGGGAGGATGCGTCCGTCTACGGCGCTATTGACTATCGGGGTGAGGAACTCGTCGGTCACGTCCTTTTCGTAAGAGTCGGTCACTGCTTTGACCACATCGTCGGTCTTAAGCCCTTCGCCGCGTGTGAGCATGTCGTAAGCCAGCTTGATGCGCTCCCAGCGGTTGTCACGGTCCATGGCGTAGTACCGTCCTATCACAGATGCGATTACTCCGGCTGAAGCGGCGCAATGCTGTTGCAGGTCGCGCAGGAAACCCGCTCCGCTCTTTGGGTCGGTGTCGCGTCCGTCGGTGAAGCAGTGTATGTACAGGTTGTCGATGCCGTAGTGCTTTGCGATGTCGCAGAGGGCGAAGAGGTGGTCAAACGATGAGTGCACGCCGCCGGTGGAGGTGAGTCCCATCAGATGCACCGGCACATTGTGCTCGCGTGCATACTCAAATGCGTCCTTTATCTCCGGGTTGTCGAGAATCGACTTGTCCGCGATGGCGCGGTTTATCTTCATGAGGTCTTGCGGCACTATGCGTCCTGCACCGATGTTTAGGTGTCCGACCTCGGAGTTGCCCATCTGGCCGGCTGGCAGGCCGACGTCCTCGCCGCAAGCGAGGAGCTGCGAATGCGGGTACTTGGCGTTGAGAGCGTCGATGTTCGGTGTCGGGGTGCAGAAGATTGCGTCATCCTTACCATGGTCGCCCAGGCCGAAGCCGTCGAGAATCATGAGCATAGCCTTCTGCGGATGTTTTGCTGAACAGTTTGTCTTCATAATTTACTTCAAGATTATTTACCTGTGAAATGTGTGGTGCTTGTCAGTATAACGCTGTGGCGAGCGTTTCTGGTCATGCGGCAGAGCCGCTTTTTTGCCGCAGCTGCACTCGAAGCAGCCGGCAAATACAGACCGCCGGACACACGCTGAACGGTGCGCTTCCGGCGGTCTGTGTACGGTTTGCTTTGACAAGAGGAGATTAGTCCTCTTTCTTCACGACGCGACGCTCCTTGATGCGAGCCTTCTTGCCGGTGAGTCCGCGCAGGTAGTACAGTTTGGCGCGGCGCACCTTGCCGTACTTGTTTACGACGATAGACTCGATGAACGGAGACTCCAGGGGGAAGATACGTTCAACGCCGATGCCGTCAGAGATTTTGCGGACAGTGAAGCGTTTCTTCTCGAGGTGTCCGTTGATGCGGATGACTACTCCGCGGAACTGCTGGATACGCTCCTTGTTACCCTCCTTGATACGGTAAGCGACAGTGATGGTGTCGCCGGGGCCGAAAGAGGGGATTTCCTTTTTGGGAGTGGCAAAAGCCTCTTCCACTACTTTGATTAAATCCATTTTAATATATAGTTAAAAGGTTGATTTGCAACTTAATATCGGTCGGCGATACCAGCGGTTACAAATTGTCGGCGCAAAGTTAGGCATTTTTGCCGACACCGGCAATAATTTCACTCCCGATTTTCCGCAACAACTGGCATAAGCGGCTTAAAAATCATACGTTTGCGCAGGGGATTTGCGTGTATGAAGATTATTGCGTAACTTTGCACCGCTTTTAGACGAAAGGGACGGCCGTCAATGAGAGGACAGCCCTGCCCCCTTTTGAATAAAGGTACACATATAACTAACACTCAAAACTCTCAACCATGCATCTTTCAAAAGAACAGAAAGAGGAAATCTTCGAGAAGTACGGATATTTCCACAAGAAAACAGACACAGGCAGCCCCGAGGCTCAGATCGCGCTCTTCTCATTCCGCATCAAGCACCTCACCGAGCACCTGAAGGAGAACCACAAGGACTTCGCCACTGCCCGCTCGCTGAAGGCACTGGTAGGCCAGCGCCGTTCACTGCTCGACTACCTGATCCGCAAGGACATCAACCGTTACCGCGCTATCATCGCAGTACCCGAGCTGGGTATCCGCAAGTAAGGAAACGGACAGCCGCCACAGCGGCGTAAAGACACCTTTGACACCTGTACGGCAATGCCGCGCAGGTGTCGCTGCATAATATCAGAGCAATCAGACCGATTTTCTAACCGATTCGGTCAGAAAATGCAACTATGTGAAAGACATTGGACGTCATCCCCATAACATTCCTACGTCCAATTCAATGTCGGCATATCATCAAACGTGGGAGCGGAGAGTCAACCATGGGCGCGGGAAATGCGTTGAATTGGTGCAGGTTGTTGCACAAGACAGCAAAAATGCCTAAATTTGCATACCTAAGCCTACCAAGCAGTGAGCAGTAGAATCAGCAGGTTGTGGAGCGGCATGCCCCCGTACACGGCAACGGCAATCATAGCCGCTGCCATACTGTGGCTGACGCTCGCCCCAGAGCCTATTGGCGACAGTGATCTGCAGTTGTTCCCGCATCAGGACAAGGCCGTGCACGCCGTGATGTTCATGTCGCTGACACTGGCTGTCATCATCGACCGCTGCCGGCGCGGGCTGAAGTCGCGGCGCGGGCATCTTGCCGTGGCAGCCGGTGCGAGCATTGCTTTGGGCGGGCTGACCGAGGTGCTGCAACAATGCATGCACCTGGGGCGCAGCGGCGACTGGCTGGACTTCACAGCCGACATTGCCGGCGTGGCAGCGGCTGCTGCGCTGGTACGGGCGTTTGCCTCGCGCCTGAAATACAACAAATGAACCTCCGCACGTGAACGATACGCAAGGACAACATACAGACGAGCAGACGGTTGATGCCGAAACAGCAGCAACCGAGCCGCGCCGTGCCAAGAAGCGCGGCAAGCGTCACCTGATACGTCAGCCGTGGCTGCGCATACCGCTGAAAATACTGCTGGGCATAGTCATTTTCATACTCCTGCTGCCGGTGCTGATATACCTGCCGCCTATTCAGTCGGTGCTGAAGGACGCGGCTTGCCGCGTGGCTTCTGATGCAACAGGCATGCAGATTTCCATCGGCAGGTTCGGGCTGTCATTCCCGCTGGACGTGGCCCTCGACGACGTGCTTGTGATAGATGCCGGGGGCGACACGATGGTGCGTGCCAAGACCGTCATTGCCGACGTGCGGCTACGCCCGCTGCTTGACAAGGACATACGCCTCAAGGGGCTGCGCCTCAAGGAGGGGTATTACCGCATGGTCTCGGCAGACTCGTCGCTCATCATGACCGTTGACGCGGGACTGCTCGATGTGGACGGGCGCAGCTCGTTTGACCTGAAAACCATGTCACTCGACCTGAACCGTGCGCGGCTGCGCGATGCCGACGTGCGGCTGTACATGGACGTGTGGAAGAAGAAAATCACGCCTCCCGACAGCACTGCCGCGTCAACGCCGTTCAAAATCAAGGCCGGCGACTTGCAGCTCGAGAACGTGTCATTCGCCATGTCGATGCTGCCGACTATAGACACGCTGAGTTTCCGCTCGCAGACGCTGACTCTCAAGGATGCGTCCATTGATTTGGGTACCAACGACATAAAGGCAAAATACCTCGGAGCGGACAAGGGTGCGTTTACATACCTCACGCCTACGGCGGAATACATACGCACACACCCTGCACCCATAGACACCGTTTCGCCGCCGTCGCCGCCTATGACGATACAGGCGGACAGCATCTCTCTCGATGGTTTCGACGTGCTGTACGGCATAGCGGGTGCAAAACCGATGCCAGGATTTGATGCCAACTACCTGTCACTTAGCGGTGTGTGTGTATCGCTGCATGATTTCTACAACCAGGCTTCGACACTGCGCGTCCCCATCTCACGGCTTATGGCGCGTGAGCGTTGCGGGCTTCAGCTGCTCGGCGGCAGCGGCGTGTTCATGATAGACTCCGTCGGCATGAGCATGCAAGACCTTCAGCTGCGCACCCCGAACACCACGCTGCTTGCCACAGCGAGCATCCCCTTTGCACTAATGGAGATGAAGCCCAATGCGGCAATGAGCGTCGAGGCGAAAGGGAACATCGGCTTTGCCGACCTGCGTATGTTCATGCCCTCGCTGGGCGAATACACAAGCATGCTCTCGCCGGCACGCAACCTGCTGCTGACGCTCGACGCTTCCGGCACATTGGCTTCACTGCGTGTCGGGATGCTCGATGCGCAGCTGCCAGGCATACTGTCGCTGCGGGCACACGGCAATGTGGTCAACCCGCTAAAGCCCGACAGGATGCGCGGCAACGTTGATTTCCGCGCGTCGCTGGTTTCCCCTGCCGTGGCACAGCGGCTCTCCGGAGTCAAGGACGTGTGCATACCGGCGTTTGACGTGAGCGGCACGGCACAGATTGACGGCAAAACGTACGCTGCCGACTTTGACATGAGGTCGAGCGCCGGTGACGTGACAGCCGGCGGGCGCGTAAGCCTGTCGGCAGAGCGGTATACCGCCAACGTGGACATACGCGGGCTGAGCGTGGGCGACATCATGCCCTCGCTCGGGGTGGGTACTGTCACAGCAACGCTCTCCGCGACCGGCAACGGCTTCAACCCCTCGCGCCCCTCGGCAGCGACAGACATCACCCTCAACGTGACGCGGGCTGACTACGGAGGGCACTCCTACTCCGGCATCGGCGGCACGGTCGCCCTACGCGACGGGGTGTTCAACATTGACATTAACAGCAGCGACCCGGATGCGCGGCTGTACGTCAACGGCTCGGGCAGCGTTGACAACAGCGGCACTTACACCGCCGACATACACGCAAATATAGCCCATCTCGACCTCCAGGCTCTCGGGCTGAGCGAAACGATGTCAAACGGCAACGGCGACATCTACCTGCAAGGCACAGCCAACCCGGAACGCTGGCTGTATGACCTGACACTGCGGGCTGACAACATCGACTGGAACATGCCCGACCAGTACATACACCTGCCCGCGGGCGTGTCCGCCACTCTCGCCGCGACAGAGAATTTCGTAGACTGCCGCCTCGACACAGACGGCGTTTCAATGGACTTCACAAGCCCGACGGGGCTGAAGTCCCTTACGGACAAGTTTGCCGCCGTGGCTGCCGCCGTACAGAAGCAGATAGCGGTCAAAAACATCGACATGGCAGTCATACAGAAAGACATGCCCGATTTCAACCTGCACCTGAACGCCGGGCCTCGCGGCATACTCGGGCGTCTGCTGCATCCGCAGGGCATATCCGTAGACACTGTATACATGAACCTGTGCAACGCCGACTCGCTGCTGCGCGGCGACATCGGCGTGCGAAACATAGCCACCGAGTCGATTAAACTCGACACCGTAACGCTGCGGCTCAGCCAGCGAGGCTCGCTGCTCGACTACCGCACGCATATCGGCAACACGCCCAAGAACATGCCAGAGTTCGCTTCGGTCAACGTGAACGGCTATGTGGGCGGCAACCGCATGTCAGTGTCGCTCAACCAGCGCAACAGCAACGGAGCGACGGGCTACCGCCTCGGTTTCACCGCCGCGATGATGGACTCGGTCATGACGCTGCACTTCACGCCGCTCAAGGCGACAATCGCCTACATGCCGTGGACATTCAATGCCGACAACCACATCGACTACTACGAGGCGGAAAAGCGCGTGGATGCCAACCTGACCGCGCAGAGCCTCGAGAGCAGCATACTAATACACACGCATGACGATGACGACGGACGCAACTCGCTGCACCTCAACATGAAGAACATCCATGTGCAGGACTTCCTCAACCTCGCCGTCACCGCGCCGCCGCTAAAGGCGACCATCGACGCTGACGTGAAGCTGAAATACCGCGACAACCAGTTTGCCGGCGAGGGGCGCATGGATGTGACCGGATTTGAGTACGACCGGCAGAAAACAGGCGACTTCTCACTCGGCTTCAACGCTGACCTCGACCTGAACGGCGACACCCGCGCCCAGACTTTGCTCATCATCGACGAGAAGAGTGTCATGACCCTCGACGGCATAGTCCGCAAAGAGCCCTCGCCTGACAACCCCAACAAGTTTGACCTGATCCTGACACAGCTGCCGCTGTCGCTCATTAACCCGTTCCTCGGCAGGGACGTTGCGCAGATGAAGGGCTTCCTGAACGGACAGATGGAAATGAACGGCGATTTCACCTCACCGCGACTGAACGGCCACATTGCATTTCAGGATGCCGCCGTCAACATCACGATGATGAAATCTGACCTGCGCTTCGGCTCGTCGCCTATCGAGGTGACTGACAACGTGGTCTATTTCCGCGACTTCGACATACACGGCCAGAACGACAACCCGCTGACACTGGACGGGCATGTCGATGCCTCCAACATTGCCGACATCAGCGTAGACCTCTCCACACAAGCCTCCAACTTCCAGCTGGTCAACAACGACCGCCGTTCACGCGCCGACCTGTACGGCAAGCTGTTCATGAACCTCGGCGCGACGGTCAAAGGACCGCTCTCGCGCCTCGACGTGAACGGCAACCTTACAGTCCTCAACACCAGCGACATTTACTATACGCTGGCAGACTCGCAGACTGCGCTGGCACAGCAGACACAGTCAGACGTGGTGAAATTCGTCAACTTCGCCGACACCACCGCCGTCAAGCAGGACTCAATAGCCGAGTCGTCGATGAACATACGCATACGCGCCGGGCTGACCGTATCGCCAGGCACCCGTGTCACCGTCAACCTCGCCCCCACCGGCTCAAACCGTGTGCAGATTTCACCCTCGGGGACAATCAACTATTTCCAGAACTACATGGGCGACATACGCCTGACCGGCCAGCTGATGCTCGGCGACGGTTACGCCCGGTACACCCTCCCTGTGGTGGGCGAAAAGATGTTCACCCTGCGCGAAGGCTCATACATACAATGGAGCGGCCCGATGCTCAACCCGATACTGTACATCAATGCGTATGACGACATGAAGGTAAACGTGTCGGACAACGGCAACTCGCGCCTCGTCAACTTCAACGTGTCGCTTGCCGTCACCAACACGCTTGAAAATCCCAAGGTCGCATTTGACCTCGACGCGGAGGGCGACATGACCATCGAGAACGAACTGCAGTCCATGACCCCGGAGCAACGCTCCACACAGGCCATGAACATGATACTGTACGGACAGTACACCGGCCCGAATACCAAGACCAACAGCAACAACCTGGCGCAGTCGGCCCTCTACTCGTTCCTCACCTCGCAAATCAACTCCTGGGCGGCCAACAACATACGCGGCGTTGACCTGAGCTTCGGCGTAAACCAGTATGACCAGACACGCAACGGCGAGAACCACCAGACGATGAGCTACTCATACCAGGTTTCCAAGTCGCTGTTCAACAACCGTTTCAAAATCGTTGTGGGCGGAAACTATTCGACCGATGCCTCTGCCGACGAGAACTTCTCGCAAAACCTGCTGAGCGACGTGGCTTTCGAGTACATGCTCAAGCAGACCAACAACATGTCGATGCTCGTCAAGCTGTTCCGCCACAACGATTTCGAGAGCATACTCGAGGGCGAAGTTTCCGAAATGGGCGTCGGCTTTGTCATGAAGCGCAAGATGAGTGACCTGAAGCGGTTCTTCCGCATACGCTGGGGCAAGCGCAAGCCCAAAGCCGATAACGACTCAACCGTCCAAGCCGCTGATGCACCCGCAGACGCGCCTGCAGACACCATACCAGACCCAAAAACTCAAAGCGAATGAACCGTCACCGAATATATAGCCATGGGCTGATGCTGCCCCTGCTGCTGACCGCCCTGTTCGTGATTGCGGCGGTTTGCTCCTGTTCGACCACCAAACGACTCGACAGCAACGAGACTCTATACACAGGCGTAAACTCGTTCAGCATCAAGCCGCCGCAAGGGGTCAAGCTCCCCTCGGAGATGGAGTCAAACATCAAAGAGGTCGTCAACGTCAAGCCCAACAACCCGATGCCGTTCATGTCGCCTTACGCCCGCACACCCTTCCCTATCGGGCTGTGGGTGTACAACAACTGGAACGATTCTGCCACCGGGCTGAAAAAATGGCTGTACGACCGCCTCGTGGCGCAGCCCGTACTCGTCAGCGACGTGCGCCCGGAGGTGAGGGTCAAGATGATCGAGGACATACTCGACAACAACGGCTACTTCGGCTCGTCAGCTTCATACGAGCTGCAATACGACAAGCGCAACAAGAAGAAAGCACGCATAAACTATTCGGTGCAGGTCAACGAGCCGTACCTCATAGACTCTATCATCTACCTCGAGGACAACAGCTTCCTCAACCATTTCATCGACTCGCTGGCACGCAAGAACCCGTATCTCGTCGCCGGCGAGCGTTTCTGCACCGACAGTCTCGAGGCTGTACGCACACGCCTGACCAACAACCTCCGCAACCGTGGCTACTACTATTTCCGCCCCGAATACATTGAGTTTCTCGCCGACAGCTCTATACGCCCGCACCGCATCGCGCTGAAAATGAAGATGGCAGACAATACGCCTGACATCGCCATGAAGCGTTTCCGCACCGGCAAGGTCACAACCGTGGTGCAACGCAGCAGCAAGAAGCACCCAGGCGTGCCGGACACGCTGCAGACAGAACGCGGCGAACTCGTGGTGATGCGCCCTGCACGCTTGCGCCCCAACATGGTGCCGTCGTGCATCTCGTTCCGCAAGGGGAAAGTGTTCTCCGTACGCGACATGGACCGCACGCAGACACGTCTCGCACGCCTCGGCATATTCAGCAACATCACAATCCAGCCCGTACCCGTAGACACCGGCGACAACCCGACGCTCGACGTGGCGATAACCTGCAAGATGGACCGCCCGCTCGAAGCCTCGCTCGAGGTGAACGCCACCTCCAAGTCCAACAGCTACATCGGCCCGGGACTTGTACTCGACATTTCGCACAACAACCTGTTCGGCGGAGGCGAGAAGTTCTCCGTCAGCTTCAACGCCGACTATGAGTGGCAGACAGGCAAGAACCGCTCCTCGGTATTCAACAGCTACGAGTTCGGCCTCAACACCTCGCTGGCATTTCCGCGTCTGCTCGCCCCAGACTTCATCCGGCGGTCACGGCGCGAACTCAACTGGACCACGATATCCCTCGGCGCAAGCATCCTCAACCGCCCGAAATACTTCAAAATGGCGCAGTTCGACCTGGGCATAAAATATGAATGGCGGCACTCGCGCCACGTACAGAACAGTTTCACCCCCTTTGAGCTCAGCTACACAAAGCTGCTCTCCACCACCGAGGATTTCGACAACACAATGGCGCAAAACCCGGCAATAGCGCTAAGCTTCCAGAACCAGTTCATACCGATGATGAACTACAAGTACACCTACGACCGCTTTTTCGAGCGCGAGCGCATCAACGGCATCAACATACAGGCGCAAGTGACCGAAGCCGGCAACATATTCTCCGGACTATGGAGCCTGTGCGGTGTCAAGGGGGAGAAGAAACTGTTCGGCACACGCTTCTCGCAATTCGTCAAGGGGGAGTTTCAGGTGGTCTACACACGCCGGCTGATACGCCACACCGACCACTGGCTCGTGTCGCGAGTGTTTGTGGGGGCGGAACACGCCTACGACAACTCGTCCGAAGTGCCGTACTCGCATCAGTTCTACACCGGCGGCGCAAACTCCATACGCGCCTTCACCGTCCGCTCCGTAGGCCCGGGCAGCTACCGCGCCCCCTCGGAAATGGTCAACGGATATTTCGACCAGACAGGTACGTTCAAGTTTGAGGCAAACGTGGAATACCGTTTCCCGCTGTTCAGCATATTCCGGGGTGCGCTGTTTGTGGATGCCGGCAACATCTGGCTGCTGAAAGACGACCGCGACCGCCCCGGCGGACATCTGAAAGCCAGCACATTCCTACGCGACATCGCCCTCGGCACCGGGCTGGGGCTGCGCTTGGACCTCGGCATGATAGTCGTGCGCGGCGACCTGGGATACGGGCTGCACGTGCCGTATGACAACGGCTCGGCGCACTACTTCAACATCCCCTTCAAGAACGCCTTCGCTTTCCACCTCGCCATAGGCTACCCATTCTGACAACTAAGTTTAGGATTTTTCACAGTAAAATCAGGAGCAAGGAGATGAGTACGGCCGCTGCGGCTGCGATGCAGACAGCGCGGTTTGTGCGGATTATCCTCGCGGCTTCCTGCTCTTCTGCTCTCTTGGCATACGCCTCGCGGTATTTCTGCGACATCTGCTGAACGGCTATTTGCGATGGCTGCACCTGGCTTTCCCTGCGGCTGGCGTGTGGCTCGGCGTCGCGGTCATCGCCGTCGTCCTCGGCATATCCGAGGACGTGGTAGTCGCGCCACACTCGCTGCTGCATTGCAACGGTTTCCTCATCTTCCTCCTCGTTATAGCGGCTGTTGCCGAACACATTCGGCCGATACCCGCCTCGCGGGACAGAGTCGTACACGTCGTCATCGGCTACCGCGTCATAGCCCTGCTCCTCCATGTCACCATAATCACGAAAACCGTCATCGCATCCGTCATCATAGTTGTCGCCACCGAGGATGTTCGCCCGGTAGCAGCGGTCGCGCTCGAGGTAATCATCGTCAAATTCCATAGTCAGAATCGATTATACAGGCAGGGGATGCCGCTCACCGCAATGCAGTGCGCCGACATCCCCTGCGAGCAATAGGTGCTTATTTTTTCTTTTTCTTGGACTTGCCGGATTTCTTGGACTTGCCCGAAGACTTGGATGATTTCGAGGACTTGGAAGCCTTGTCAGCCTTTGCGCCCTTCTTGTTCGACTTTGTAGCCTTGGCAGATTTCGACTTGCTGGGAATCTTCAGGTCGTCGCCGGCATGTATCACGTCGCCCTTGAGCTTGTTTGCCTTGCGCAGTTCATCGACAGTCACGCCGTGACGCTTGGCAATCTTCTCGAGACTCTCGCCGTTCTTCACTTCATGCGTTGTGGGCTTGGCTTGAGCCGCTTTCTTCTTGTTCCGGGTTTTCTTGTCCTTCTTGCTGGTCGAAGCGGTTTCCGTTGAGTTCTTCTTGTTGTTCTTCTTCACCTTGGACTTGCCGCTGTCAACAGCTGCGGCATCAGCCTTTTTGCTCTTGCCTGCAGATGATGTCGCTGTTGCGGAAGTTGACTGCTGGCTCTTGCGAGCCGGCTTCGCCGCCGGCGAGGGTGCTGTCTGCGCATTGCCTGACGACGAAACAGACTTGGACTGGCTGCGTTGGCGAGAATTGCCCGACGAAACAGACGTATTTGTTCTTACTATTAGCTGCTGCCCCACACGCACGCTGTTGCGCTTGAGGTTGTTCCACAGCTTCAGCTGGTCTTGCGAAATCTGGTACATCTCTGCGATAGACTGCAGCGATTCGCCAGCAGCGACCTTATGGATGGTCTGCCCAGCGGCATTGGTAGTCGCCGGCGGCGGTGTCTGCGCTGACTGGTGACGCTGACGGGCTTCCTGCTCCTTGCGCTGCGAGGTCTCGCGCATCTTGCGGTAATCATCGTCGGTATCATTGTTTTCCGGCTCCATGGCGAGCAGGTCGTCATTCACATTGGCTGGCTGTTCTGCCGGGGCTTGGTCAGGCGAGCCGTTGTCAGCGAGGTCTGTTTCCTTAGGCAATGAACCGGGGTCAGCCACTGCCCGGCGAGCATATTTGGCTGCGTCATAGTTCATTATTTCCTGTTCACTCATTATGTATGCTGAAATCTGGCGCGAGGGAAGTATCAGCATATACCGGCGCTGACTGTTGCCGGGAATAACATCGGCACGGAACTGCGGGTTGAGCAGTCGCAGCTCGTCCATTGGTATGTCGAGAACATGTGAAATCTGGTTCAGGTTAATGCGCGTGTTGACAGCCACTGTGTCCGTCACCAACGGCTTTGTAGGCACTACCGGGCTTATGTTGTGGTCCTGGTAATATGTCATGATGTAGTTTGCGGCGATGAACATCGGGAAATATCCGCGTGTCTCTTTCGGGAGATAGTTGTAGATAGACCAGAAGTCGTGCTGCGCAGGGTCTCCCCCGGCACGGCGTATCGCTTTGTTGACATTGCCCGGGCCGCAGTTGTATGCAGCAATGGCGAGATCCCATTTGCCGTATGTGTTGTACAGGTCCTTGAGCAGCTTTGCGCCTTTCTTGGACGACTCAAATGGGTCGCGGCGTTCATCGACGAGAGAGGACACCTCCATGTCATAGCCCTTGGCGGCAGAGAGCATGAACTGCCACAGTCCTGTCGCGCCGGCACGCGAGACGGCGTTGGGGTTGAACGCCGACTCTATCATGGGGAGGTATTTCAGCTCCAGCGGCAACCCTTCCGCCTCGAGAGCCTGCTCAATTATGGGCAGGTAATAGTTGCCGAGCCCGAGACACACAGTTACGAGCTTGCGTCCGTTCTTGGTGTAGCGGTCTATGTATTTGCGCACCACCTGATTGAACGGCATCTCTATGACCGAGGGGATGTTCTTTAGCCGCTCGATAATAACCTCGTCGCTCACATTGACATCCGGCGAGGTGCGGTACCGGTCGTCCGTTGCGGTATAGTTCTTCATGTACCACCCTTCGAGCATCGCCTGTGTGTCAGCCTCGAAGCTTTCGGGGAACACTATCGCATCGTCCGTGATGCTCTGCTTTATGTCGAGCACGCTCGACTTTTTCTGTGCCTGTGCCGGACCCGCAAACAGCATCGCAGCCGCTGCCGCCAGTATCAGCAATCCTTTTTTCATGCTTAGTCGTTTTTGTGAGACCATCGTGCGCATATTCTGATGCACACGGGCAGCTACCGCGCAGACGGCGGCAACGGCCGGACTCGTCGTTAAACACTCGTTTCTATCATGTCCTGCCCCATTCCCGGAGGCAGTCGGGTATGCTTTGCCTTTAAGGCTCAAAAATTGAACGCCCAGTTCAGCCCCACAGCGACATTGCGGTCCGGGGTAAGCATCATCGCCGGCTGCAGATCCATAGACAGCGAGGGGGAAATATCGAAATGCGCAAGCGAGGCATCGACGTATGCATCGACCATACAGAGCAGGTACAGTCCTACGAGGCAAATGATGCACAGGTCGCGGTTGCGGCGGTAATAGTCCTTGCGGCTCTTCATGGTCTGCGTCAGCCATGTCTGGTCAAGGTCGGCCTCCGAAGTGTTCGGCGGGAAGAAGTTCATGTAGCTGTTTGTTGTCGGGTCTGCGTCGAGCAGGTCGCGGTACGCCTGGCTGTAGTCCTGAAACTGGTTGTTGTTCCATGACGTGGCATATCCCAGCCCCATGAAGCCGCCGACGATAATAGGGAGTTTCCAATAACGGCGGTTGTATATCTGTCCCAGCCCGGGCAGCAGAGCCGACAGCCACACGGCTCGGTTCGGCTCCGGGTTGAACGGTATTTTCCCGTCCAGCCCGTATGGGGAATTTTCGTCCACCACCACATTCAGCACCGAATCCTGCGCCTCTGTATTTGCGGCAGCATCGGGCAACTCGTCTATCGGGTTAGTGGTCAAGTTTACCTCAGAAGACTCCGTCTCTGGCGACTGCGCGGCATAGGAATTGGCGACAGCGGCACACAGTTCGTGGGGAAAAAGCATGACAACACACAGCAACGACACCGCGATGCGTTGCCAACGTGTCATTGACCTTGTCCTGTTGCCGCTCCCCGTATCCGTCATTTCAGTCGCTCAAACATTTGCACGAGCCGCTGCAGCTCGTCGTCGTTGTCAAACTTGAGGGTGATGCTCCCCTTGCCGTCGGCCTTGCGGCTGAACTTCACGGGCGTGGGGAAGACTTTCTCCAGTTCGCGGCGGAAGAAGTCATATTCGCGTGAGGCGTTTTCATTGGCAGCCTTGCTCTTCTTCAGGTCGGGCTTCTCACCGCGCTCCATAGCCTCGTTCATCTCCTTGGCGAGTTCCTCCACACGGCGCACGGACAGCCCCTCGCGCAGGATATGGTTGTACAGCTTGAGCTGCATCTTGGGGTCTGCAACGGAGAGGAGTGCGCGAGCGTGCCCCATGTCGAGGCGGCGGTCACGCAGCCCGAGCTGTATCTCCGCCGGCAGCTTCAGCAGCCGCAGATGGTTGGATATGGTCGCACGGTTCTTGCCGAGACGCTCCGACAGCCGCTCCTGCGTCAGATGGTATGTCTCGATCAGCTTGTTGAACGCGAGGGCGATTTCAATGGCATTCAGGTCTTCGCGCTGGATGTTCTCGATGAGAGCCATCTCGGTGATCTCGAGGTCGGAGGCTGTACGCACATACGCCGGCACGGATGTCAGCCCGGCCATGCGAGCGGCACGCCACCGCCGCTCGCCGGCGATGATCTGGTACTCGCTGTCGTTCACCTTGCGCAGCGACAGCGGCTGAATGATGCCCAGCTCGCGTATACTGTCGGCCAATTCACGCAGGGACTCCTCGCTGAAAGTAGTGCGCGGCTGGTCGGGATTGGGCGATATGCGCGAGATTTCGATCTCGCTTATGGCTGTTGACCCGTCGGTACGTATCTCGCCCATTGAGATGAGCGAGTCAAGGCCGCGTCCCAGGGCATTGCGTTTCTGCTTGTTCATTTGCCTGTCTGTTTGTTTTTGTCACCGATGGCCTGCCGCTTGTTCTTGTTGCGCACCATCAGCTCACGAGCCAGCTGTGTATAAGCTATCGACCCACGGCTGTCAGCATCATAGAGGATGATAGGCAGACCGTGGCTTGGCGATTCCGACAGCTTGATGTTGCGCGGTATAACCGTGTTGAACACCATCTCTCCGAAATGCCCTTTGAGCTCCTCATATATCTGGTTGGCGAGGCGCAGGCGGGCGTCGTACATCGTCAGCAGGAAGCCCTCGATTTCCAACTTCGGGCTAAGGCGCGACTTGATGATGCGTATAGTGTTGAGCAACTGCGAGATGCCCTCAAGCGCAAAATATTCCGCCTGTACGGGGATTATCACCGAGTCTGCGGCAGTAAGCGCATTGACGGTGATAAGGCCAAGCGAGGGGCTGCAGTCTATCAGTATAAAGTCATAGTCATCACGCACCGGAGCGAGTATCTTCTCCAGAATGCGCTCTCGCTCACGACGCTGCATCAGTTCCACCTCTGCCCCTACCAGGTCAATGCGCGAGGCTACTATCTTAAGCCCCTCGACACAGGTAGGCTGCGCAGTAGCCGCGACAGGATAGTCGTCAACAAGGCACTCGTATATTGACGCCTCTGACGATGCAGGGTCTATGCCCATGCCCGAAGTGGCGTTTGCCTGCGGGTCTGCGTCAACCAGCAGCACCTTCTTGCCCTCTGCGGCCAGGCAAGAGCCCAGGTTGAACGCTGTTGTAGTCTTGCCTACACCTCCTTTCTGGTTGGCTATCGCTATGATTTTGCCCATACTGTCAGTGATAAGTTAAGACTGCAAAGTAAGAAGTTTTCGATGACAAGGCATAATTTTCCGTCTTAAAGTGTCTTAACTGTCAACAATGTATACAGCACGCTGAAACACAACCTGTTACCTCAAGCCGCAACACCGACAAGGCGAGCCTCATGCTGCCGCAGCGTCCTGCCAAACCAGTAGCGCAACAACAACGACGCACTCAGCAACGCCACCGAGAAACTGTAATACACGCCTACGTTGCCCATGCCGAATGTCACAGCAAGCAGCAGCATCACCGGTATGCCGATGAGAAGGTAGCTGATTATCCCCGCCCACATCAGCGGACGCGCCTCGGCAGTGCCGCGCTGCGCGTTGGCATACGTCAGCTGTATCGCATCGCAATACTGGTAGAGTATCAGCGGCACTATCAACGCGCCACCGGAGGCTATAACGTCACCGCTGTCGTTGAACAGCCCTATCATCTCGCCGCCGAACAGGAAGAACACCGCCGACGCGATGGTGGCGAGTGTCAACGTGATGTGAAGTCCGGCAGCCGCAGTATGGCGGATGCCGGCTATGTCGTTGCGCCCCATGCTGTTTGCCACGCGAACGGACACCGCCACGCCAAAGCTCATGTATATCATGAACCCGAGCTGGCCTATCGTGTTGACCACCTGATAGGCGGCGAGCTGTACTTTGTCAAACCAACCGCAAACCACTGCGCCCATAGACCACAACAGACATTCCACTCCCGACTGGAACATCACCGGATAGGAAGTGTGCCAAACCGTGCGCATACGTTTGCCGCAGGGCTCTGACGACATCAGCCCATCCCGGTAATGCGAATAGCGCCTGCTGCACGAGACTATGCCGAACATGACCAGCGCAGCAGCCACACGAGCGGCAAGCGTGCTTATGCCAGCCCCCGTCAGCCCCAGCTCCGGCATGCCGAACTTGCCGAATATCAAAATATAGTTGCCGATAATGTTCATCACGTTAGCCCCGAGTATCACCCACATCGGCGAGGCCGTGTCGGTAGTGCCGTTGGCGGTCTGCTGACAAGTATTGAACATCGCAGAGGGGATAATCGTGGCAAGCACCACGAGGTAGTACGGGCGTATCAGCGGCAGCAGCTCCTCAGGCTGCCCCATACGGTCTACGAAAAAGTACAACACCCCCATAATCGCAGTAAACACTGCGGCTATCACGAAATTGAGCTTCAACGAAGCCCGCAGCGTATGGCCTATGGCGAAGTCCTCTCCTCGGCTGAACAACGCCCCGATAAGCGGAGTGATGCCGCCGGCAAAGCCCATCAGCATCACAAGCACCACCAGGAACAGCGAATTGACGAATGCCGAGGCGGCAAGCTCGTCGAGTCCGTATGCCCCGACCATGAGCGTGTCGGCAAAGCTGACCGTGATGACACACACCTGCGTAACCAGCACCGGAAGCCCGAGCCGGAAAAGCGACTTGTATTCGGCCTTGTATCTTGCCAGCCTCATCAGAGTCCCTCGCTATCGGTTATCTCCTCGCCGCGCAGCGTTGCCGACGAAGCGTCTGTGACGCGCACACGCACCATGTCGCCCGCCTTGCGGTTGCCGCGAGCAAAGACCACTACCTTGTTCTGCGACGTGCGTCCGAACAGCTCCTCGCTGCTGCGCTTTGACACACCCTCAACCAACACATCAAACTCATGCCCCACATCACGGCGGTTGGATGCCAGCGACAGCTCGTTCTGAAGCGCAATCATACGGTTCAGCCGCTCCGTCTTCACCTCGTCGGGTACGTTGTCCGGCAGGTGCTTGGATGCGTAAGTGCCGGGGCGTTCAGAATACTTGAACATAAACGCAGAATCGAAGCCGACCTCGCGCATCAACGACAACGTCTGCTCGAAATCCTCCTCCGTCTCGCCCGAGAAGCCGGTGAACATGTCAGTCGATATGCCGGCTGCAGGGAGTATGCGCCGTATCGCTGCCACACGGTCGAGATACCACTCGCGGGTGTACTTGCGGTTCATCGCTTTCAGCACTGCGTTGCTGCCGCTCTGCACGGGCAGGTGGATATGCCGCGCCAGGTTCTCATGGGCGGCTATCACTCGCAGCGTCTCGTCACTCATATCCTTGGGGTGCGATGTGGTGAAGCGTATGCGCATATCCGGGGCCGCCTCCGCCACCATAGCCAGCAACGCCGGGAAATTGACCGTCTCGCCGTCGCCCCCCTCGTAGCGGTAGCTGTTCACGTTCTGACCCAGCAGCACCGCCTCGCGGTAGCCGCGTGACCGCAAGTCTGCGAGTTCCGCCAGTATGCTTTTCGGCTCGCGGCTGCGCTCTCGGCCGCGTGTGTACGGCACTATGCAGTAGGTGCAGAAATTGTTGCAGCCGCGCATGATGGATATGAACCCGGACACCCCGCCGGCAATGCGGCGCGGGATGATGTCGCGATACGTCTCCGTGGTCGAAAGCTCCACTTTGACAGCCTCCTCGCCCGCCTCTGCCGCAGCGACAAGTTGCGGTATCTCCATGTAGGCATCCGGCCCGGCAACCAGGTCAACGCCATACTCCTCCACGAGGCGGCGTTTCAGCCGCTCCGCCATGCAGCCAACCACGCCGATAATGATGCGGCGACCCGACTTGCGGCGCAGGGCATTCCAGTACGCCAGCCGGTGGTAGATTTTCTGCTCCGCGTTGTCACGGATGCTGCATGTATTTATCATCACGGCCGAAGCCTCGTTGTCATCCTCTGTGAGGTCGTAGCCGGCCACCGACATCATCGATGCGACCACCTCCGAATCCGCCACATTCATCTGACAACCATAGGTTTCTATGCGCACTTTCAGCTCGGCAGTGCAGTTTTTATCGTTTCTCGGCAAAAAAAATGTCCTCATACCACTTGTATGTCGAATAGAATTTGTACTTTTGTGCAAAATTACCATTAAAATCTATACGTCACAAATGAGCATCCCTTTTATTACAGCCGAAGAGGCCGCCAGTCACATCAATAATGGCGACACGGTCGGGTTTTCCGGGTTCACTGCATCCGGTACTCCCAAAGTTGTAAGCGTAGCCCTCGCCAACCGCGCTCGGGCTTTCCACGAGAAAGGAGAACCCTTCAAAATCAACCTCTATACGGGAGCCTCAACCAACGACCACGTTGACGGCGAACTCGCACGCGCCAACTGCATAGCAAAGCGTACACCCTACCAGTCACAGCGCGACGCTCGCGCCCTGGCAAACAACGGCGGAATGAGCTATTTCGATGACCACCTCTCGCACCTCTCGCAAAACCTCCGCTATGGGTTCTACGGCGGCATCGACGTGGCTGTCATCGAGGTGACTGAAATGTCGCCAAACGGCGAGGTTATCCTCGGTGCCGGCATCGGCATGACCCCCACCATCGCACAGATGGCTAAGAAGATCATAATTGAGTACTCGTCATACTACAAGACTTCGTTCCGCGGGTTCCATGACAACTTCATGCTCCAGGACCCCCCGCACCGCCGCGAAATACCTATCTACAAGCCCAGCGACCGCATCGGCTCTACCGTTGTCAAGATCGACCCCAAGAAAATCATCGGTGTCGTTCCCTCAAACGCCTCCGAGAGCATCAAGCCTTTCACTGCGCCTGACGAGATCTCTCAGCGCATCGGCGACAACCTCAGCAACTTCCTCGCTGAAGAGCTGAAGCTCGGCAAACTCCCCAAGGAGTTCCTCCCTGTACAGTCCGGCGTGGGCAACGTGGCAAACGCTGTCCTCTACGGCCTCGGCGAGAACCCCCACGTGCCTCACTTCGAGATGTACACCGAGGTTATCCAGGACGCTGTGATGCACCTCATGGAGGAGGGCAAGTGCAGCTTCGCAAGCACCTGCGCACTCACATTCTCCGACGACGCGATGTCCCACTTCATGGAAAACATCGACTTCTTCCGCGACAAGATACTCATGCGTCCCGGTGAAATCTCCAACCACCCCGAAGTTGTGCGCCGTCTCGGCCTCATCGCCATGAACACTGCGCTCGAATTCGACATCTACGGCAACGTAAACTCCACTCACGTCCTCGGCACGAAGATGATGAACGGCATCGGCGGTTCCGCTGACTTCTCACGCAACGCATACCTGAGCATCTTCTCCTGCCCCTCAATACAGAAGGGCGGCAAGATTTCAGCTATCGTCCCCATGGCGTCACACATCGACCACTCCGAGCACTCCGTCAAGATACTCGCCACCGAACAGGGCGTAGCCGACCTGCGCGGAAAAGACCCGATGCAGCGTGCCGAAACCATCATCGAAAACTGCGTACACCCCATGTACAAAGAGATGATGTGGGACTACCTGAAGCTCGCGGCAAAGAACGGCGGACACATCCACCACGACCTGCGTGCAGCCTTTGCACTCCACCAGACATTCATGGAGACCGGCGACATGTCACAGACAGACTTTGCGAAGTTCGTCTGACCGCAGTGCCTAACGGCATTTTCCGCAAGACACAGCACTGAAGAAACCGTCTACAAACCATATATGCAGATGCCGGGCAATGCCCGGCATCTGTTGTTTTGCACACTTTTCGCCTCCGCTTCCCCAAAATACAGGCAGAAACTTCCCCGAAACCCGCCGCAATTGCAGATATTTGTGTAACTTTGCATAATGTACAATACAGAGCATTATGAACCAACTCCCCACTGACATATCTATCATCACTACATATAGATGTCCCATGCGATGCCAGATGTGTAACATCTGGCAAAATCCGACTAAGGCCGAAGAGGAAATACGCCCGGAAGACCTTGAGATGCTCCCTCATTTCAAGTTTGTCAACATAACCGGGGGCGAACCTTTTGTACGTGAAGACCTGGAAGACATCATCCGCGTGATGTACACAAAATCTCCAAGGATTGTCATATCCACATCCGGATGGTACGAAGATCGCGTCATTGAAATCGCCCGAAAATTCCCCAATATCGGCATACGAATCAGCATCGAAGGTCTGAAGGAGAAAAATGATGAATTGCGAGGCCGCGAAGGAGGGTTTGAAAAAGGTGTCCGTATACTCCATACGCTGAAAGACATGGGGCTTACCGACATCGGGTTCGGAATAACAGTGAGCAACCACAACTCGGCAGACATGCTTGACCTGTATGAGCTTTCCAAGGAACTCGACATGGAATTTGCCACCGCAGCATTCCACAACTCCTTTTATTTCCACAAATATGACAATGTAATCACCAACAAGCATGAGGTTTCGGAAAATTTCCGCAAGCTGATGGAGATGCAGATGAAGGAAAAACACCCCAAATCTTGGTTCAGGGCTTATTTCAACATGGGGCTCATCAACTATGTAAACGGAGGGCAAAGGCTGCTGCCGTGCGAAGCCGGAACAGTCAATTTCTTCATTGACCCTTGGGGTGAAGTCTACCCTTGCAACGGCATGGAAGAGTCAAAGTGGAAACGAAGCATGGGCAATATCCGCAGCGGGAAATCATTTAAGGAAATATGGAACTCGCCGGAAGCTGACGAAGTCCGAGAACTTGTCCGAAATTGTCCTAAACAGTGCTGGATGGTAGGCACAGCCGCACCGGTAATGAAGAAATACATTGCGAAACCCGCAATGTGGGTGGCAAAAAACAAATTCCGGTCAATTATCGGCAAGCCCATCAAGCTGATTGACTGCGTACAGCAACGCCTCGATAACAATACTAAAGACTGACTCCACCCTCACAACCCGAAAAAGAAGACAGATGAAGATAGTAGTGACAGGCACACGCGGCATCCCGGGAATACAGGGGGGCGTAGAGACTCACTGCCAGCACCTGTACCCGCGCATGGCGGCTGCAGGGCATGACGTGACTGTGCTGCGCCGCTCATGCTATGCAGAAGAGGCTGACGAGTGCAGCGGTTGCTACATGGGGGTAAAGGTCATGGACGTGTTCGCGCCCAGACGCAAGAGCCTCGAGGCTATAATGCACACATTCCTCGCCGTTATCAAGGCGCGGCGCATGAATCCCGACATACTGCACATACATGCTGTCGGCCCGTCGCTGATGGTTCCTTTCGCCCGTATGCTCGGACTGAAGGTCGTCACTACCAACCACGGACCGGACTATGACCGGCAGAAATGGGGACGGCTCGCCAAAACAATGCTGAAATGCGGCGAGCGTATGGGAGCGAAATTCTCAAACGCCGTCATTGTCATATCCCGTCCAATAGCCGACGCGCTCGCTTCACTTTACGGCAGGCGTGACACCGACTTGATATACAACGGCGTGGAAAAACCGGAAATTGACCCGAACACTGACTACATCGACAGCCTCGGCATTGAGCCGCGTAAATATGTGGTTACTCTCGGGCGGTTCGTACCCGAAAAACGCTTTGACGACCTGATACGCGCATTTGCCGCAGCCGCGCCGAAAGGCTGCAAACTTGTTATTGCCGGCGAGGCTGACCACCCGGACGAATACAGCAGGTCGCTGCATGACCTCGCCGACAAGAACGGCGTTGTCCTCACCGGGTTTATCAAGGGCAAGAAGCTCAACCAGCTGATGAGCCATGCTGCCCTCTTCGTGCTTCCTTCTTCACACGAGGGACTTCCCATATCGCTGCTCGAAGCCATGAGCTACGGCATCGACGTACTGGCTTCCGACATACCCGCAAACCGCATCGCCCAGCTCCAGGAGGAGGACTTCTTCGCTGTCGGCGACACCGCAACGCTGGCAAAAAAAATCACGGAGCGGCTGGCTTCGCCAGCAACCCCGCGAGTGTATGACCTCTCCCCTTACGACTGGGACAACATCGCCAGGCAGACACTTGCCGTATACAGACGAGTGCTCGGCTTTTCCGGCAAGTGACCGCTGCGAAGCGTCAGTGCAAAATGCCGGAAGTCGTTGACCCCGAAACCGTAGGCTCGTTGGTACGCTCGACCTTCTTGCCGAAACCGAATGTATATGTCACCTGCAGCTGCGCAAAAGCATGAAAGGATGTGTTGTATGCCTGCTGATAGTCATCATATACGTCACTGCGCATCTTCATCTTCCCTCCTCGCCAGTTCCACCGCGTCAGGTTAACGAAGTTGGCGCGGATATTCCAGTCGCCTGAAGACCAGCCCACGCGGATATACCACGTGTCCTTGGTATGCATCATATAGCCGTTCATCCACCCGTCAGCAATCTCGCCGCCCGAGATGTACGCCAGGCTGAAATTCCAGTTGTTCAGATAATATGTTGCCATTGCCGCCCACGAGAAATGCGAATTGTCCATATTGTACGGCTTGCCGTTATGGTTTAGGTAATGAAACACCTCTCCGGTCAACAGCAGCTTACGGTCAAACAGCTTCACTGTGCCGTTTGCTCCATAGCGCAACTGCCACCACAGGCCCATAGGCTGCTGTATCGTGCGTACAACACCCCCGGGTGATGCCTCGTAAACGTATGCATAACGGTCATTAATGGAATATCCCCAGGCAAACACACTGTAACTCACCGTATTGGACGGTATGCCGGTATACGACACCCCAATATCGTTCATTTTGGCTGGCACAAGTGCAGGATTGCCCGTATAGCTCATAAGCGGCGTTGACTGTATGACATTCGCGCTCTTGAAGTTCGGCGACGGCGCCCACGAAGAATAGTGATAATCCAGGCTTACAGAGTGGCTGTCATTAAAGCCGTACTGCAACGACAGGTCAACCCACGGCAACGATGGGGTGTCCTTCACGTCATTCACCTTAAGCCAGTTCCATTTCCACCCGAAACCTACAAGGCCGTACAGCCGCCCCAAAGTCACGTTGTAGGTGACTCCCGCGTTGAGCATCGACGACTGCGCACGGTCAAACGCATCAACCGACCCGGAATAGCGCGTCCGCGCATTGTCGTATGAACCGTATACAAACGACGTGATGCAGCCGTACTTGCCGAAATCATGCTTGTATTTCAGGCTCGCGTTCAGCTGGCTCGTATTGTCCTTCGCGCTGTTCATGATGGGATCAAAACCCTCCTCCGCATAAACTGACGACTGCTCCGTATGGTTGAACGTGAACGACGGTATGAATGTCAGCGAATTGCCCTTCGGCAGCGAGAAGAAATAATAGCCGTTATAGTTTATGGACTTGGAATCGGTGTCCGAGTTGCTGCTGTAGACCGACATTGGGAAAATCTCGCCGGAATACGAGACCATGCCGCTCCGGTCCTCATGCGGCGTATTGTTGATTTTGCCGCTCACTTGCGACGAGGCCTGTATCTTGTCTGAATTGTACGTTGCCTTGAATGTCGCGAAATACTGCTGGTTACGCCACTTCGACCCAGTCGTGTTTGAGTTGCGGTTGAATTCCGCCGTCGTGCCGTCAGGCTGTGGCAGACGGTATGTTTCAGTCTCTGCCATTCCTTTATGGTCAGAGGTCCCGTTGAACCCCCACCCCATCAGGTCGTATGTCATCTTCTTGTACTGCAAGCGGACACTTCCGAGCAACTGCCCTGAGAACGAAATGAAGTTAGCATGGCCAAAACCCTTGACATAGCCGCCGTACTCATACTTCTCCATGATGAAGTTGACGACGTTTGCATTGCCCTGCAAACGCGGGTCTGACGGATACTTCAGGTACTCTACACGCTTAACGTCTGACATACGCATAGCCTTCAGGTCTTCCGCACTCGCCGGTATATAGTCTATGTAAATCGCCACGGACTTGCCGTCGCTCGCCACCACATCATCGCCTGTTGAAATCTTCAACTGCGGTATCGCCAACTGGTTCAGGAGGTCAACACCTGTCTGTGACGCATTCTTCTGAGTCTTTGTAGGGATGTAGGTCGATTTTTCCGCACCGGTACGCTGTTGCCGTCCCTCAACCACTACTTCTCCGAGTTCCGAGACGCTCAAGCTGTCTGGCTCCTCCGTCTGCGCTACAGCGGCAAACGCTGCCGCCATACACATAATCACTGTTGTAAATCTTCTGTACATGATGTCTATTCTGTTCATCCATATAGAAGACGCACAATAGTCCCGCGCGTGACGCATAAAGTTTTTTTTAACACACAGCAAAACTCTCGCTCGGCTCACGTCCATACAAGCCAAGCCCCAAAAGACAAATGTGCAACCCGGACAGGGCCACACATTCATCTGTATCTTAGGACGCGGCTGCAAGCCGCACTATTTCATATTACTCAGCCTTGGCTTCTTCTGATGCGGGAGCAGCCTCGACAGCCTCAGCCTTGGGAGCGGCCTTCTTGCTGCTGCGGCGTGATCTCTTGGCCTTGGCGGGCTTCTTCTCAGTATCCTTCAGCATATTCTCGTTGAAGTCTACCAACTCTATGAAGCACATCTCGGCATTGTCACCCAGACGGTGACCAGTCTTCAGGATACGGCAGTAACCGCCCGGACGGTCAGCAACCTTCTCGCCTACTACAGCGAAAAGTTCCTTGATGCTCTCCTTGTTCTGGAGATATGAGAACACGATGCGGCGGTTCTGGCCGTTGTCAACTTTGCTGCGTGTGATCAGCGGCTCAACATATACTCTCAGAGCTTTTGCCTTTGCAAGGGTAGTTGTGATTCTCTTGTGGAGAATCAACGATGAAGCCATGTTTGACAACAGCGCGTCGCGATGGGCTTTCTTGCGGCTCAGGTGGTTGAATTTCTTATTATGTCTCATTGTGATCTTTAGTCTCTATCTAATTTATACTTTGATATGTCCATCCCGAAAGTGAGGTTTTTCGATTCAAGTAACTGATCGAGTTCGGTAAGGGACTTCCTTCCGAAATTGCGGAATTTCAGCAAGTCATTCTTGTTGAAGCCAACAAGCTCGCCAAGTGTCTCCACCTCTGCGCTCTTCAGGCAGTTCAATGCACGCACAGAGAGGGACATGTCTGACAGCTTGGTCTTCAGAAGCTGGCGCATCTTGAGCACATCCTCGTCAAACTCCTCATCGTCTTCATCCAGCGGCGCCTCAACGGTGATTTTCTCATCGGTGAACAGCATAAAGTGCTGAATCAGGATTTTGGATGCCTCCTTCAACGCATCTTTCGGATGTATCGAACCGTCTGTAGTCACCTCAAGAAGCAGCTTCTCATAGTCGGTCTTCTGCTCCACACGATAATTGTCAACTACATACTTCACGTTTACTATCGGCGTGTAGATGGAGTCTATCGCGATGACATTCAGATCCTCGGTCTCCATCATCTCGCGGTTCTCGTCTGCGGGAACCCACCCACGGCCCTTGTTGACCGTGAACTCCAGATGCATTGACGCTGTCGGGTCGAGATGGCATATCTCGAGATCCGGGTTCAATACTTCAAATCCGCTCAATGCCTTACCCAAGTCACCTGCTTTGAACACGTCAGTGCCCGAAATCGTGACTGACCCCTTCTCGGTGTCATGGTCTTCTGTGGTCTGCTTGAAACGCACCTGCTTGAGGTTGAGGATTATGTTGGTCACATCCTCGCGCACTCCGGGAATCGTGTCAAATTCATGCGCTACGCCGTCTATGCGGATTGCACAAATCGCAAAACCGCCCAGCGAAGAGAGGAGAATGCGGCGGAGCGCATTGCCGATGGTCTGGCCGTAGCCCGGTTCCAACGGACGGAACTCAAATTTCCCGAAAGACGGCTTGTCTTCCAGCATCACTACTTTTTCAGGCTTTTGAAATGCTAAAATGGGCATGGGACTCTATTGTTTATTATTTAGAATACAACTCTACGATCAACTGCTCTTTGATAGTCTCAGGAATGTCCTCACGCTGCGGTACATGAAGGAACTTGCCTCCCTTGATACTGTCATCCCACTCGATCCACGGATACTTGCTGTGGTTGAAGCCTGCGAGTGCGTCGCTTATCACCTCGAGTGACTTGGAACGTTCACGCACAGCAACGATGTCGCCCGGACGTACATGGTATGAGGCAATGTTGACCACCTTGCCGTTTACTGTGATATGCTTGTGCAGCACAATCTGGCGTGCAGCCGGACGTGAGGGCGCGATACCCATGCGGTATACAACATTGTCGAGACGAGACTCGAGGAACTGGAGCAGCACCTCACCGGTAATGCCCTTGGTGCGAGCCGCCTTCTCGAACAGGTTGCGGAACTGGCGTTCCAGCACACCGTATGTATATTTTGCCTTCTGCTTCTCACGCAGCTGCTGACCATACTCCGAGACTTTTCTTCTGCGGTTGTTGCCGTGCTGTCCCGGCGGATAGTTCTTCTTAGCCAGCACTTTATCCTCGCCATAGATGGCTTCGCCAAACTTTCTGGCGATTTTTGTTTTCGGACCTGTATATCTTGCCATTTGTTTCTTTGTTCTTTGCGCCTATCTGTTTCCTTGCCTCTTAGCGACAGCCGCGACTGTCGAGAGAAAGATGCGGGACAGTCTTTTCGCATTCAAGGCCGGTGTATACAGATGGCATACTTGGTTGTTTTCTTTCTTCAGCAGCGTGTCATACGGCACACCGCTGCGGTTCTTTCTTTACACGCGTCTTCTTTTGGGAGGACGGCAGCCATTGTGCGGCAGCGGTGTCACGTCGATGATCTCGACTACCTCGATGCCGGCGCCGTGGATAGTACGGATAGCCGACTCACGACCGTTGCCCGGTCCTTTCACGTAAGCTTTTACTTTGCGTAATCCCAGATCGTATGCCACCTTGGCACAGTCCTGTGCTGCCATCTGGGCAGCGTAGGGTGTATTCTTCTTTGAGCCACGGAAGCCCATCTTGCCAGCGGACGACCAGGAAATGACCTGACCCTCAGTGTTGGCAAGGCATACGATGATGTTGTTGAAAGAGGAATGAACGTGAAGCTGACCCATTGCGTCAACCTTGACGTTTCTCTTCTTTGCTGCGACTGTCTTTTTTGCCATACTGTTATTTTATTTTGTAGCTTTCTTCTTGTTGGCGACCGTTTTCTTGCGGCCTTTGCGGGTACGCGCGTTGTTCTTTGTGCTCTGTCCGCGAACCGGCAGACCGATACGGTGACGGATGCCGCGATAGCAACCGATATCCATCAGTCGCTTGATGTTGAGTTGGATCTCCGAGCGGAGGTCACCCTCTACCTTGTACTCGTTCTGGATCACCTCACGCACTGCGGCGGCCTGGTCGTCTGTCCAGTCCTGTACCTTGATGTCGCGGTCCACGCCCGCCTTCTCCAATATGGTCTTGGCCGCGCTGCGACCGATGCCATAGATATATGTCAAGGCGATTTCGCCTCGCTTGTTTTGCGGCAAGTCAACGCCGACGATTCTTACTGCCATATATTACTTCTGAATTAGTTTGCAAAGGTAATAAAATTATCCTTGACGCTGTTTGAATTTGGGATTTTTCTTGTTGATTATATATAATCTTCCTTTGCGACGCACAATCTTGCAGTCGGGCGTGCGCTTTTTGATTGATGCTCTTACTTTCATATCTGTGTTTATTTGTATCTGAATGAAATGCGTCCCTTGGACAGGTCGTATGGAGACATCTCCACCTTTACCTTGTCGCCGGGAAGGATTTTGATGTAGTGCATACGCATCTTCCCCGAAATGTGCGCGGTTATGACGTGCCCGTTCTCGAGCTCAACCTTGAACATCGCGTTTGACAACGCTTCGAGGATTACACCGTCTATCTCTATTGCTGCTTGCTTTGCCATATATGTGACGATTTACGACTGTCCCGAGACAGCTGCCTCAATGTAATCGAATGTAGTGAGTATCTCAGGGTGTTCCCCGTTGATAGCTATCGTATGCTCGAAATGCGCCGACGGCTTGCGGTCCCTCGTACGGCACTGCCATCCGTCACGCTCTATCACGATGTTCTTGCTCCCCATGTTGATCATCGGCTCTATGCAGATGGTCATGCCATCACGCAACACCGCGCCGATACCCCTACGGCCGTAGTTTGGTACTTCTGGATCCTCGTGCATGCTCTTGCCGATGCCGTGACCGCACATCTCACGCACGACACTGTAGCCGTGACGCTCGCAATATGCCTGCACCGTGTTGGCAATGTCGCCTACACGCTTCCCCGCCTTGGCGGCGGCGATGCCCTTGTAGAGCGAAGCCTTGGTCACCGTGAGCAGGTCAAGCACCTTCGGATCAACCTCGCCGACTGCAAACGTGTAGCACATGTCGGCATTGTAGCCGTTGAGTTCCGCCACACAGTCTGTGCCGACGATGTCCCCTTCGCGCAACATATAGTTGGATGGGAAACCGTGAACCACAGTCTCGTTGACCTCTATGCAGAGAGTTCCGGGGAAACCGTGATACCCAAGGCAAGTGGGCTTACCCCCGTTGTCGAGGATAAACTCACGTGCTATGGTATCGAGCTGCAGCGTGGTGACACCCGGACGGACAGCCTTGGCAACCTCGCCAAGTGCCCGGCTGAGCAGATCTCCTGCTGCACGTATCAATTCGATTTCTTCCGCTGTCTTGAGATAAATCATTTATTGATGTATATCTGTCTTCTCTATGACTTAAAAAGCGGCATTGCCTGTAGTACGGCCCTTGATGCGGCCGTCCTTCATCAGTCCATCGTAGTGGCGCATCAGCAGATGACCCTCTATGATGCGGAGTGTGTCAAGTATGACACCCACGAGAATCAGCAGCGATGTTCCGCCGAAGAATGACGCGAAGCTGCGGTTCAGGCCGCATACATGCGCAATCGCCGGGAGAATAGCCACAATGCCCAGGAAGATTGAACCGGGAAGCGTGATGCGCGACATGATCGAATCCAGGTAGTCCACAGTCGGCTTACCGGGCTTGATGCCGGGAATAAACCCGTTGTTGCGCTTCATGTCTTCGGCCATCTGGGCGGGACGCACTGTGATGGCAGTGTAGAAATAGGTAAAGGCGACAATCATGAGGAAATACAGTATATTGTATGTCCACCCGTACATGTCGGTCAGCGATCCCCAGAAACCGGTGCCGGAAGTGGAGAAGCCAGCGAGTGTGATGGGTATGAACATTATCGCCTGAGCGAAGATGATAGGCATAACGCCGGCGGCGTTAACCTTCAGAGGTATGTACTGGCGTGCGCCGCCGTACTGCTTGTTGCCCACAATACGCTTTGCATACTGCACGGGGACCTTACGAGTACCCTGCACGAGCAGGACAGCACCGGCGATGACTGCCACCAAAATCACGATTTCAATGAGGAATATCACCAGACCGCCACCTGCGGAGTTGAGGAGTCGACCGGTAAATTCCTGGATGAATGCCTCCGGGAGACGGGCGATGATACCGATAAGGATGACGAACGAGATACCGTTGCCCACACCCTTCTGGTCGATACGCTCACCGAGCCACATGATGAACATGGAGCCTGCCGCAAGCACTATGGTCATGAACGCAATGGTCCAGAATCCCATCTCAACGTGTCCGCCCGCTGACGCAATCTGATACTTCAGGTTCATCAGGTAAGCCGGACCCTGCACCAGCAATATGAGCACTGTCAGGTAGCGGGTGTACTGATTGAGCTTCATACGTCCGCTCTCTCCCTCACGCTGCATCTTCTGGAACGAGGGGAGCACCATGCCGGCCAGCTGTATCACAATGGACGCAGTGATGTAAGGCATGATACCAAGTGCAAATATTGATGCCTGCGAGAAGGCGCCTCCGGAGAACATATCGATGAGCTGCATCAGTCCGTCCGAGGTGAAATTCTTTAGTGCAAGCAGGCTGTCAGGGTCGATGCCCGGCAACACTACGTAGCATCCGAAACGGTAAATGATGACAAGCAGCAGCGTTATGCCGATGCGCTTGCGCAAATCCTCTACGCTCCAGATATTTTTGACTGTCTGAATAAATCCCATTTTGATTACTTTTCTGGTTTGATAGCTTTGCCTCCGGCAGCCACGATAGCCTCCTCAGCCTTCTTGGAGAAGGCATCGGCGTGTACCTCGACGGCAGTGCTTATGCTGCCGCCGGCGAGTACCTTGACAAGGGCTTTCTTGGATACCAGGCCGGCATTGCGAAGATCCTCAACTGTGATGGTTGACAGGCTGCGTGCCTGTGCCAATGCCTCGATTGCGTCAAGGTTGAGAGCCTTGTACTCTACGCGGCTGAGGTTGTTGAATCCGAATTTGGGCACACGGCGCTGGAGAGGCATCTGACCGCCCTCAAAACCGATTTTGCGCTTGTAACCTGAACGGGACTTGGCGCCTTTGTGACCACGGGTAGAAGTGCCGCCGTAGCCGCTGCCGGGACCGCGTCCTATGCGCTTGTTACCTTTGTTGCTGCCGGGAGCCGGTTTGAGATTATGTAATTCCATTGTTGATTCTGATTTAAAGTTTTGTGACTTGTACCAGGTGGCTCACTGCCTTCACCATACCCATTATCGAGGGGGTGTCCTCCTTGACCACAGTGTGGTTCATCTTGTGGAGACCCAGCGCATCGAGAGTGCGTTTCTGTACGGCAGGGCAGTTGATGCGGCTTTTGATCTGCTTAATTTCGATTTTTGCCATTGTCTTCTATTATTTGCCGTTAAACACTTGTTCCACTGTGATGCCACGCGCTGCGGCTATCTGCGCCGGGCTGCGCAGTTCTGCCAGTGCCTCGATGGTTGCCTTGACAAGGTTGTGGGGGTTGGACGAACCCTTAGACTTTGCCAGCACGTCGGTGATGCCGACACTCTCGAGTACGGCACGCATAGCGCCACCGGCCTTTACTCCCGTACCAGTAGATGCCGGCTTGAGGAAGATGCGGCTGCCGCCGAACTTGGCGTTAACCTCGTGGGGAATTGTACCCTTGTGCACAGGCACCTTAATCAGATTCTTCTTGGCAGTCTCGACGCCCTTGGCGATAGCTGCTTGAACCTCGTTGGCTTTGCCTAGGCCCCAGCCGATGATGCCGTCCTCGTTGCCTACCACCACAATGGCGGCAAAGCTGAATGCACGTCCACCCTTTGTGACCTTAGTCACGCGGTTGATAGCTACAAGGCGGTCTTTCAGCTCCAAATCATTGGTTGATTTAACTCTATTGATTGTCTTTGCCATGAGATGTACTATTAAAATTTAAGACCGGCCTTGCGGGCTGCGTCTGCCAGTGATTTCACTCTGCCATGGAACAGGTATCCGTTACGGTCGAACACGACCTCGGTGATACCGGCCTCCAGGGCCTTCTTTGCTATAGCCTCTCCCACCTTGGCGGAGATTTCGACCTTTGTGCCCTCCTTGATGTCGCGAGAGTCTGCAGCACACAGCGTGTGGCCGCGCAGGTCGTCGATGAGCTGTACGTAGATACCCTTGTTGGAGCGGAACACACTCATACGGGGACGCTGTGACGTTCCGGAGATCTTTCCGCGGATACGGGTCTTGATTTTGTTTCTTCTTGCTATCTTGGATATCATGGTTTCCTAATTTAATTATTTGGCACTTGCCGATTTACCAGACTTGCGGCGGATAACCTCGCCGACAAACTTGATACCCTTGCCCTTGTAAGGCTCGGGCTTG
>URTA01000030.1 GCA_900550645.1 uncultured Porphyromonadaceae bacterium
CAGGACTATCTTCGCGACTTGCTCCTGTCTGCTAAATTTTGATGCGGTTGCCCTGCAAACACCTCTCGCCGATTTTGTAAAGTGGATTATTCTGACTAATTTTGCAATTATGGAAAAGTCAATCCAGATAGATGGCGTAAATATCAACTATGACGAGTGCGGGCCGGACGACGGTGCGCCGATCATATTGATGCACGGGTGGGGCTGCCGGCTCGAGACGCTTGCAAGCATCCGAGATATCCTCACAGGCAAAATGCACGTATACAGCATTGACCTGCCGGGACACGGCAAAAGCGATGAGCCGCCGGCTATCTGGGGCGTCGAGGAGTATACGCAGCTTGTAGAGAAGTTCATCAAGATGCTCGGCATTGACAACCCGATCCTGCTTGGCCACAGCTTCGGCGGGCGCATTTCCATACTCCTCTCCTCTCGCAACCGCGTGAAAAAGGTGCTGCTCGTAGACGCGGCCGGCATCAAGCCGCACAGAAGCATGAAGTATTATTATAAGGTTTACACATACAAGGCTTTCAAGCATCTGGTGTACTTGTTTGCCAGCAAAAAACGAGGTGAAAAGATACTCGAAAAATACCGCAGCAAATCAGGGTCGGCTGACTACGCCGCCGCCTCACCGACAATGCGTGGTATATTGAGCAAATGCGTCAACGAGGATTTGAAACACGTCATGCCTGACATCAAAGCCCCCACGCTCCTCATCTGGGGCGAGAATGACACGGCAACACCGCTAAGCGACGCCAAAACGATGGAACGGCTCATACCAGATGCCGGGCTCGTGTCGTTCCCTGATTGCGGGCACTATTCATTTCTCGACAACCCACGTGGATTCCGTGCGGTAATCAAAGAATTTCTAAAAGACGAACTGCAATGATTTCTACAACAGCGATTTTCAGCATAATCATACTTGCAATCTGCGGCGTGTACATGCTCGTCAATTTCAAGTATGACATACAGATGTTACAGCAAAACAGCTACCGCACTGACCGCTACTGGAGGTGGCTGAACGGCAACAAGATGACCGCATGGCGGCTCGTCGATGTCGCGTTGCTGCTGTTGCTGTTCTCGACACTGCTCAACCCTGTACTCAGCGCGATTATAGCAGCCGTGGTGCTGATAATCAAGACTGTCATGCTGCTACGGCGCAAATACAAGAAGCCGCTGGTATTCACCAACCGCGTCAAGCGCATATACAGCGTAACGGCGGTGCTGGCTCTCGCCATTTATGCCGCAGCCATAGTCCTCGCCTACTCTGCCGACATGAAGCTGTACACCGGCGGGCAAGTGTCGCTCGGCGTGCTGCTTGTGGTGTCAATATTCTCATACGCCATTGTGACGCTTGCGCTGTGGATTCTCGCGCCGGTCGAGAAGGCAATCAACAAGCGTTATTACAACGACGCAGCGCGGATACTGGCCTCGATGCCCGACATGAAAATCATAGGCATCACCGGCTCGTATGGCAAGACAAGCACCAAGCACTACCTGTACCGCATACTCTCCGAACAGTTTGACGTGCTGATGACTCCGGGGTCGTACAATACCCCCATGGGGGTAATCCGCACCGTACGCGAGATGATGAAGCCCTACAACGAGATTTTCATCTGCGAGATGGGCGCGAAGCAGGTGGGCGACATCAAGGAAATATGCGACCTGGTCCACCCCTCGATAGGCATTGTCACCGCCGTAGGGCCGATGCACCTCGAGTCGTTCAAGACCATTGAAAACGTGCAGGCCACCAAGTTTGAGCTTGTCGATGCCCTCCCCGCCGACGGACTGGCTCTGGTGAACAACGATTTCGAATATTGCGCAAACCGCGAGGTCACAAACGTGCCGGTGATACGCTACGCCGTGTCCTCGCCCGACGGGGCGCAGTTCACCGCCAAGGACATCAAATATTCGCATAGCGGCACAACATTCACTGTCGAAGGGCCGGACGGCTTCTCGCTCGAGCTGACCACCAAGCTCGTCGGCGAATGTAACATATCAAACCTGCTCGCAGCTGTCGCTGTCGCCCTTCATCTGGGCATGAAGCCTGAAAGCATCAAATATGCCGTTGCGCAGATAGAGCAAGTCGAACACCGGCTCAACATGAAGCGCACAGCCGGCGGGGTGACCATAATCGACGATGCTTTCAACTCCAATCCGACCGGGTCTCGCATGGCAGTTGACGTTATCAGCCAGTTCACCGGCGGCAAACGCATCATCGTCACCCCGGGCATGATTGAACTCGGCGACAAGCAGTTTGACCTAAACCGCCAGCTGGGCGAACACATAGGCAAAAACGTTGACATCGCCATTGTCGTTGGGGAATACAACCGCAAGGCGTTGACCGAGGGCATTCTGTCAACTGGTTTTGACGAGTCAAAACTGATAGAGGCCGACTCATTCCAGGAAGCGCAGAGACATCTGGCGGCGATACTCACAGCCGGCGATGTGGTGCTGTATGAAAACGACCTCCCGGACACGTTCAAATAACGGCAGATGAAGAAAATCGGGATATTGAGTGACACCCATTCGTGCCACGACGAGCGTTATGCGTACTATTTCGCCGACTGCGACGAGATATGGCACGCCGGCGACCTGGGCGACATTTCCATAGCCGACAGCCTTGCCGCAATCGCCCCTCTGCGTGCCGTAGCCGGCAACATCGACCACGGCGAGGTGCGCCGCCGCTTTCCGGAACTCGACATATTTGAAATCGAGGGAATAAAAGTGCTGCTGACGCACATCGGCGGCTATCCCGGACACTGGTCTCGCGGAATGAAAAGCCTGCTGCGCGAGAACGGCATACAGCTGATGGTGGACGGCCACAGCCACATACTGCGCATAATGTATGACCGCGAACTGTCGTTGCTGCACGTCAACCCCGGCGCAGCCGGCACCCACGGCTGGCAAAAGAAGCGCACCCTCGTCACGCTCGTACTCGACAACGGCGACATACGCGACTGCAATGTCATCGAACTCGGATAAACCGCTCTAACATAGACGCTGTGAGCGTTGTTGTTACTATGATAATAGTCTGAAAAACTATCCCATTACCCCTGCGCACTTGGGCATACCGGATATTTTTCCTAATTTTGCGCTAACAAACAGCTCTATGAATTTTCTAAAACACCATATATACGCCCTGTTGCTGCTTGCCGTCATCTCGATGGTCATCGCGCCAATGTATGCCACAGCAAGCAGCAAGAAGAATTTTGTCGTGGTCATTGACCCCGGACACGGCGGAAAAGATAACGGCGAAACTGACAACAAAGCCGTCGAAAAGGAGATAACTCTCAATGTCGCCCTGCGGCTGCAAGAGATTCTGTCAAAGAAAAAAGGCTACAAGGTAATCCTGACGCGAAACGCGGACAAATCAGTCAACCTGCGCGACCGTTCCGCCAAGGCAAACAAGGAGAAAGCCGACCTGTTCATATCGCTGCACACCAATTATGCCGATGACGACACTCCCGACCGCCAGCAGATAGACGGCACTTCGATATATGTCCTCGGACAAGATGAGGAAATCGATGACGGCTTCGACGTGGCTGCCCGCGAAAACGCCGCAATATTCCTTGAACGCAACTACAAGGACAAATACGATTCATTCGTCCCGGGCGAAGACGAGGGGTCGCTGACCGCGAAGTCCAAAGGCATATACGAGAACAGCGTCGGATTCGCCAGCGAATTGGAAGATGAACTGGCCAAAACGACAGGCCGTAAAATGAGAGGCATTTTCCACGACGGATTCCTCGTGCTGAAAGACGCTAATATGCCGGCTGTACTCATCGAAATGGACTTCATTTCCAACAGGCAGTCAGCACTTTACATAAATTCTTCTGTCGGTCAAAAACGAATGGCACAGGGCATCGCCAATGCCATAATCGTTTACCGCGACAAGATGAAGAAACTGGGCAGCAAAGCGTACCAATCGGAGGCCGAGGTGTCAAACGAAGACTGCTATGTCCTGGTAAGCAACACACCCTCTTCCAAGCGGTCAGACGTTGCCCCAAGCAAGCCTCAGTCACGACAGACCTCCATGCCCCGCAAACGCCGCTCCGCTTCGTCGCGCAAAGCCTCCTCGGAACGCAACCTCGAGACCGACAACATAACCCTCCGCACGGAATCTACAGGTACAGCCGTAAGCAGCAACGCCAACAAGCAACACGCTGCTGCCGCAACACGTGAGGAAGAGCCCGTCCCGGTCAAGCAGAAAACCTCCGAAAAGCGTGCCGTCAAAAAGGAGGAGGCAAAAGCCCTCAAGCGCAACAAGAATAAGGACAAGAAGGACGAATCTGCCACCAAGCAGAATACCGACAAGTCCGACAAGTCCAAATCCGAAGACGAGAACAACGGCGAGGAAGTCCGCACTTTCGGCAACAAGAAAGTGGTCGTAAACCGGGCGACATCGTCAAACCCTCGGTCGCTGAAAACTTCCAAGAACACCGTAGATACGAAACCCTCTGAAACCAAACAGAAGACAAGGGAAACAAAGGAGACGAAAGAGCCAAAGGCAAAGCCGACGGAGAAGCAGCAGGAGCAGTCACCCTCGCAGGAAGTCAAAAATGCTTTCTCCAAAACCAAGCAAGCCAAGGAGCAATCGAACAAATCAGACGATCATTCCGTTGCCAAAAAGCGGACTGTCGTGAAACGCGACATCTCGGAGACCTCCTCCAAAAAACAGGACAAGGAGAACAAGAAAGCCGCCAAAGACGATAAGAAGAAGTCCAAGGCCGAGGCTGACAACGCAGAGGACAACAAGAGGCAATATGAAGCAGCCAAGAAGAAATCTGCCGACAACTACAACGCCTCGTCCGCTCCGCGCTCCCTGAAAAGCCGGAAAAACAAGAAACAACAGAATTGACACGCGCAGCAATGCCGTAGAAACGTATAATTTCATAACCGCAACCAATGAAAGAAAAGAAACTGTCGAAGAAACTGCTCGTAATCGGCGTATGTGTGATTGTCGCACTCACCGTCCTGTTCTTCGGTATCGACTACCTTAAGGGCATAAACCTGTTCAAGCCGGCAAACTTCTACACGGCTAAGTATGACAACGTTGCCGGGCTTGAAGTGGCGGCGCCTGTCACCATTGACGGATACAAAGTCGGACAGGTACGCGAAATCAACTTCAACTATGACAACCCCGGGCAGATAGAGGTCCTGATGGCTCTCAACAAGCAGCTGCAGATACCCGAAGACTCTCACGCCGTAATCGCTGCAAGCATGCTCGGCGGGGCGTCCATAAATATCCAGCTCGGACACAGCAAGAAGATGATTCCGCTCGGCGGCGTTATCCCTACCGGCACCGCTCCCGACCTGATGGCTTCGTTGACCAATGACATCGTTCCGACGGTCAACTCCATACTGCCGAAGGTGGATTCGCTCATGTACAACCTCAATATGCTTGTGACCAACCAGTCGCTGCAAACGTCGCTGTACCGCCTGGACGGCATCACAAAAAATGTCCTGTTCGCGACAGACGGCCTCAACCGCACGATGAACCAGGATGTACCCTACATCATGCACCACGCCGGCCGCGTAACATACAACCTCGACACCCTCACCGGCAGCCTCGGCTCGTTCACAAACCAGCTGAACAACCTGCCCCTCCGCGAAACTATGGACAATGTCGAGTACGTTACCGCCAACCTGAAACGCTTCTCCGACCAGCTCAACGATCAGAAATCTTCGCTGGGACTGCTGATGAACGACCCGGAGCTGTACAACAGGCTTACCCGCATTTCAGCTGACGTTGACTCGCTGATAGTTGACATACAGCGCAACCCGAAGCGGTACATCAGCATAAAGCTGTTCTGACACTTGCTCTCGGCATATCCCCGACTTGGTGCGGACACGGCACGCCGTGTCCCTACCCTGCCGCAGCAACGCGGCATCAATAGGGTGACGACTCGACTGCCGCACACCACGGTCAAAACACAAAACCGTGGGTGTCAAACTCTTGTTATTATTTAACAGATTATCCCGGGGTACGGCATTGCCCATAACCCCGGAAATCACTAATTTTGCAGTAATTTTTGTGGTTCGACATCTATGAGACAACTGAAAATAACCAAGTCCATCACCAACCGTGAGAGCGCATCTCTCGACAAGTATCTCCAAGAGATTGGCCGTGAGGAACTTATCACAGTGAGCGAGGAAGTGGAATTGGCCCAGAAAATAAAAGCAGGTGGCAAGGAAGGGCGCAAAGCACTCGACAAGCTGACACGCGCCAACCTGCGTTTCGTCGTGTCTGTTGCGAAACAGTATCAAAACCAGGGATTGAGCCTTCCGGACCTTATCAATGAGGGCAACCTCGGCCTGATACGCGCCGCACAGAAGTTTGACGAAACTCGCGGATTCAAATTTATTTCATACGCCGTGTGGTGGATACGCCAGTCCATCCTCCAGGCTCTTGCAGAGCAGTCACGCATCGTGCGCCTCCCCCTCAACCAAGTGGGTTCGCTCAACAAGATAACAAAGGCTCTTTCCAAGTTTGAGCAGGAGAATGAGCGTCGCCCGTCAGCTGATGAGCTGGCAGAGCAGACAGGCATACCCGTTGACAAGATTACCGACACTCTCAAAGTTTCAGGTCGCCATATATCTATGGACGCACCGTTCTCCGAGGGCGAGGACAATACACTGCTCGACGTGATGACCAACACCGACAGCCCGATGGCAGACTCTGCCCTCAACCAGGAATCGCTCTCCAAGGAGGTAGACCGCGCACTGCGCCAGCTCTACGACCGTGAGCGCGAAATCCTCAAAATGTTCTTCGGCATAGGTTGCCAGGAGATGACCCTCGAGGAAATCGGCGCGAAATTCGACCTCACACGCGAGCGTGTACGCCAAATCAAGGAGAAAGCAATACGCCGCCTCAAAGGCCAGAAGAGCAAGCTGCTCCAAAGCTACCTCGGCGAATAAACCGACACGACACCCAACCAAATACGCAAGACCTATGGTATTCAAGAGTATCAAACGACTGTTGGCTGCTGTAGGCCTTTGCTGTATATTGTCAGCGGCCCATGCCGAAACCACAGACAATACAGGCAATGCTGACACAACAGCAACAGAAACTGCTGTGACAGCCTCCGGGGAACGCGAAAGCATTTTCGGCGACAAAACCCCTGCCCTTGACAAATCGCATTTCACGTGGGGCGCAGACGTAGGCGCATCTATCGACATGGGCGGATATGATATGTCAACATTCGACCTCGACATCGTCCTTGGCTACAAAAACACCCTCCTCCGCACCCTCGGTCTCAGTGCCGGCATACACCGCGACTTCCATACAGGGACTAACTTCATTCCCCTCATGGCAGTGCTGCGCACCTCCTTCATTCCGCGCAAGACATTGTGCTTCTTCGACCTGAAAGCCGGCTACTCATTCAACACCGTCGGCGAGGAGAACAGCGGCGGCTTTACATTCAACGCCGGCATAGGCTTCAACCTGGCATCGTCCAAGCGGTTCAGAAGCCACCTGATACTTTCCTACCAGTTCATCCACCTGAACGAACTCCAAGGGACAATGGTAGACCGGGTGAAAAATCACATCGACTTCATACAGCTTCACTTCGGCGTAAATTTCTGACCACAGCAGCGTATGCTTGGCATGCCGCATCCGTAACCGGATCACTGCAAATCAAACAATTACGCCCACCACCTTTCGGACACGGCACGCCGTGTCCCTACTTGGCCGCGCATTCCAATGACGGTATTCATGACTGTTTGGCAACGCAGTATGTTAAATATTTGCATAACTGCGGATAATGTCATAACTTTGCATCGCTGACCGCAAGAAGCCCGGTCAAGGGTTTGGGGCGGGACAGCTGACATATTGTGAAAAGCGTTTACTCGACGCTCTTTCTTGGCCCGTTGAAACTTCGCAAACTTCATGGTTCGTCAAGATTGAAGCAACAGTAGATGCCAAAGCGGATATGTATATCACGGCTTCCGGCACGCGCGAGCGTCCTGGAAGCATCGTATCATATTCTGCGTGAGGCTTCTATGTTGCCCATTCTACGAACCAAGGCAATGCGAAGGCCTCAACGAGCAGGATAGGCAACGAAATAGGCACTCACGCTTTTTTATTCAACCACACTTACCGCTACAGAGGGTGCCCTGCGGCAACATTGGAAATATGGAACACGTATTTTTCAGCCCTTGGGTGGGCAAAGACTACGCAACCGGAGGGATTTTCGGCAAGAAGATCCTCGTCCTCGGAGAGTCTCACTATTGTGACATTGAAGACTGCGACCGCAACAAATGTGGAAAAGCGGAAAAACGCAAAGAATGTGGAAACTTCACCACTAATGTCACCATCAATACACTGCTCAACGGCGAAACGACACCATGGACTGGGACATTCCGCAAGTTTGAACGCTCGCTTGTCGGGCATGACACGGATGTAGAGGAGAGCAAACGCATCTGGAATTCGGTAGCGTTCTACAACTACATCCAGAAGGCGATGACTGAAGCTCGCACTGCTGCAGAACCCGAAGATTTCGAGGTGTCGAAGAAGGCATTCTATGAAGTACTCGAGGAGCTGCAGCCCGACCTCATCATCGCATGGGGCGTGACACGCATGTACGACGACCTGCCCGGCGAGGGCTGGGAGGTAGGCCCGGACATGATTGTCGACGAATACCACGTACCCAACGGCTACTACACGCTGCGCAACGGACACCGCGTGCGAATCATCTTCATTTACCACCCCTCCTCCGGCTACTCCTGGGACTGGTGGCACAAGGTAATCAAATCCGAGCTCTAATCCACTAAGCTCTCGGTGTAACATTCCGACAAGCTTAGACACAAGTCAAAACACTAAAAACAACAAAGAAATGCCATTATTCAAAGTAACAGTCAAACGTCCATTTCTCGACAGAGGGAGGCAGCGTTTCGAAGCTGGCATGTCTGCCGAAGTGCCCTACAACGGAAACTTCTTCCCCTGGACCGATTCAAAGGTAAAAGCCGAAATCCAGCGACAGTTCAAAGTGAAGTACAATATGGAAATATCAGTGGGTCTAATAGGCTCTGGTAATTTCAATGTAGTGGAATATCCCTGGGTCTAATAGGCTCTATAAATTTCGATGTAGTAAAACTCTGATTCGACTCCAGAGGGTATGTCCTGACAAACCAAATCAACCGGTGCGGGTGCGTCCCCAAAACGGCACACCCGCACCGCCCCAAAAACCACGAAAATGAAAAATATATCGACAGAAGTGACGGAAAAAGACATTGAAGAGGTTGTCATTGACGAGCTTGGCGTGATATACAGCCCCGACGGCAAGCGACTTCTGCATGCAGATCCCCGTGGTCTAAGAGAAAACAGAGTTGTAAGCTACGCAGTAAAACCCGGCACACAGCTCATCTGCGACAATGCCTTCGATGAGTGCGACTTCCTTAAGAGCATCACACTCCCAGACAGCTTGACACACATCGGCGAATATGCCTTTTCGCGGTGTACATCGCTTGAAAGCATCTCAATCCCCGACGGTGTGACAAGCATCAGCCAAAGTGCTTTTGAAAGTTGTGAGTTGCTTGAGAGCATTTCAATTCCCAACAGCGTGACACGTATCGGCGGCGGCGCTTTTCGGGCATGCCGGTCGCTGAACGAGATCATCATTCCAGATGGTGTGACACGCATTGGAGACTGCGCTTTTCAAGATTGTTCATCTTTGGCTAACATCGTAATCCCCGAAAGCGTGGCAATCATCGGCAACTGTGCTTTTGACAGATGCAAGTCGCTTGAGAGCATTTCTGTTCCCGACAGCGTGGTACGCATTGGCGGGTTTGAGGGGTGTGATTCGCTGAAAGAAATCGACATCCCTGATGGTGTGGCAATCATCGACGACTGCGCATTTGACGGGTGTTCATCACTTGAGCGCATAATAATTCCCGACAGTGTGATACGTATCGGCAACAGCGCGTTTATGAATTGTTCATCTTTGACGAGCATTGTAATCCCCGACAGCGTGACAAGCATCAACGCCCATACTTTCAACGGGTGCAAGTCACTGAATGACATCATCATACCTGACGGTGTGACAATCATCGATGACTGTGCTTTTGCAGGCTGTGATTCGCTTGAAGACATCACTATTCCAAAAGGTGTGACAGTCATCGGCGATTATGCCTTTGAAAGGTGCAATACACTGAATAGCATCTCAATCCCGGACAGTGTGAAGTTTGTCGGTGACGGCGCGTTTGCCGGCTGCAACTCATTGGCTGATGACGTGAAGGCTGAAATAGTTAGCCGTTTCGGCTCTGATTGCATGAACGAGGTTGAGCTTGAAGACTCTGACGAGGAAGAGTATGACGAATGATGCAAAAGCTGAAATCGTATGCCGTTTCGGGGCTGATTGCATGAACATGGTTGATTCCGAAGCTTCGGAAGATTAGTGCTGTCAGGGCAGGGACACGGTGTGCTGCATCCGCTCGAAGTTGTTGCAAATCAGTGATATACATTCTTACTACTCACGAACACGCCGTATCCCTGCTCTGCCAACATGATGACAAAACTATATTTGAGGGAACTATAACAGAAACTGCATCATATATGCATATTTGAAATGGGAAATAGAACAACCAAAGTGACAGAAGAAGACCTTGCCGAAGCTTTAGCTGACGAACTGGGCGTGAAATACAGCCCTGACGGCAAGCGTCTACTGGAAGCTAACTCATATATCCTACGAGAAAATGGTGTCACAAGCTACACGGTGAAACCCGGCACACGAATCATCTGCAATGATGCTTTCTTCGCGTGCGACTGTCTGGAACACATAGTACTCCCCGACAGCGTCACACACATCGGCGACGGCGCTTTTGAAAGATGCGGGTCGCTGAAAAGTATCAACATTCCAGACGGTATAGAATACATCGGCAAGCAAGATTTTGAATGGTGCGGATCGCTGAGAAACGTAAGTATTCCTGACATAGATAAGTTCCTCGGAGATTGCTCGCAGAACCGGGTTAAGCTTTTCCAAAAGATAATGGGAATCAACAACCGCCCCCAGTTTGACGATGACTCGTCCGAAACGACCAGAAAGGACTTTGCCGGTACTGTCCCTGACGAGTTCTGCGTGATATACAGCCGCGACGGCAAGCGTCTTCTGAAAGCAATCCCAGGGCTGCTAAGAAAAAAGAACGTTGCAAGCATTACTGTGAAACCAGGCACAGAGATCATCTGCAACAATGCCTTCCATGGGTGCGACTGCCTGGAGAGCGTCTTGCTTCCCGACAGTGTGACGAGCATAGGCTCGATGGCTTTTCATGGGTGTTAATCGCTTAAGAGCATCAGTATTCCAGACGGCGTGACACGTATCTGCAACCATGCCTTTTGGAGGTGCAAGTCACTCGAGAGCATCAATATCCCCAACAGTGTAACGCATCTCGGTTCAGGGGCTTTTAGTGAATGTAAGTCGCTGAAAGAAATTATCATTCCTGACGGTGTGAAATACATCGATGGATTCGGAGAGTGTTCTTCGCTTGAAAGCATTTCGATACCCAACAGTGTAGAAATCATTGGAGAATATGCTTTTTGGCAGTGTTCATCGCTAACAAGCGTCACAATCCCTGACAGTGTAAAATTCATTGGGGACAGTGCTTTTCAGGAGTGCAAGTCTCTGAAGAGCATCAGTATTCCTGACAGCGTGATATGTATCGGCAACGGCACTTTTGGGGTTTGTTCATCTTTGACAAACATTGCAATCCCCGACAGTGTAAAATTCATCGGAGACAGTGCTTTTGTATGGTGTGAATCTCTTGAGAGCATTGCAATCCCTGATGGCGTGACCAGCATTGGAAACAAAATTTTCAAAGGATGCATATCGCTGAAAAGCATCAGTATCCCTGACAGCGTGAAGGAAATTGGTAAGAATGCCTTTGAAGGATGTATATCGCTGAAAAAAATCAGTATTCCTGACAGCATGGAGAGAATTAACAAGGATGCCTTTATAGGTTTTGATGGATGGATATCACAAACAACAGTATTAAAGCCGGCAGAAGTGACGGCAGAAGTCCTTGCCGAGGCTGTAGCTGACGAGTTCGGCGTGCTATACAGCTCCGACGGCAAGTGTCTTCTGAGAGCTGTATCAGAGAAGTTGAGAAATATGAATGTCACAAGCTACACTGTGAAACCAGGCACTCAGCGCATCAGCAATCGAGCCTTCCAGAATTGCGATTTTCAGGAAATCTCGCTTCCCGACAGCTTGACAAGCATTGGCGACTTTGCCTTTTATAATTGTCGTTCACTGAAGAACATCAACATCCCAGACGGCGTAAAGAGAATTGGCTCGGACGCCTTCAAAAAATGTAAATCGCTCGAAAGCATCTATATTCCTGACAGCGTGACGAGAATCGGCAAGAATGACTTTAAAGGATGTATATTACTGAAAAGCATCCGTATTCCATACAGTGTGAAGATTCTCGGAGGTGGGCCACCAGAACGAGTCGAATTGTTTGAAAAGGCTGTACAAATCAACAATCGTGTTGACAATCAATCAGCAATGACGACGAAAGAAGACTTTGCCGAAGCTGTTGCTGACGAGTTCGGTGTGGTATACAGCCGCGACGGCAAGCGTCTCCTGAAAGCTGCCTCTTGGAATCAAGAAAAAAAGAACGTTGCAAGCATTACAGTGAAACCAGGCACAGAGATCATCTGCGACAATGCCTTCCAAGGGTGCGACTTACTGGAAAGCATCTCACTTCCAGACAGTGTGACGAACATCGGCGACAGTGCTTTTAATGGATGTAAATCGCTTGAGAGCATCACAATCCCTGACAGTGTGACAAGAATCGGGCGCAATGCTTTCTCTGATTGTTCTTCTTTGACCAGCGTTGTCATACCCGACAGCGTGACAATAATCGACTTTGGGGTCTTTGGCGGATGCAAATCGCTGAAAAACGTCATCATCCCCGACAGTGTGAAATCCATCTGCGCGTTTGCATTCTCTGGCTGTTCTTTTGAGAGCATTACTATCCCCAACGTTGTAGAACTCATTGGACAATCTGCTTTTGAAGGGTGCAAGTCACTTAAGAGCATCAATATCCCCGACAGTGTGAAGATTATCGGCTACCGGGCTTTTGAAGGATGCAAATCGCTGAAAAACATCTGTATTCCAGATAGTGTGGAGGTTGTTCGCAAAGTTCGTTATAGACGACACCGACGAGTTTGGCGATCAGAATAATACAACAAAGACCCTAAGGTCGTCAAGGCCTTAGGGTCTTTGTTATCGGAGAACTCGGAGCGCTCTGAGGGCTCTGAGAGCTCTGGAAAAATTAGAGGTAGCCTCGGAGGGACATGGCGCGGCCGTTGCTCTGCAAGCGGCGCAACGCTTTCTCGCGTATCTGGCGGACACGCTCGCGTGACAGGCCGAAGCGTGTGCCGATCTCGTCAAGCGTCATCTCCTGATGCCCGATGCCGTATGACAGTTTGAGTATCTCGCTCTCGCGAGAGCCGAGCTGCTGCAATACGTTTTCGACCTCCGTGTGGAGCGACTGGCGGTTTGTCTCTTCGTCAGGCATGCTTTCTTCGCCGCTCGACATGGTGTCAACAAGGGCGTGGCGATCCTCGTCGTCAGACAGAGGCGCGTCCATAGACACTCCACGCACAGCTGATTTCATCAGGTTTTCAACCAGAGCCGGCTGAATGTCGAGCATTTTCGACAGCTCCTCTGCCGACGGGCGGCGTTGGTTGCTCTGCTCAAATTCGGAGGAGGCCTTGCGCAGCTTGTTTATCATCATGACGACGTTCTGCGGCAGGCGTATCTGCTCGGACTTCTCGCTGATAGCCTGCTGTATGGACTGGCGTATCCACCACACGGCGTATGAGATGAACTTGAAGCCGCGAGTCTCGTCATATTTTTCGGCGGCCTTGATCAGCCCGGCATTCCCCTCCTGTATGAGGTCGCCGATGTTCATGCCGCGAGTCTGGTACTGCCGTGCCACAGAGACGACGAAGCGGAGGTTGCAGCACACGAGTCTGTCGCGTGCCGCCTTACCGCGTTTCCCACCTTTTTTCATCTGCCGCGCCAATGCGATCTCTTCGTCGGGAGTCAGCAAATCAAATTTGCTTATAGCCGCAAGGTAGATGTTCAGGACAAAATCTCTTTCGCCCGGTTGTGCAATGATCTTGAATTGTCTCATCAGTATTGGTATTTCATTGAGGATAGGTGGGGACAAGTGTCGGTTCTGTGCGTGTTTTGGTGTTGCCTGTAGCCGGTGGCTGCTTCCTTAATCAGGAGGATTCAAGCACGATACCTCAATCTTTCGCTGCTATCCAATTTTTGTTCACTTTGATATAACGCCGTTTCAGCGCGATTGTTCGGCATCCGCAATATTTTATCGCCAATCACGTGCCTTGCGGGTATTTGCGCGGAAATGTTGCGGCGGTATTGGCTGTTCGCGGATTTCTATGTACTTTCGCAGCCGAATATGAAACCAAAAACCTATCGACTATGACAAAGGAAAAGATGGCGAAAACAGATATGTCGCCCAACGTCATGCCTGACGCAAACCCGGCTTTTGATGCCGACGACGATGATGATGTGATAATAACCAAGGGTGCGCTGGTGTGGAAACTCATAGTGTCCGCGCTGCTGCTCGTGGTGTTCTTCAGCTTTGCCTCGCATTTCTACCGTATTCTCGTCCTGATGCTGGGGCTGCGCCTCTGGCAGAAGCCGCTGAAAAACCTCATGCGCGTGGAAATCCTCGAAGATTGCTCGCCGCGAGTGCAGAAGTGGGTGATGCGCGGCATTTGGCTCTGCATGCTGGTGGCCCTGTGGATAGCGATGCCGCGCTACCGCATCGATTCGGGCGACCGCGTCCGACTGGTATACCTTGACGAGAACGGCGAGGCCGTGCATCCGCCGATGTCGCAGTACCTCCTAAGCACCTTCGTGCCTGAAGAGGAGCTGACGCATTTCGCGCTCAACCATCTGGAGCTGGCAAAACCGCTGATGTCTCCTTTCGGCATCGGCGACTTCATCACCGCACAGGCGGAAAACGACATCGCCGGCGGCAAGAAAGACAATTTCTTCTACCCATATGACAACCTGGGCTGGGACAACCCGATTTCGGGCGTATACCCGCAAGCGTTCAACCAGTACGAGGGCGGCAACAACAATGCCGTGTATATCTGCAACCCAGAGGACTGGAACAAGGATGTCAAATATCCCCTCGTGGTGTTCTGCCACGGCTACCTCGGCAATTGGCAGCTGTATCAGGGCATCTGGAAAGACCTGGGTAACTGCGTAGTGCTTAGCATCAGCTCGCATGACACGATGGGCATCTTCGGGCAAGATGACGTGGACGCGATTTTCAATTTCTACATACCGGCACTGGAGCGCATGGGGTACAAATTCGACCTCAGCCAGCTGCATCTGATAGGCCTGTCAAACGGCGGCAGCGCGGTTATGGCTGCTATGCACTCGCCTCACGCCAAGGATTTCAAGAGCATAACCACAGTATCATGCAACCTGAAAGACCTGAAGCGCGTGCCGTGCCAAGTCAACTTCGTTGGCGGCGGCAAAGACATTTCAGCCAATCTGATGCCGCAGCAAGCGGAGAGACTGACCAAAATGGGCATGGATACGGGCATCTTCTTCACCGAGGACGAGAACCACTTTATCCTTGTAAACCAGCGGGAAAAGGTACTGTCCTTCCTGAAAGGGCGTATGAGACTGACCGTTGGCAAGGCAACAGAATAAGCTCCACAATTTGTTTGTTACATAGTAGTGTATGGTTCACTGCCGCCGTTATTGCGCGGCGGCAGTGAATTTTTTATTGCACAAAAATTTGCGAATTGGAGTATTTAGCATTATCTTTGCATTGTGTTTCGCTCGTATAGCGAGGCATGAAGTGAACTAAAAACCAAGCCGACAAAACTCAAAAAGACTATTGCCTATTGATTGACAACTACTTAACGTATACAACAATCATCAAATGGTAAATAACAAGGCGATGACCGACGAACAACTGGTCAGGGCTTACATAGATGGCAGCAACGATGCCTTTGACGCTCTCCTCAGGCGTCACCAGGTGCGGGTGTACAATTACATCCTCCGCGTGGTGAAGAATGAAGATGTGGCAAACGACATCTTTCAGGAGACTTTCGTCAAGGCTATCATGACTATCAAACAGGGGCGTTACACGGAAAGCGGCAAGTTCCTTGCCTGGATTTCACGCATAGCGCACAACCTAATCATCGATTACTACCGTCAGGAGAAGTCGGAAAACCTCCAGTCAGCCGACCTCTCGGATGTCGATATCCTGAACCGCAAGGAGCTTTGCGAAGACACAATTGAGGATGTACTGATACAGGAGCAAATACTCAATGACGTGAAGTACCTGATACAAGAGCTTCCGCCGCTTCAGCGCGAGGTTCTGAATATGCGGTATTACCAGAACCTGTCGTTCAAGGAGATAGCAGAAATCACGAATGTCAGCATCAACACGGCGTTGGGGCGCATGAGGTATGCCATACTCAACCTGCGCCGCATCGCAGCAGAAAAAGACATCGTGCTGACGCTTTGAGGGGCTATGCACAACCTTAGGCTTTAGACAGCAAGACGCTTTTTGCGGAAAATGAAAATTGCACGCCGGACAGATTTGTGCCTGGTGTGCAATATTTGTATTTACAGCGCGTTATAATATTGAGTATAACAACAGAATAGATTGCCTATGACAATAGACTCTACAACAGATCAGCTCCTGTATGGAGACACTCATACCAGCGTAAAGTCGCCGAGCAGCTCGACCCTCGACTTCATCCGCCAGTTTTCGCGGACATACAATTACTACACAGAGTTGTCATCCGGCAGCATAATAATCAACTGACCGCACGTATGAGCCAAGTATCAACGCCACCAGCCCCGAGAAAGCAACAGCTTCCCCGGGGCTGGTGAGTTTTATCTGGCTTGCAGCGTCAACGCACCATGATGCGCTCTACATCATGACTGCCGTCTGGATATGACACACGCACTATGTTCATGCCGTGCGGCAGCAACGCCGCCGGTATGCAGACTGAATTGTCGGAAGTAGACACGCTATAAACCACGCTGCCTGCAGCAGAAACAACCGATACTTCTTTTGTCCCGCTTATCTCCCCTCCTATCGTCACGTTTACCGTCTCCCCTTCGCCTACAAGTGTCGGGGCTATGCTGACGAGTTTCGGCGTGCAGGTGACTGTCCTCTCTCCGGCATCGGCAGAGCCGAAATCGTAGACGAGGGTGTACCGCTCCCCTTGCTTGTCTATTGCCTGTACGAGAGCTTTCAGGCGGTTGCCTCGATTGTATATCTGAATCTGCAGCATCATGCTGCTTGCCGCATAATAGCCGCTCGGGAAGCGGACAGACACTACCTCCGCGCCGTCTTCGGTTTTGACGGCAAAGCCGTTGACAGGCGTATTGACGACAGTTCCGTACTGGTCTGTCATGGTATCAGAACACGTCAGGGGCAAGATATACTCATACTTGCCCGATGTGCCGAAATAGGACTTGAAAAGCATTGCGCCACCGAACATAGCGCCATTAGGCAAGTACAGCCAAACATTGGGCTGCACATACCCGGAATAGGAGTCTGTGGAGTATTCCGGCAACCGAGCCGAAAACGACTTCACTGCATTGAAATTATCGTCATATATGTCGAATCTGATGCTGCCGTTCTGCGCGTCAATACGGTAGCCGTACAAGGTATCCGACTCATCACCAGAAATCACCGACGGGATATGTGACGGCTGGTATTCACCCGGCAGGGTATGGGAGAATGTAATCTCGGCGTGCGCCACAACCGGCAACAGCATGCACAATGCAAGTATAAATAGGTTCTTCATCTCGCTATTGAGTGATTGTTCAACGGACTGTCTGTATCTCGATGTTTTCAGCTGACGCATAGTCTGTCAGCAGCTGCCGGGCAAGGCTGATGAAATCCTCATCAGGCATTTCTGTACCATAGACATTTACTGTCATAAGCAGCCGCTTTGTACCTTCGGTCAGCTTGGTGCGGTCTACGTCAGATGTCGGCGTGCCTATGCCGCTTACTTCATCGCGGTATACCGGCAGTGACTCAATATTAAGTTGTCCCCTGCCGATAGCCTGGTACGGCTCATCCTTCATGCCTACTCCGAGAACAATGGCACCGCCGGCAATCATGTCGCGGTCAAATCCGCCGATGCTGTAACCGGAGCGCAACGACAAGATGTTGATTATGTCAACGAGTGTCGTAATGCGGTAAAGACCTTTGCCCTGCACAGCGCGTCGGCAGAGGGCTTCGGAAGAAGGGCGGTAACGGTTAGGGCCCTTGCCGAGAGCCTTGTATGCGCTGCGGGTGGCGGCGATGCCGGGGCGGTGGGCAATGTCAGAAATGGCGTATGTGCGCTTGACGGCAGCCTCTTCATCGAGCAATATCTGCCACAACGCATCAGAAGTCTGCGGATTGCGCACATCTGCCTCAAACTGAATGACATACAAGTCTGGGGCAGCAGCTCGAATTTGGTCAGAAATGCTTATCTGTATCATATAGGGGTAATTTATATAGAGGTTGCACCACAGTTGAAGCGGTACAACCTCTATAATGGGGATTATTTCAATTTGAAATTACTGTTCAGCTTCAGCAGCACGCTCCTCGTTGAGCAGGCGTATCATCTCGATAGCACTCTTGGCGATACGTGTACCCGGGCCGAAGATAGCAGCGACGCCTGCCTTGTACAGGAAGTCATAGTCCTGAGCCGGGATAACGCCGCCGGCAGTCACCATGATGTCGGGACGGCCGAGTTTCTTCAGTTCGGCGATAACCTGCGGGATGAGGGTCTTGTGACCGGCAGCCAGCGAGCTGACACCGAGGATGTGAACGTCGTTCTCGACAGCCTGACGAGCAGCCTCGGCAGGAGTCTGGAACAGCGGTCCCATATCCACGTCATATCCGCAGTCGGCATAGCCGGTTGCGACAACCTTTGCGCCACGGTCGTGACCGTCCTGGCCCATCTTGGCAATCATGATACGCGGCTGACGACCTTCGCGCTTTGCAAAGTCGGCAACCATGCGGCGAGCCTCGTCAAACTCGGCATCGCCCTTCTCTTCGCTTGAATACACTCCTGAAATAGTTTTGATTACAGCTTTGTAACGACCTACGACAGCCTCGCAAGCGTCGGAAATTTCGCCAAGGGTTGCACGCAGACCGGCAGCCTTGACAGCGAGGTCGAGGAGGTTGCCCTTTGACGGGTCTTTCACACACTCTGTGATAGCCTCGAGAGCCTTCTTGACAGCAGCCTCGTCGCGGTGAGCCTTGAGGTCTTCGAGACGAGCGCACTGCTCCTTGCGAACCTCAGTGTTGTCAACCTCGAGGATGTCGATAGGATCTTCATGCTCGAGACGGCACTCGTTGATACCGATAATCTTCTGCTTGCCAGAGTCGATACGAGCCTGTGTGCGGGCAGCGGCCTCTTCAATCTTGAGCTTCGGCAGACCGGTCTCGATAGCCTTGGCCATACCGCCGAGCTTCTCGATTTCCTGGATGTGAGCCCAAGCCTTGTGGGCGATCTCGTTGGTCAGAGCCTCAACATAGTATGAACCGGCCCAGGGGTCAACCTGCTTGGTTACGTATGTCTCCTCCTGAATGTAAATCTGGGTGTTACGGGCGATACGTGCAGAGAAGTCTGTCGGCAGTGCGATAGCCTCGTCAAGCGCGTTGGTGTGCAGAGACTGCGTATGTCCGAGAACTGCGCCCATAGCCTCGACGCAAGTACGTCCGACGTTGTTGAACGGGTCCTGCTCGGTGAGCGACCAACCCGATGTCTGGCTGTGAGTACGCAGCGCAAGAGATTTCGGGTTCTTGGGGTTGAACTGCTTCACGATCTTAGCCCACAGCATACGAGCCGCACGCATCTTGGCTATCTCCATGAAATAGTTCATCGAGATGCCCCAGAAGAATGACAGACGCGGTGCGAAAGCGTCGATGTCCATGCCGGCGTTGACACCTGCACGGAGGTACTCGAGACCGTCGGCAAGTGTGTAAGCCAGCTCGATGTCGGCTGTTGCACCGGCCTCCTGCATGTGATAGCCGGAGATTGAGATCGAGTTGAACTTGGGCATATTCTGCGAGGTATACTCGAAGATGTCGGCGATAATCTTCATCGAGAATGCCGGCGGATAGATGTACGTATTACGCACCATGAACTCCTTGAGGATGTCGTTCTGGATAGTACCTGCCATCTGATCGAGTGAAACACCCTGCTCCAGACCTGCGTTGATGTAGAACGCGAGGACGGGGAGCACCGCGCCATTCATGGTCATTGACACTGACATCTTGCCGAGGGGTATGCCGTCGAAGAGGACCTTCATATCCTCGATAGAGCAGATCGACACGCCAGCCTTGCCGACATCACCTACCACACGCTCGTGGTTGGCGTCATAGCCTCGGTGGGTCGGGAGGTCGAATGCCACTGAAAGGCCCTTCTGGCCGGAAGCCAGGTTACGGCGGTAGAATGCGTTGGACTCAGCAGCGGTGGAGAAACCTGCATACTGACGGATAGTCCAGGGGCGCAGGGGGTACATGGCACTGTACGGGCCACGGAGGAACGGCGGAATACCTGACGAATAGTTGAGGTGTTCGAGACCCTCGAGATCCTCCTTGGTATATACCGGCTTGATGGGTATAAGCTCTGCCGGAAGCCAATCTTCTCCCTTGACAGCCGGAGCGGCTGCGGAAGATGTCACTTTTGTTATATCGATTTCTTTGAAGTTCGGTTTCATGATTTACTTAAGCAGTTTTGCGTTAAACCCTTTGAGTGTCTCGAGTACGTTTACGCGGACATGGATGAAGTCCTCGATGCCCTGAGCCTTGAGGTCGTCCATGCAGGCGGGAGCGCCGGCAACGACAAAGAGAGCGCGGCCGTTGAGTTCCTTGTACGCCTCGGGAGCGAACTGTGCATACTCATCATCGCTCGAGCAGAGGACAACGATGTCAGCGCCCTTCTCGACTGCTGCGTCAACACCGGCTTTGACAGTGTCGAAACCGATATTGTCGATAATCTCATATCCAGCGCATCCGAAGAAGTTGGACGAGAACTGTGCACGAGCAAGGCGCATGGCGAGGTTGCCGATAGTGAGCATGAACACTTTCGGACGCTTGCTGCTGCGCTCTGTGGCGAGGCGCAGAGCCTCAAACTCACTTGCAGCGCGATCGAACTTGATAGCCTCAACAGCATTACCCTCGCACTTCTCGCCGCAGCACTTGCCGCAGCTTTCCTTGACAATCTTGTCGAGAGCCTTCTCGTTGAAGTTCGGGTACTGGTTCGTGCCAAGGAGGATTTCCTTGCGGCGAGCCACGTCAGTATGGCGCTTCACGTTGGAAGCGTTGACGCGCTTCTGGAGTTCACCGGAAGTCATTGCAGCGTCGAAACCGCCGAGGTCGTCAATTTCGTTGAAAATCTTCCATGCCTGCTGTGCAATCGAAGCCGTGAGCACTTCCACATAGTAGCTGCCGCCGGCGGGGTCTGCCACCTTGTCGAGGTGAGACTCTTCACGGAGCAGGAGCTGCTGGTTGCGTGCGATGCGCTCGCTGAACTCGTCAGGCTGCTGGTACTGCAGGTCAAACGGCAGTGTCTCTATAGAGTCAACACCGGCGAGAGCCGCGCTCATGGTCTCCGTCATAGAGCGGAGCAAGTTTACATGAGCGTCAAATATAGTCTGGTTGAACTGGCTTGTAGTAGCGTGAACCTTCATCTTGCAGCAGTCATCGTTGCAGGGGTTGTAAGCCTTGACGGTTTCAGCCCACAGCAAACGGCCGGCGCGGAACTTGGCAAGCTCCATGAAGTAGTTGGGAGAGATGCCCATGTTGAACTTGATGCGGTCAGCCACTTCGCAAGGCTTCAGACCTGCTTCTGTCATCATAGTCATCCACTGTGCGCCCCAAGAGAGAGCGTAAGCGAGCTCCTCTGTGATGTAAGCGCCGGCGTTGCAGAATATGTAGCTGTCAACTGCAAAGCAACGGAGTCCCTTGACAGGCTTCACTATCTCATAGACACGCATTGCGACTTTGCAGATGTCCTCGGGGAAGGGAAGGCCGTGCTTGATCAGACGCTTGTACGGGTTGAAGTCAACAGAGCCGCGGAAGTCGTCGGCGAGGCCGTTTGCGTTGATATATTCTACCAGTCCGGCAGCAATCTTCTCGATGCAGAGAGGGCAAGCGTCGATGTTGATTTCCACCTTCTTGAGGTCGATGTCGCGGAAAAGGGTAGCGAAATCGGCAGTGTTGAAATCCTTGTCGAGCTTGAAGCCGAGAGAGTCAACACCACGGTCGAGCACATGAACAGCATTGCGGTTCATCTCCTCTGCGGTCTCGCCCTGGATCTGCTGACGGATGAGCCAAGTGTTTTTGTCGCGTGTTCCGCGGACATACGGGAACTGTCCGGGCATCGAGCCGAGCGTATAGAGCCCCTCGATGTCCTCTGCGCGATAGAAAGGCTGCACATTGAAACCCTCATTGGTGCGCCATACCAATTTCTTGTCGAAATCGGCTCCCTTCAAATCGGTGATTATTTTCGCCTTCCACTCTTCAGTGGAGATAGGCGGAAACATATCAAACAGTTTTTCAGTGTTTTCTGCCATAATTAAATAGCTCTTGGTTTATAATAGATTTGTCTGTTTCCAACTATGCACATACATACGGCGATGTCACCTCTCCCCCTCGTTTGCACGCCGGAGATTTGACTTCAACCGCTGTATGGGATGCACGGGAAACCATGCCAAGCACGGCTGTCCCGCTTATCCTGTGCAAAGTTAGTCATTAATCTGCTAACAGAAAAAATTTCAACAGAAAAATCTCCGCTGTACCATATAAATATACACGGTACACACTTGCGAGCCCGCCTCTGCCACGGCATTACAAAAAAAATTGCTACTTTTGCACTCGTGTCGAGGCCGTATGCCTGCACAGACAAAGCAGAATGAATTGCCCCCTGTACATATCACGACGGCTGTCACTGTCGTCTTCAGGCCACAAAAGCACCCCGGCTGTCAAGGTGGCAGTCGCGGCTGTAGCCATATCAATCGCCGTGATGCTCGCCTCTATAGCGATAGTGCTCGGTTTCAAGAACGAGATTACCGCCAAGATAACCGGATTCAACTCACACATAACCCTATACTCACTTGCACAATCAGAAGCTGACGCCGATGCCAACATCGTGCAGCTCACCCCTGCCCTGCGCCACATTCTCGACGATGCTGACTACATCACATCGTATTCGCTCGAAGTCTCGATGCCTGTAATATTAAAGACCGAAAATGACTTCAAAGGGGTATACCTGCGGGGGCTCGGCGAGGGTACAGACCTGGATTTCCTGCGAGGCTCGCTCGTGGACGGCAAAATGCCCAGCTTCGGAGGGCAACAACGCTCTGACAGCGTAATAGTCTCGCAAATGGCGGCCGACCAGCTCGGGCTGAAAGTGGGCGGCTCGATAGACACATATTTCATAACTGACGATGTGCGTGTGAGGAAACTTGCCATTGCCGGGATTTTCAATACCCATTTCGAGAATTATGACGACGCGCTGATGTTCGGCGACATCCGGCTGCTGCAAGGCATCGCCGGTCTGAGCCGCACCGAGGGCACGTCTATAAAGGTCATGACCAATGACTTCAAACGCCTGGACGAGAACACCGTAGACCTGCACTCGCGCCTGGCTCGCGCAATGGCTGCCGGCAAGGTGGACAAGGCATACATGACCGAGAACGCACACGTCCAAGGGGCAAACTATTTCCAATGGCTCAACCTGCTCGACACCAATGTTATAGTGGTACTGATACTCATGGTCGCAGTGGCGTGCATCACGCTGATTTCGGGCATGCTGATTATAATCATCGACAAGACACGGTTTATCGGCATAGTCCGCTCGCTCGGCATGTCAAACCGCTCTCTCAGCCGCGTGTTCATATATCTGTCTGTAAGGGTCGCGCTTTGGGGACTGCTGATTGGCAATGCGCTGATGATAACACTGCTCGTGATACAGGACAAGACGCACTTCATACCGCTCGACGCAGACTCATATTATTTCGACTTTGTGCCGGTATCGCTCGACTGGTGGTCATTCGCGTTGCTCAACATAGCGACTGTTGCAGTCATATTTCTGACCTTGCTCCTCCCCTCGCGTTTCGTGTCGCGAATATCGCCGGCTCGTGCCATGCGCTACGAGTGACAGCTTTTTCCGCCGCCGAATATTCGGCATATCGGAATAAATTCATATATTTGCAACCTGAATTGATTGCAAGGCAATTAATCTGCAAAAGAAACACTTGACTGAAAGGAAAAACATTATGAGCAAACCGTATGTACTGGGTATTGACATAGGCGGCACCAACACCGTCTTCGGCATAGTGGATGCCCGAGGCCATGTCGTGGCAAGCGACTCCATCAAGACTTTCAAACACCCGAAATTTGACGAATACATAGCCGACCTGCATGACGGCATCGAGCGTCTGCTCGCGGCAAACGACGCGCAAGACAAAATACAGGGCATCGGCGTAGGCGCGCCCAACGCCAACTACTATACCGGCGAGATACAGTCGCCGCCCAACCTGCCATGGGGCACGGTTCCGTTTGCGGATACCCTCAGCCACGCCTTCTCGGGCATACCGGTGGCAATCACCAATGACGCCAATGCTGCCGCGCTCGGCGAAATGACCTACGGCGCAGCTCGCGGCATGAAGGATTTCATCATGATTACGCTCGGCACAGGCGTAGGCTCGGGCATAGTAATCAACGGACAGCTTGTCTACGGCTCGACCGGATTTGCCGGCGAGTTGGGACATGTCATCATGAAACGCCGCAACGGACGTGTATGCGGCTGCGGACGCACCGGATGCCTCGAGGCATACTGCTCGGCAACGGGTGTGGCACGCACAGCCCGCGAGTTCCTGGAAATACGCACAGAGCCGTCGCTGTTGCGCGGCATGGACATCGAGAGCATCACCTCAAAAGACGTGTATGACGCGGCTGTCGCCGGCGACAAGATTGCCAAGGACATATTTGAATACACCGGCACTATACTGGGCGAGGCATTCGCAGATATGGTTTCATTCTCCTCGCCGCAAGCTTTCATCCTTTTCGGCGGACTCGCCAAGAGCGGAGACTTCCTGCTCAAACCGGTCAAAGCCGCCATGGATGCCAATATGTTCCCGGTATTCCGGGGCACTGTCAAGATACTTCTGTCGGAACTGAAGGAGAGCGACGCGGCAGTACTCGGAGCGTCGGCACTCGGTTGGGAAGCTAAATACCGCGCCAATGCAGCGGCGCCTATTCCGGCAAATGCTACCGAGGCAACTGCTGAACAGCAATAAGAAGCTCTTCAAAATCAACATAATGTAAATCCTCGCGGCATCATATCGTCGCGGGGATTTTAGCACCCACTGGGATATAAAAAACAAAGGGAGATAACCACCACGGTCGCTCCCTTTATGAGTTTCTACAGGTAAAAAATCTTAAGGTAAAAAAGATTGTTTAAGGTTGCTGCAAAGGTAGAGGTTTTGCTCCTACCAGCAAAATTTTCGGGTATAAAAATACGCAAATGTGTTGTAAAACATAAGTTTGACACGTTTGCGCTCATTCTTTTTGCTCCTTCAGGAGTATTTGCTCCTGATTACAGGCACATACGGTATATCTTTTCGATATCCTCCTTGCGAAGGTCTACAAAGCCGTGGATGCAGTCGCCTCCGCATGCCTTCTCTGCCATTACGGCAAACTTGCTGTCGTCTATGCCCAGCTCGCTTAGGTTGTCCTTAAGCCCGAGAGTGCCATAAAGGAACTTCTCCATGCAAGCGATGCCATCTTCAGCAGCCTTGCGGTCACACTCTTCTTTTACGCCGAACACATTGCGGGCGAAACGAGCGAGGCGAGGCATTGTTGTCTCGTTCATGCAGTAACGCATCCAACGCGGAGTGAGTATAGCGAGGCCGAGACCGTGGGTTATGTCATAGAAGGCTGACAGCTCATGCTCCATCGGGTGGCAGCTCCAAGCCTTGACCTTGCCGCCGTTGATGAAACCATTGATTGCCCAGGAGGAAGTCCACATCAGGTTAGCGCGAGCCTCGTAGTCGTCCGGCTTTTCAAGTGCCACAGGGGCGAACTGTATCAGGGTGCGCATCAATGCCTCCATAATCTGGTCGAGCATCTCAAGGTCTTTGTTCATGTTGAAATATACCTCGCAGATATGCGAGAATATGTCTGCTGTGCCGCAAGCTGTCTGGTAACGGCTCACAGTGTATGTCACCGTCGGGTCAAGGAATGACACTTTCGGGAAGAGGAGAGGGCTGAGCCGCCCTATCTTGTCATTCGTCTCGGGGTTGCTAATCACGCCGCCGCTGTCCATTTCCGAGCCGGTAGCCGCAAGTGTCAGTATTGTGATGATAGGCAACGCCTTGTTGACGGGAGCTTTCTTCTCGTTGAAGAAATCCCAAGCGTCATGGTCTACGCACGCCGAAGCTGCAATCCATTTGGTGCAGTCGATGGTTGAGCCGCCGCCGACAGCCAAAAGCACGTCGATGTTATGCTCCTTGCAGATGCGTGCGCCCTCGCGGACTGACGACACGCGGGGATTCGGGTCGATACCGCCGAGTTCATATACCTCCGCGCCGCATTTCTTGAGCTCCGCCATCACACGGTCATACAGGCCGGTTCTCTTGATGCTGCCGCCTCCGTACGTCATCAGTACGCGCTTGCCGTAGACGGAAATCTCCGCTCCGAGGTTGTGCAGCTGGTTTTCGCCGAAGTAGACTTTTGTGGGAATGTTATATACGAAACTGTTCATGTTTGAATATTTGAATTGTTTCTATGGTTTCTCTTTCGCACCCTCGCCGGTACGCTGTTTTGCCAGCGGCAGGGTGTATATAATGGAAAACGTTGCGGAGAGACGATTGTTCGCGCCATAGCCAGGTATCAGCCACGGCGTGGAGTTGCTGCCGTCGCCTCGGTGGAACATGAAATGATAGCGGGCTGTCCACCCCAGCGAGAGGCGGCGGTATATCTTGACCTTGATGCCGGCAAGCACTTCCCCGTAAAACGCAGATGCACGCTGCCCTTTGAGGTCAAAAGTGTTGGTCTGTCCCCAATAGTCTGTGCCGACGGATATGCCGTAAATGTCGTACTTGAACGACGAGTAGCCAGCTCGCACACCGAGAAACGCCTGATAGTCCGGGTTGCTCTTGTACAGGAAATTGTAGTTCGCACCAAGCTTGACATAGACTGAAGGCTTTGCCTTGTACCGGTAGTTGCCGTCATCGGGATTGTTCTCACCGAAGCCGATACCTGCTTCCACCGTCGGGAACAGCCAGTTATGTATCGACAGGTCAGCCCACACGTCCACATTGGCATACCGCTGGCCGAAAGCCTTCATTGCCAAGTCGAAAAAGTTGAAGCCGACGCTCACGCCGTTCAGTGCCGGATACACCGGCCGCGACTTGACGGCTTGCACCGTGTCGAGTTCAGAGAGGAAAAGGACAGGGTCTTTCAACGGGTTGCCGTGCTTGTCGTAATAGTGCAGCACCGGCTGCTGCGGCTTCTTGTCGTCAGTCTCGACAGGAGTGATTTTGCGCTCCTGCGCCGCCATGGCCGCTGCTTGCAACAGCAACATGAGCATTACGGTTAACCTTGTAAATAATCGCATGACGGCTATCATTGTTGTGCATCCTCCTCCGTGCTACTTACGCGGAAATAGATGCGGATATTCTGTTCGTTTGCATTAGAAATCACCATTCCGGGACACCTGACCGAATCGATCAGGTTCTTCGTATGCTCGATTTTGTCAATGTGGTAGTCGTAGACCACACCGCAAGCAGCGGAAATGAAGTCCGGGACAGCCTCATAGCGGAACGTGATGCGGTCTGTCAGGCCGCGCAACCGCTTCTGGTTATACTGTATCACAAACGTGCTTTCGCCGCCGTCAATGCGGAACGGCAGGTAGACAGAAGCAACGCCCTCGCCGTTGTCTATTAACAACGAATCATTCGGCGCACCCTCGCCATAGACTGTTATCGAGTCTACTGAAATCGCCCTCGGCGAGAGTTCAGAGGAGAAGAACCCCGCGTAAGGCAAGGAGTTCTTGTTGCCCTCACACTCGTCCGTAACACACGACGTGACAGCCGCCGGCAACATTGCCGCCGCAGCCAACACGATTGTGCGCATGAGGGCAACCTGTCTACAATTCATTTGCTATCAGATAATTGTTCCGTTCTGCAGAATTGCGCGTTATCAGCTCGCCGACAAAGCCGGTGAGGAAGAACTGAAGCCCCATGACCATGCACGCCAGCGACAGGTAGAAGTATACGGAGTTGGTCGCGTAGAAGTGGTAAGTGTCAGAGCAGACGCTCACCGTCTTCAGTATCAGCACCACTAGTATCGCTATCACGCCTATGATGAACATCAACGAGCCGAGCAGACCGAACAGGTGCATCGGCTTGATGCCGAAACGACTCTGAAACCACAGCGTGCCGAGGTCGAGATAGCCGTTGACGAAACGGTCGAGACCGAACTTGGTCTTGCCGTACTTGCGGGCCTGGTGATGCACCACCTTCTCCCCTATTTTAGTATAACCGGCGTTTTTGGCCAGATACGGTATGTAGCGGTGCATATCGCCGTACACCTCAATATGCTTGACCACTTCGCGGCGGTACGCTTTCAGCCCGCAGTTGAAGTCATGCAGGTTCTTTATGCCGCTCACCTTGCGTGCCGTTGCGTTGAACAGCTTGGTCGGGATAGTCTTGGAAAGCGGGTCATACCGCTTCTTCTTCCACCCGGACACGAGGTCGTAGCCCTCGACAGTAATCATGCGGAACAGTTCCGGAATCTCGTCGGGGCTGTCCTGCAAGTCGGCGTCCATGGTAATGACCACATCGCCCTGCGCACGTCCGAAACCGACGTTCAGAGCCGGCGACTTGCCGTAGTTGCGCGAGAACGACACGCCGTGTATCGCAGGGTTGGACTCGCGGAGCTGCTTGATTATCTCCCACGAGGAGTCTGTAGACCCGTCGTCGATAAACCATATCTCATAGCTGAAGCCGTTTTCAGCCATGACGCGCTCTATCCACGCCGTCAGCTCGGGCAGGGATTCGGCCTCATTGTACAGGGGGACTACTATTGATATATCCATCCTTGTTGTATTAGTCGTTATAATGTCGCTGCGCGGCTTGAAAGCATCTGGGTGCAGCGCGTTGTATCATATAATTATGGCTCAAAAGCCCTAGTCAAAACTCCATTTTTGCCTCGTCAAACAGCTTGCGGTCGTCGGCTATGGTATTGCTGACCGTAGTGAGCATATCGCCCATCAACACGCCGTTCATGCCGCCTGTCATGATGCGAAGCATCGACTCGTGGCTCAGCCGCATGCGTCCTCCGGCAAAGCGGATTGACTTGCGCGGAAGTATGAAGCGGAACACCGCCACTGTGCGGATTACGTCTTCCTCCGAAATAAGCGGCTGGTCAGCGAGCGGAGTTCCCGGTATCGGGTTGAGTATGTTGATCGGCACGGAATCAACGTCGAGCTGCGCAAGTTCAAAAGCGAAATCTATGCGGTCGTTCATGTCCTCTCCCATGCCGATGATGCCCCCGGAGCATACCGCCATGCCGCACTCGCGAGCTGCGCGTATGGTGTTGAGTTTGTCCTCGGGCGTGTGCGTGCTGCACAGGCGGCGGAACACCTTGGACGATGTCTCCATGTTGCAGTGGTAGCGTTTTATGCCGGCATCGGCGAGCATCTGCATACGCTCCTTGTCGAGCAGCCCCATTGAAGCGCAAAGATACAGTGATGTCTCATCGGCAAGGCGGCGTATCATGCGGCAGAACTCCTTCATGTCCTCCTTTGAGACGCTGCGGCCGCTCGTCACGAGGGAGAAGCGGCGTATTCCCTCGCGCTCGTTGGCGCGGGCTGCCTTCATCATCTCCTCCTCGGCTATCATCGGGTACTGGTCGCAACCGGTGGAATAATGGCGCGACTGGGCGCACCACTTGCAGTCCTCGCCGCACAGCCCGCTGCGAGCATTCACTATGGAGCAAGAATCTACCAAGTCCCCCACGAACTCGCGCTTGATGCGCTCAGCAGCATCGCACAGCGCATCGAGATCGGGATATGCAGCCAGATATTCTGCTTCCTCGCGAGTGATGGTGTCGCCGACCAGGACTTTTGATTCCAAATCTTTCAAAGTCATCGTTTTCTTCATTTCTTGGTTGTACAAAGTTACAAATAATCAGCCGAACACCAAAATATACAGCTTCGCCCGCAGCCCACGCCGTGCCGACACAGCTCTTGCACATTCCATATACGGCTTGCAAGCCGCCTCATTGAGACACAGCCAACATAGCGGAAACACACCGAGACATCGCCTGTACGCTGTTTTTCCTGTTGTATTTTCTCGTTTCGTGTTGTATTTCTGCGTTTTGCGAAAAATACAACAGCAAATACAACAGGAATAGCGCGTCGCATGGCTACTTTTGCAAATAAATTTGAATAACGACTAACCCTCAAAAATCTATTTTATGGGAATACATTTACGCAACATTGCCCTCACCGGGGCTCTTGCCCTCGCAGCATTGCCGGCAGCCGCGCTGCCGAAAGGCACGTCATTCTCAGTTGACAACATATTCTATGAAGTCATCTCTGAAGCTGACCGCACTGCCAGAATCACCTCCGTAAATAACAAATCCAAGCTGCCGGCCAATCTGGTCATAGACAAGGTGAAATATGCACGGCCAGTAGAGGGTGCAGAGGAGGAAGAGTTCACTGTCACCGAAATCAGTGCCAAGGCTTTCTCTCAAGCTGAAAACATCGAGACGCTGAAGGTGGGAAACAGCGTCTCGACTATCGGCGAATCCACATTCTACTGCTGCACCTCGCTTGCAAAAGTGGAACTCGGCAGCGGACTGACGGCCTTGGCAAACTCCCTGTTCAGCGGGTGTGAAGCTCTCAAGGAGGTCGATATAGCCAACGGACCCGAATCCATTGGCGAGTGGACTTTTGCGGACTGCCCCTTCACAAGCATAAACCTGCCCAATTCCGTCCGCACAATCGGCGACAATGCCTTCTACGGCTGCACCTCTCTGGAATCGCTGACTATCGGAGAGTCATTGGAGTCTATTGGCACATGGACGTTTGACGACTGCAGCTCGCTCGCAAAAATTCAGGTATCTTCAACCAACCCGCATTTGTGTGCGCTCGACAATGTTCTGTACACAAAGGATGTAACCGAACTGGTGTTCTATCCTATGGGCAAGGGCGAAGGCGAATTCAAAGTGCCGGCATCGGTCGAAGTCATACGCTCGTTTTCCATCTATTGGTGTCCGCTAAACTTTTCGGAGAGTTGGCGAGAAAAAAGGGCTGATTCCA
>URTA01000031.1 GCA_900550645.1 uncultured Porphyromonadaceae bacterium
CTTCTGCTCTTCAAGAAGTTGGGTGTGCCTCTCTGCGGTTTAGCGGACAGTAATATTTTCCATCATGAAAAACACCTTCCTCATCTCCGTCTCGCTGTCATGGAACCTCAAAAGGATAGACAACTACGCCTTTGAGGGTTGCAATGCAATCCGCGTTGTAAGCTGCAACACATACGCGCCGCCGGTATGCCGAGCCTATTTCTCGACCGGCACAACAAAAGATGGGACTCTCGTTGTTCCTGTAGGCAGCAAAACCGACTACGAGATGACCGGAGGCTGGAAGGATTTCAAAAACATCATTGAGTCAAGCGCCGGCATAGCCGAAAGCGAGGCTGACAGCATTACGGCAAGAGCCGTTGGCGGCACGATAATTATCGATGGCTGCGGCGACAATGCTCTCATTGAGGTCTACGACATGGCGGGCAAGTGCGCATACCGTGGCACAGCGACAACAGTCAGCGGACTGGATCATGGCATCTATATGGTACACATCGGCAGCATGGCTGTAAAAGTCGCTGTCTGACACGATACATAACACTCGCAAGGTGTGTTGTTAGAATGGTAAGGGGAACGGCGCGATGCCGCTCCCCTTTTATCATTTGAGTTGTATAGCGTTCAGTACAGAAGGTACGTCACTTAACGGTTTTGCCCATCTCGTATGCCTCGTTATATGCCGGGGTGTCGAGCACTTCGCCCTTCATGTACACGCCTTTGCCGTATATCACACCCATTTCGCGCGAGCCAGGGATGCACGCCGCCATGCCGCGCATGCATGCCAATGTCGTGTCCATAGTGTCCGGGGCATCTTCCGCAGCGGTCATGATGTAATACAGTTCCTTGTCGCGTATCGCCTCATACTGTGCCATCATGCGGTCAAACACCGTCTTCAGCTGCGCCGATATGGAGTACATATACACAGGTGACGAGAATACCATCACATCAGCCTCGAAAATTTTTGGCATGAGCGTCTGCATGTCGTCTTTCTTGCAACACTCGCCGTCGTTGCGCTGGCAGTGGTAGCACGCGCAGCAGTACCCTATATTCAGGTCGGAGACAAATACCTTCTCCACCTCGTTGCCGGCTTCCTTTGCGCCCTGCATGAATCGGTCGCAGAGAGTGTCGGAATTGCCTCCGTGACGCGGACTGCCGGACAATATCAATACTTTCTTTGCCATGATATGTATGCGTTATTAGTCTTTTGAGTATTCGAGTTCCTTTGCCGCCTCCGCGCATTGCCTGTGTGCCACGGACAGCTCGTGACGCGCACCCACATAGTCGGCAATATAGTATGAGATGCTCGCCAGCGAAGCCACCCCTACTACCGCCATCAATATGACAAGCCCGATTCCGGCGCGGCTCGCCAGCCAGCCCTGCGTATTTTCATTGCTTGTATTCTTCTCCATATCGTCAGTCGTAATAGGTTATTGAACGTCGTTGCACCTCCTCGCTGCTGTCGAAAAACGGCTCGTCATTGCCGATAAACGTGTCGTTGTCCTCATCATAATAGCCGTCATACTGCACCGTGCGTATGGCGGAGCGGGCATTGCGCTCGATCCAGTTGCCGTAGCTGTCAAACTTGAGGTATGTGTACGTGGTGGAAATGTCAGACTCTCCGGTGTCGTCACGGCTGACAGTCTTAGACTCCACAAGCCGGTTATGGTGGTCATACCGGTAGGAAATCTGGTACTGCCCCCCATAGCCTTTGGCAGTGATTTTCGAGACACGGTTGTCCTTCCAGTCATACTCGATGCTCTCTATCGGCTCGCCGCCCTCGCGCTCTGCGGTGCACCCAGCTATGATGTTGCCGAATTTGTTGCGCGTGAACGTGAGCGAGTTGCCGAAACGCGACACATACTTCGAGGGATTGGTCCACACGCCGTTGCGGTCAAAGGAGATGCGCTCTTCGCCAAACGACACGTCACGGACACGCCCGTGCAGGTCATGGAATGCAAGGTCGGGGGTGACAATGTTTTTGGCAATCGAATCGGCTCTTGCCAACGAGTCCTGCATCGCGATGCTGTCGGTCAGCGCAGCGAGCCGCTGCTGTTCGCCGGCTATCTCGCGCCGCGTATTGTCAGCAAGGTAGCTGAACAGTATGCTCCACCCTATCCCGGACACCGCAAAAACGGCAGTAATCAGCAGTGCTGTACCCTGTTTCATATAGCAACCTCGGAAAATTTCATCGTCGCGCCGTCTATTATCAGCAGCCTGTCGGTAAGCAGCTGCCCCGCCCCGGTCAGGTACTTTATCGCCTCGAGAGCCTGTATCGACCCCACCATGCCCGGCAACGGGCCGAGCACACCGCCGATGCTGCACGGAGTGTATGCGCTGCCGGCACTTTCAGGGAAGAAGTCGGAATAAGCAGCCGACCCGGGGACGTGCGTCATCACTTGCCCGCGCATAGCCAGCACGCCGGCTATGGTGTAAGGCAACGAGAGTTCGCCGCAGACGGCATCAATCATGTACTTGGTGTCGGGATTGTCCGATGCGTCTATTATGAAATCGTTGCCACGGAACAGTTCGCGAGCCTTGTCAGCGTTGACAAGACCGGAAACGGCAATCACCTCGATGCCAGAATTTATTTCGCGCAGCCGCCGCGCAAGCGCACCGGCTTTATCCGTTCCGGCGTCACCCTCGCTGAACGTCAACTGCCGCTGAAGGTTGGAAATGTCAACAGTGTCGAAGTCTGCCACGATGATGCGCCCTACACCTGCACCGGCGAGGTATGCCGCTGCTACCGACCCGAGTGCACCGCACCCGAGCACGAACACAGACGAGGCCAAAAGTCGTTTCTGCCCCTCCGTGCCTACCTCATCCACCATGATATTGCGCGAGTACCGCACCCTTTGCTCCTTGGATAGTTCAGTCATCTTGTCTCATCAGATTAGATTGCCAAAAGCAGTGCGAATTTACCCTTTTTTCTCGGCATACGCAACACCACTGCTGTTTCCAGGCACATAGCGCAAGACCTCCCCGGCACTGCGCCGCAAAAGCCGCCGCACTGTTAATTTGTATCAACGATTTGGGCGCATCTTGATTTTCAGCACTTTGCATGACACATTCTTCATATTCACCGATTACACTGCCCAATCCGTGATATATGGGCGATATATTGGTCAATATTTCCGATTTTGCACACAGTACACAGGGGTGTGCGATATGGTAATTACAATTAAATCTCTGATTATAAGCCCCTCGCATTTGGCTTCAGAACAATTAAAGTATTACCTTTGCATACGAAAACGAACAAAATCGGAATCGAATATGAACTTCAAAACCATTATAACCGCTTCGATAATAACTCTTTCCTCCCTCATCACAACCGCTCAGACCCACACGTCTGCAGCCGCCCGCGCAGCCCACAACAAGGCTCACCGCGAGCAACTCGCCAACAACAAGAACCGCATGGACCGCGATGTCATCAACAACATGGTGAAGCATGACATCGACCGCAAGAACCAGATAAACGGCCTCTCCGCCGAATCATCACAGATGATCAACGACCTGCTCAACGAGGCGCAGAAACACATCGGCAAACGCTACGTACACGGCACACACGGCCCGAACACATTCGACTGCTCCGGCTTCACAAGCTATGTATACAAGCAGTTCGGCTACAACCTCTCCCCCGGCTCACGCATCCAGTACACACAGGGTACACCCGTATCGCGCAACGACCTGCGCAAAGGCGACCTCGTATTCTTCACCTCACGCTCCAGCGGCAAGAATGTCGGCCATGTCGGCATCGTCTGGGAAGCAGACAACGAGAAAGGCACTTTCAAGTTCATCCACGCGAGCATACGCGGCGTGCGCATCAGCAACTTCGAGGGCTACTACGTGCCTCGCTACATCGGCGCAAAGCGCATCATCAACAAGTAAGCACATTTCCCGACCATATACAAAACAGGGGGCACCAAAAGGATGCCCCCTGTTTTGCAATTATGATTGTGTTGTCATGGAAGAGGCACGGCCACACTAATCTTCCGTGGCGTCACCCTAATCCCCGTTCATGCAACCAGCCCCGAAACGGCTCACTATTTCTGCCTTCATGGCATCTGCCAATGAGTCGCAGCCGGCAAACGCGCCGTCACCGACATACTTTACACTGTCGGGGATTGTGATGCTCTTCAGATACTTGCACCCTCTAAAGGCATTCTCACCAATAAAGCTCACTTTTTCAGGAATTTCAATGCTCTCAAGCGAAGAACATTCTGCAAAAGAATTGTCATCTATGATTACCACACTATTGGGTATTGAGATGTGTACAAGAGATGAACATTCTCTAAATGCGTAGCCATCAATACGAACTACGCTGTCAGGAATGATTATGCCCTCAAGTGACTCGCAACACCAAAATGCACCGTCGCGAATTCTTGCCACCCCCCATGGGATAATTATGTTTTTCAGCGATTTACACCTATTAAATGCCTCCGCGCCGATACCCTTCACGCTGTCGGGAATTGTGATGTTCTTCAATGCCCAACATCCTTCAAAAACACTCAAGCCGATACTCGTCACACTGTCAGGAATTACGATGCTATTCAACGATATGCAATTCATGAAAGCACTTCTACCGATATTCGTCACACCGTCAGGGATTACGATGCTATTCAACGCAAAACATCCCCAAAAAGCAAGGTCGCCGATGCTCGTCACGCTATTGGGGATTGTGACGCTCTCAAGAGATAAACACTCCATAAACGCATTGTCGCCAATACTCGTCACACTATCAGGAATTACGATGCTCTCAAGGGAAGTACACCACCCAAAAGCTCCTTTTCCGATGTTCGTAACACCGTTAGGGATTACGAAGCCCTCAAGGGAAGTACACCCCCCAAAAGCTCCTTTTCCGATGTTCGTAACGCCATTCGGAATTATTATGCCATTCAGCGATTCACAATTCTCGAAAGTGTCCGCGCCGATACTTGTCACACCGTCAGGGATTACTAAGCTCTCAAGTAAAGAACACCCCCCAAAAGCTCCGTCTCCGATGTTCGTAACACTATCTGGGAGCAATATGCTCTCCAGAGAATCACAATCATTGAAGGCTCTGTCGCAAATTACTTGTGTGCCTGGTTTCACAGTGTAGCTCACGACTTTGTTCTTTCTTAGCACATAGGGATCTGCTTCCAGGAGACGCTTGCCGTCGGGGCTGTATTGCACGCCGAACTCGTCAGCGATAGCCTCTGCAAGGTCTTTTTTCGTCACTGCTGTCGATATATTTCCCATTTCAAATATGTTTAGATGATGTGGTTTCGATTTTTGTCTGTGCAAATTCATTTTCGTCATCATTGTCGGCAAGGTAGGGACACGGCGTGCGTGTCCGCATTCAAATCATTGCAAATCAAATGATTGTATTTGTCACTCTTCAGACACGCCGTGTCCCTACCTTGGCCGCACTAATCCTCCGAGGCTTCGGAATCAACCATGTTCATGCAATCAGACCCGGAACGGCATACGATTTCAGCTTTTGCATCATTCGTCATACTCAACGTAGCCTTCTTCGTCATACTCTTCTTCGTCATACTCTTTGCCACATGAGTACAATCTGCCAAGCACGTCATCTGCCAATGAGTCGCAGCCGGTAAACGCCCATGGATTGACATAACTCAAACTGTCGGGAATTGTGACGCTCTCGAGTGATGTGCAACCATTAAAAGCATTGTCGATGTCAGCCACACCCTCCTGAATGACAACGTCTTTCAGTGATTTACACCCTTCAAAAGCCTTTGCGCTGATGTGCGTAACACTGCCGGGGATTGTGACACTCGTCAAGGATGAACACCCGCAAAAAGCACAGATGCCAATCTGTGTCACACTCTCAGGAATGATGATGTTTTTCATTGATTTGCATTCTTCAAATGCACTCGCCCCGATATGTGTCACACCGTCTGTGATGACGATGTCATTCAGCGATTTACATCCCTCAAAAGCCTTTGCGCCGATGCGCGTGACACCATCCGGAATGATGAAGTCGTTAAGCGACTCGCATCCCTTAAACGCTTTTGCGCCGATGCTTGTCATGCTGCCTGATGTTGCGACGCTCTCAAGCGATGCACAGTCGGTAAAAGCAAATTCACCGATGCTTGTCACGCCATCTGGTATTACAATGCTCGTCAACGATGCACATCCCCCGAAAGCAGCGTCGCCGATGTGTGTCACGCTGTCCGGTATTGCAATGCTTGTCAAGGATGAACACTCACGAAAAGCGCCGTCGCCGATGCTCGTCACGCTGTCGGGGAGTGAGATTTCCTCCAGAAAATCGCACTCTATGAAAGCTCCATCGCAGATGACCTGTGTACCCGGCTTCACGGTGTAGCTTGTTACGTTCATTTTTCTTAGATCCCAAAAGTCCGCGCCCAGGAGACGCTTGCCGTCAGGGCTGTATTTCACGCCCAGTTCGTCGGCGACAGCCTCTGCACGGTCTTTTTCCGTCACTTTTGTCGATTTATTTTCCATTTCAAATATGCTTAGATGATGAGGTTCCGATTTTTGTCTGCTATCGTTTTGCGTTCCTGCTTGCAGCAATTTTGGCAAGCATGGCTTCTGCCACGTCCGTATGGCGGTGCAGGTAGTCGTCCAGCTCCTTCTTGATGAAATCGCCGATAAACTTGTTGACCGTCACCGGGCTGTCTGGCGCGATTTCCTTGCTCCCGAGTTTGCGTCTGATTGAGTCCGCGAACACAGGCTCCTGTATGCGGACTGCAATCGCCGCTACAATGCCGTTGCGGATGTAGGAGAACTCATACCCCTTGCCGGAAAACTCCTTGACGGTGCGGCACAGGTGTTCGCGGAACGCTGTCAGGTGCGTGCCGCCCTGGGTAGTGTGATGTCCGTTGACGAATGAATAGTATACCTCGCCGGGCTGGTTGGTATGTGTCAACACCACCTCTATGTCGTCGCCTTGCAGGTGTATGATTGGGTATAGCGGTTCGGAGGTCATGTTGTCTGTCAGCATATCGAGCAGACCGTGGCGGGAACAGTACTTCTTGCCGTTGAGGTAGATGCTTAGCCCCACGTTGAGGTAGGTGTAATTCTTCACCATCGTTTCAACAACGTCCATGCGGTATGCAAATCCCCGAAACAGCGTATCGTCGGGGGTGAACGTTACTCGCGTGCCGTTTTCCTCCGATGTCGGCTGGATGCCGCTGCCGCTTGTCAGCACACCCTTGTTGAACTCAATGGACACTTTCTGGCCGTTGCGCACACTCTCTACCGTACACTCTCTGCTAAGTGCATTGACCGTTTTCAGGTTGACGCCGTTCCCTCCTATGGACCTTTTGAATGTCTTGCTGTCGCACTTTCTGCCAGGGGTGATTTTTGATGCAGCATCGATTACCTCGTCGAAAGGTATGCCGCGCCCGTAGTCGCGCACGGTCACACTCCGGTTTTCGCTGATTTCGATTTCGATGCGTTTGCCTGCGCCCATGTTGAACTCGTCGATGCTGTTATCTATGACATACTTTATGAGTCCATATATGCCGTCGTCGGAATGTGAGCCGTCGCCCTGCGGTTTGCCGATGTACATGCCGGGGCGGCAGCGTATATGTTCGTACCAGGTCACAATGGGAATTACGTTTGGCGACCGAAAGCGGCTGAAATCATCGCTCATTATTGCGCCGTTTGAGAATGTCGTTATGCCGTTTGAGGTAATGCCGTGCTGCCGGTGTATATGCCCGAACAGGTGCAGCCGTGGACTCACAGCAACGGTCATAGCCAACAGTTCTTGAGAGCCATAGTTGATGCCACCGTCGCAGTCGAGTATGCCGTATGGCGGCAAGTGGGTAATCAGCACATCGGTGTCACCGGGTATTTGTGCATAATTCCGGGACTGCCGGCCGGAAATGGAATCCCGAACAAACATCGGTACACCGTAAAACTTCACGCCGTTAATCTCGATGCCGGAGTTGCAGAGGTAATGCACATTGCCGTCAAGACCTTGCACATTTGCCGCGTACAGACACTCGTCGTGGTTGCCGCAGATGAACAGCTTGTGCCTATACGGAAGGTCACACAGCCAGTTCAGGAAATCAAGAGCCTCCTGCTCCGTGCCGACCATGCAGAAGTCGCCCGAATGAACCAGCACGTCGGCTTCGGGCAAATCCCGCAACCTGCGGTGGCATCCATGAGTGTCAGACAGATGAAGTATCTTCATATATGATTTTGTTGATGTTTACGCTGCAAAATTAGCGCGAGGGTGAAGCAAATAGTGATACACAATGAGAAAGCACACAAAAAAATGGATTAGCCCGAGAAGAAGCAGGAAAAAGAGTATAAAAACAGAGGATGCGCCATGATTGGCACATCCTCGTATATCGTATTGTGTATGGGGGAATCTTACTTCAGGGCTGCCTGAACTGCATCGTTGGGCACCATCTCCTCTTTGAAGATATAAGCGCCGGTCTTAGGAGACTTCTCCATTTTGATGATTTTGCTGTAGGTGCGTCCTTCACCTTTCTGAAGAGACGCGACGGTTTTTTTTGCCATGGCTTATTCCTTATTTGATTTCTTTGTGGATGGTCATTTTCTTCAGAATCGGGTTGTATTTCTTCAACTCGAGACGCTCTGTAGTGTTCTTGCGGTTCTTGGTGGTGATGTAACGCGACATACCGGGCATACCGCTTGCCTTATGTTCTGTGCATTCCAGAATGACCTGCACTCTGTTGCCTTTTGCTTTCTTTGCCATAGTTCTGGGTGTGTTGGATTAGAGGGAAACGATTACGATGTCTTTGAAATCGAGGTGGCCTTGCTTTTCAGCACGCTTGAGGGCTGCGTTGAGGCCGATTTTGTTGATTGTGCGGAGAGCGTGTGCGCTGACCCGGAGCTCAATCCACATATCCTGTTCTACCCAGTAGAATTTCTTGCGGTGCAGATTCACGTGAAATCTGCGTTTTGTGCGGCGTTTGGAGTGGGATACATTGTTTCCCACCTGTGATTTTCTGCCTGTTATCTGACAAATTTTCGACATGGCTGTTGTTTTTAATTTTTCTAAATTATAAACTCATTCGAATTGAGGCCGCCATCTCAGTTCTCATATCATCGCCAAGTGCATCATTTTCAGCGACTTTACAGGATGTGCCACAAATCGGGTACAAAATTAGCAATAATATCCGGGACACACAAGCATTTCAGCGATAATTTTCTCTTGCACAGTCAAGCGGCAAGCGAAAAACGGATTCCGCAGGGGATTTGCCGAGGCAGAAAGGTCATTTTGTCATAGAGAGGGTGTCGTTGCAGAGGGTCACATAGCGTTCTCGGCAAAGGAAACGCACGGCATCGGCGGTCTGCCGGTTGTCGGTGAAGCGGCAGCGCACTTCGCGCATGGTCACCGGAGCGGAGGCGGTTTTGACATAGTTGTATATCGCGTCTATCAGTTCTAGCTGCTGTTGACGCTGGTTGCCCGGGCGTTTCTTGTTGTCGCGGCAAATGTCGCACTTGCCACATGGTTCAGACTCGATTTCGCCAAAGTATGCAAGCATCTTTCGGACACGGCAGCCGCCGGTGTACGTCACATAGCCAATCATGGCGTTGACCCGTTTCTTCACAACATCGCGGCGCAACTCATATGACGCCCTTGAAATCATGACATTGGGCGAGTCCTCGCGGGCTGTGTCGAAAAATATGTGCGGCAAACGGTTCTGCGGCACATAGTGTATCACCTTGGCGCGGCTCAGCTCGAGCAGCAGCTCATGCACCAGGCGGGTATCCATACCCATACGCGAGGCGAGTTCGTTCTCGCTGATGAAAACGTATTCTGTGAACAGCCCGGTGTATGTACGCAGCATTGCGGAAAGCAGCCTGTTGGCCTCAGCGGAAACCTGTATGCCGTACAGTTCGTTGCGGTCCATGATTATCATGAGGCGCGAGCGCGTCTCCCCCTCCTCGGTGTACGTTAGGTAGCCCGAATTGCCGAGTATCTTGAGCGCGGCAAGCACCATGCGGCGTTTGTAGCCGAATGTCTCGCAAAATTTGTCGATGTCAAAGGGGCAAAACTTCTCATAGCCCTCGTCGAGGCTGACGTTTAGAAATGTGCATACCAGCTGGTAGATGCGTATTATGTCCTTCTTGGGCGGGAACATCTCGTCGACGCTCGCTTTGAGGCGGTCGATGTCCTTGATGCCGGCAAGGATGACCGCGTATGCCGGCTTGCCGTCGCGCCCGGCACGCCCCGCTTCCTGATAGTATTCCTCGAGCGATGGCGGCATGCCGTAGTGTATCACCACGCGGACATCCGGCTTGTCGATGCCCATGCCGAAAGCGTTGGTGGCGACCATCACCCTGACTGCGCCCTGTTTCCACCGGTTCTGGCGCATCTCCTTCTCCTCAAACGACAGCCCGGCGTGGAAATGCACAGCATCGATGCCCATGGACTGCAGATACTCGGCAACTGTTCGCGTGCGCCTACGGCTGCGGACATATACTATCGCCGATCCGGAAGTGCGTGACAGTATGCGCAGCAGCATGGTCTGCTTCTCCTGTGTGCGGCGGACCACATAGCTGATGTTGGAACGCACGAAGCTGCGGCGCATAATGTTGTGATGCCGAAACAACAGCTTGTCGCAGATGTCCTCGGCAACCGCCGGAGTAGCTGTCGCCGTGAGGGCGAGTACGGGCGCGTGCGGTATCAGCTTGCGCAGCTTGGCTATGCGCATGTACGAGGGGCGGAAATCATAGCCCCACTGCGAGATGCAGTGAGCCTCGTCCACCACAATGAGGCGTATGTCGAGGCGTTTCAGCTCGGCGCAGAAACGGTCGTTCTGCAGCCGCTCGGGTGATATGTAGAGGAACTTGCAGTTGCCGTTTGTGATATGTTCCCACGCGATGCGTATTTCGCGCGAGGTCATGCCGGCATGCAGGTATACAGCCTTTATATGGCGAGCCTTGAGATTGTCCACCTGGTCCTTCATCAGCGAGACCAGCGGCGTTACCACTATCGTCGTGCCGCCGAGGACAAGCCCCGGCACCTGGAAACAAATCGACTTGCCGCCGCCCGTAGGCATAAGAGCCAATGTATCCTCGCACCGCAGCGTGGAGAGCATGATTTCCAGCTGCAGCTCGCGAAACGTGTCGTAACCCCAATAGCGTTTCAGCGTATCTGCAAGGACACGAGATGGAGTATCGGCCGGGGTTCCCATTGCCAAACGGTATATGAGTTCGGTAAATCAGTTTCAGCGCGTGGATGACAGCCTTATGTCCTTAATCATCAGCTGTATCTTGTCCCCTTTCGCCCCACGCTTGGTCTGCTCAATGGTATAGCAGATGTCAATGGGCTTGTGGGCGTGTATCTGCTCAAAATACTGCGACATATTGAAGGCTATAGCATTCATGACGCGACTCGTGCTGTCGTCCTCGAGTTCGAGCTTGATATGCTCCATCTTCTTGCCCACGATTCGGCTTGTGCCGAAGTCAATGACATTTCGTGTCAGGAAAACCGGCTTCTGGTTGCCTGGACCGTAAGGCTCAAACTTCTTCAACGCCCCCATGAACTCCGGAGTGATGTCGGCGAATGTAATCTCCGCGTCGATGTCTATCTGCGGCGAGAGCTGACTCGGATGAATGTGTTCGGAGACATACTCGTCAAAGCGGCGGCTGAACTCGGGTATGTTCTCCTCGCGCAGCGACAGGCCTACAGCGTATGGGTGACCGCCGAAGTTTTCGAGCAGGTCCCGGGTAGAGTTGACAGCCGCGTATATGTCGAAATTGCGCACCGAGCGCGACGAACCGGTTGCTATGCCGTCATCGCTGCCCGTAAGCACTACCACGGGCTTGTAATACAGCTCTGTAAGACGCGAAGCCACAATGCCGATGATGCCCTTATGCCAGCTGGGATTGTAGATGACAATGGAACGCCTCCCCTGCTCCAGCTCTAAATCCTTGTCTATGAGCAGGTTTGCCTCTTCTGTGATACGCTTGTCAAGTTCCTTGCGGTCCTTGTTGTACTGGTCTATGTCCTTCCCTTTCTCGTAAGCGTCGTGCAGGTCGCGTGCGACAAGCAGGTCAACCGTCTCCATGCCGCTCTGCATACGGCCTGAAGCGTTGATGCGCGGGCCAATCTTGAATATCACGTCGCTGATGGTGATGTTCTTGTTGGTGAGCTTGCACAGGCGTATTATGCTGCGCAAGCCAAGGTTTGGGTTGGAGTTCAGGCGGCGCAGACCGTGATATGCCATTACACGGTTCTCCCCCACTATAGGCACAAGGTCAGCTGCAATGCTGACCGCCACAAGGTCGAGCAGCGACTCGAGTTCGTTGTGGTTTGAGAGGCCGTTGCTGCGTGCAAATGCCTGCATGAACTTGAATCCTACGCCGCAGCCGCTCAGGTGCTTGCAAGGATAGGTATTGCCGGGGATTTTCGGATTCAGGATTGCGACCGCCTCGGGCAGCTCGTCATCGGGCATGTGGTGGTCGCAGATGATGAAATCAATGCCTTTTTCGCGGGCGTAGCGTATCTCGTCGTTAGCCTTGATGCCGCAATCGAGTATAATAATCAGCTTGACATCGTTTTCGGCGGCATAGTCGATGCTCTTGCGTGAGATGCCGTAGCCGTCCTCGTAACGCGTGGGAATATAGTACTCGATGTTGCTGTAGTAGTTCTGAAGGTACTTGTAGACCAAAGCCACAGCAGTAGTGCCGTCCACGTCATAGTCGCCGAACACCATAATGCGCTCCTTTGCGCCCATGGCGCGGTTCAGGCGGTTGACCGCCTTGTCCATGTCGCGCATCAGAAACGGGTCGTGCAAGTCGCTTATCGAGGGGGAGAAATAGCTGTCAGCCTCCTGCGGGGTTGTAACGCCACGGCGCACGAGCAGCTCCGCCATGGGCGGGCAGTCGCTGCAATAACGGCGCAACACCTCGACATTCTCTGTCTGCGTGTGTGTCAGCGGTTCGTAGTTCCATTTATTTATCATCGTGTTGTCTTTTTTCGGTGTGGCTGTAAAAGACGCATGATGACAATCCACGGTAACGTGCCGCCTGCGGGCATCTGCTGCTGACTGATAATCTGCATGCAATTATCGTCAATGCGCCAGTCGAGGAAAGGTAGTGCAAATATAGCGTATTTTTTCCGCTTATCAAAGCACGCTGTCCGTTTGAGGTCGGAGATTGGCAATAATTAACGGTTGGAATACGCATAATACAAGAGAGGAAAACCCTGTTGCGGGATTTCCTCTCCTCATATTATGCTATGCCGTTACGAAGAACGGGGTGTCGGCTTACTTGCCTTCCTCAACGCCGGTCATAACCACCTTGATGCGGTTTTCGCCGTTCCAAAGTGTGTTGATGAATGCGTTGAACTGGTCGAGGGTGAGGTTCTCGATAGCGGCGCGGCGGCCAGTCATTGTGTCAATGCCACGGACATTTCTCATCAAGCCGTTAATCCAATAGCCGTTTGTGCGCTCCTGGATCTCAAACTGCTTGAGGGCAGCCTCGCGAACCTTGTTGAACTGGTCTGCGTTTGCGCCGTTCTTCATCAGCTTGAGAGTCTCCTCGTTGGCACGTGCCATAACCTTGTCACGCATCTCTGCATTGGTCTGTATTACCTCAACGAGATACCAGCGGTTCTCATTTACATTGAAATAGGCGTATGCGTAGGGAGAATAGCTGCCGCCCTCTTCCTCGCGGATAGTCTCCGTGAACACGTTGCTTACGATTTCACCGAGCAGGTCTACCATCACATCTGTCGAAACAGAATAGTTCATCATGCCGTTGTAGCAGTCGAGCACCATAGTCGAAGGAGTCTGCATTGTCTGGTCAAAAGCCTCGTCAACCAAGCCCTTAACTGTACCCATCTGGGTGACAGCCTTGGGAGCGACGGCTTTGCCCTTTGAGGGGAGAGATGCAATATACTTCTCGAGCATCGGCTGGAGGTTCTCCTGGTTTACATTACCGACGATGATGAAAGTATAATCGGCAGCATTGGAGAATATATTGCGGAGCATTGACATCATCTGCGGATATGAAGCCTTGTCGATGTTGTCAGTGCTGATGATTTCCAACAGCGGGTTGTTGTACATAGCGTGAACCTGCTTCTTCTGGAAAGTGAACATCGGGTTCTTCTCCTGATTGGCGAGCATAGCACGTGAACTTGATGCGTCAGCGTCGTATGCAGCCTTGTCATCGCCGAGCTGACAGAAAGTGGCGTATACCAAGTCAAGCATGGTCTCGAAGTCCTTTACGCTTGACTTGCCCTGAAACACGTCAGTGAAAGAACCCATTGAGAAACTCGTAGAAACAGTCTTGCCTGCGAGGTACTTAGTCATGGTCTTGTTGTCGAAGTTGCCCTTCTTGGCAGTCTCGTATGCAGATTCGAGGAGCTGGACGTTGTCAGCCTGTGAAGTGCTGTATATCTGCTTGCCGCCATCGCGAACAGCAACGAGCTGGATTTCGTCTGACTTGAAGTCTGTCGGCTTGACGATAACCTTCACGCCGTTGCTGAGGGTGTACTCTGTAGTGCCGAACTGGCTGTTCTCCTTAACGGATTTCACCTTGCCGGCCTTGTTGTATTTAGTGATGAGGGGATCGGTGATTACTTCGTCAACGTATGCCTCATATTCGCGAGCCATCGCATTGTTGACTACGCCGAGCATCTCCTCCTTGGAGGGGAGGTTGAACGATTCGGGAGCGCTTACCACCAACACCTGGTTTTCCGGGGTCATGATGTCCTTGAGGCTGCCATTGATGACATCGACAGTCAGCTGCGGCAGGAACATATCGATAAGCTGCTTCTCGATTTCGATGCCGGGAGCAGGTTCGTTGTCAACAAAGTGACGGATAAGCTCGCGAGCGAGGTCATCGCTCTTGGTGTTGTTGCGCTCGTTGTACTGCTTCTCGTAGGTGGACTTGAGTTCCTCTTTCACGCGGTCGAGTTCCGAAGCGGTGAAACCGGTCTTGCAAGCGCGGGCAACGATTTCCATGCCCTGCTCAAACGCGCCCTTGACATCATCCTTGGGGATTACGACAATATTGAATGCGTCCTTGGTCTTTGAGATATAGTAGTCACCAAAATAAACGCCGGCAGCGGCATACTTGCAGCTTGCGTCCTTGGCAAATTCCTCGAGACGGTTGTCGATGAGCTGGGTAATGATAGCCGGGAACAGATTGTCGCCCATATACCCTTCAATGGTATTGCGCATTTCAAACGGTGTCTTGTCGGATTTGAAAGACAGGGTAATGCGAGAGTTGGTCAGCTCTTTGTCCTGGAATGCGAAATAAATAGGCTCTTTGTTGTCGCTTACCTGCGGATATTCGCGGGCTGCAGCATTTGCGGGCATCTGTATGGGGGTAAACATTGCAACCACCTTCTTCTCCATCTCGGCAGCGTCAAAGTCGCCGACAATGATGATACCCTGCTGATCCGGACGATACCACTTGTGGTAGTATGCACGCAGCACGTCGGGGTCGAAGTTCATCACCACCTCCATAGTGCCGATAGGCATCTGGCGATACTGGTACTCGTCGTAAATCTGCGGCAGCATGGCGTTGTACATACGAGTCTGCGCGTTGTTGCGTGAACGCCACTCCTCTTGGATTACGTTGCGCTCTGCGTTGATTTCATCAGTTTCGAGAGAGATGGCACAGCTCCAGTCGTGCAGCGCGAGCAGCACGCTGTCCATGAGAGCCACGTCGGTAGTGGGTACGTTGTTGATGTTGTAGACAGTCTCGTCAAATGAGGTGTAGGCGTTGATGTCAGCACCAAAGCGGATACCCTTTGACTGGAGATAGTTGAGCATGGCCTTGCCGGGATAATTTGTTGTTCCGTTGAAAGCCATGTGCTCGAGGAAGTGAGCCAGACCGAGCTGGTCAGAAGCCTCGAGAGTACTGCCGACCTTCTGCGCAATGTAGAAATTGGCGCGCTGCTTCGGCTCTTCGTTGTGAAGGATGTAATAGTTCATCCCATTGGGGAGAGTCCCATGCTTGACATTGGGATTCTCCGGCATCGGACTTTGAGCGTAGAGACTGAAGACTCCCAAAAGAGCCATAGTCACGCTGACTAATTTTTTGAACATCTTTTTACAGTTTATTCTATGTATTGATTTTGAAATTCTCATAGTTGTCGGATGCGGGGCATCTTGCACCTGCAAAGTTAGTCAACTTTTTCTCATCGGCAAAAGAATATATCGAAAAACGGCAAATAATTTTTGATACTCCCCGATTTCGACCATGTTCAGAATGTTTTGAGGACATCATACAGCTGATGGACGGGCAATCCCATGACGTTGTAGTAGCTGCCGTAAATGGCTTTCACCGCCACGCATCCTATCCACTCCTGTATGCCGTATGCGCCAGCCTTGTCGAGAGGATGATATGTATCTACATAGTAGACAGCGTCTTCACGCGCCAATTCCGCGAACTCCACCTCAGTAGTGCATGAGAACGACACTGTCCGCTCACATGTGGAAACGGTAACGCCTGTCACCACTTGGTGCGTCCTGCCGGATAGCGTCATCAGCATTTCCACAGCCTCCTCAATGTTGTGCGGCTTGCCGTAAATCTTGCCATCGAGTATCACCACAGTGTCAGCCGTTATCACCATCTCGTCGTCCTTGATGGTGTCCCTGTAAGCAGAAGCCTTCTGCAGCGACAGGTACTCCGGCACATCTACAGCTCCCAGAGTCAGCGGATAAGACTCCTCCAGGTTGCTTATAGCCACTACATTAAACGGGATGCGCAACTTGGCGAGCAACTCGCGGCGGCGCGGCGACTTGCTACCCAGCAGTATCTTGTATTTTCGCAGGTTCTCAAGCATGGTTATTAAGGTTATAACTATATGATAACGGCAAAAGCCGTAACCGCATTGTGCATATCACCAACCGAAAGCGTCTGCACTGTCGAGCCAGCAGCCCTGCGCCTTCATCACCTGCTCGATGATGTCGCGCACACAGCCGTAGCCGCCCGAAAAACGGGACACATAGCGTGCGGTCATGCGAGCCTCGACAGCAGCGTCTTGAGGAGCGCACGGCAGCCCGACATGGCGCATGGCCTGCAAGTCCGGAATGTCGTCACCCATATAGATGATTTCCTCCGGGGACACGTCGTTGTCGTCCATCCAGCTCGTCAACACCGGCAGCTTCATCGATGCGCCCAGGTAAATGTCATTTATGCCCAACGCGCTGAACCGCACACGGACAGCCTCCTCGGTGCACCCGGTGATGATGACGATCTTATAACCCCTCTTGACAGCGAGCTGCAAGGCATAACCGTCCTTGATATTGACCATACGGCGCGGTATGCCGTCACGGCCGAGAGGTATAGTGGAAGGGGAAAGCACTCCGTCAACGTCAAAAGCGAATGACGTTATCTTCTTCAGGTCATAGTCGATAGCACTCATATAATTATTCGGGATAGGTGTCGGAGATGGATTGCGAGAGGAGGGTGTATATCTGCTTCAGCAGGGGAGTGCCGGCAGTCATTTCGAGGTGGCGGGCTATGGTGCGTGTGTCATGGCGGCGTGCCGGGCCTGTCTGCGCCTCATACGGGGAAACCTGCTCTATCTTGGCGGCAGTCTGCCGTATCAGCGGCTTCAGTATGTCGAATGGTATCGCGTCGCCGGCAAGCAGCTGCGAGGCGAGCGTCCACAGGTGATTGGTGAAGTTGCATGCCAGCACTGAGGCGAGGTGTATCTTGCAGCGAGTGTCCGAGGAGCAGCGGGTTACGCTTCCTGACCACATTGCGGCGGCACACTGCAATGCGATTGCCGCATCATCGTCGCCACCTTCAACAAATACGGGTATTTCCCGGTAGTCAAGCGGCACTTCGCGTGAGAATGTCTGCAAGGGGTACAGCACTCCGGGGCGTTGCACTCCGGCTTCCGTCAGGACAGACATGGGCGTTGTGCCGGAGGTGTGGGCAACAATGCCCGACAGATGCTTCAGCCGAGAGGCAACATCCGCTATTGCGTTGTCGCTGACCGATATGATATAGATGTCGCTGTCCTCGGGCAGTCCCTCAAGCGTGCGCGGAGACACCTGCGTCACGTCGGCGGCAGTACGCCAAGCCTTCATCAGGTGGAAGGCAACGTTGCCCGAACCGATTACCGATATTTTCAGCCTATTGTCATTCTGCATATTCGCTTTCGAGGTATTTCTTCACCTGCTGGAACAGCTTGGAAGCGAACACGAAGTCGTTGAGCGAACCGCTCGTGCTGCGGAAAATGGTCTTGTCCGTACCCGTCCAGTCGCAATGCCCCTTGTTGATGAAGATGATGTTCTCCCCTATTCCCAGCACAGAGTTCATGTCGTGCGTGTTGATGACGGTCGTTATGCCGTACTCGTGGGTGATGTCGGAGAGCAACTCGTCAATCAGGATAGATGTTTTGGGGTCGAGGCCGGAGTTCGGCTCGTCGCAGAACAGGTATTTGGGGTTGAGGGCAATGGCACGCGCAATGGCGACGCGCTTCTGCATACCGCCTGATATTTCCGAGGGGTACTTGTTGTCCGCGTTCTCCAGCCCCACACGGCGTATGCAGAACTGCGCCCGTTCTATCTGTTCCTGCCGCGACATTGGGCTGAACATCTTGAGCGGGAACATGACATTGCCAAGCACAGTCTCGTTGTCAAACAGCGCAGAGCCCTGGAACAGCATGCCGATTTCCATGCGCAGCTCCTTGCGCTGCTGTGCGGTCATCTGCGTGAACGGACGCTCGTCATAGTATATTTCGCCCTCCTCCGGGGTCAGCAACCCTATGAGGCATTTCATGAACACGGTCTTGCCAGAACCGCTCTGGCCGATTATGAGGTTGGTCTTGCCTGTGTCAAAGGTCGCATTGATGTCATGCAGCACCTGCACGCCGTCAAACCATTTGCTTACTTGATTTGCCTGTATCATTGCAGCAGAAGTTTGGTGAGTATCACGTCGGCAAGGAGAATAAGTATCGAACTCGACACGACTGCCGAAGTACTTGCCTTGCCCACTTCGAGTGCACCGCCCTTGACGTAGTAGCCGTAATATGCCGCCACGCTGGTGATGATGAACGCGAAGAAGTAAGTCTTGATGATGCCGTACCACACATACCACTCGGTGAAGAATGTCTGTATGCCGTAGACATAGTTCTCGACTGACAGCATATCGGTGAACCGCGCCACGCACCAGCCGCCCAACAGGCCCATAAACATGGAGAGGACACACAGCACGGGGACGAAAAGCACGAACCCGACTATTTTGGGCAGGACTATGTAGTTGGCACTGTTGATACCCATTATGTCAAGCGCGTCAATCTGCTCGGTCACACGCATAGTGCCGATTTCAGAGGCTATGTTGCTGCCCACCTTGCCGGCAAGTATCAGCGACAAAATGGAGGAGGAGAACTCCAGCAGCAATATCTCGCGCGTGGCAAGGCCGGTGGAATATGATGGTATCAGCGGCGAGACAATATTGAGGGTCATCTGTATGGTGATGACCGCGCCGATGAATATCGAGATGATGATGACCAGAGGGATAGAGTCTACGCCGAGCTTGCTGATTTCAAACACGGTGTTTTTCAGTGTCACGCCCCACTTGTCAGGCCAGCGGAACACTTGCGTCAGAAACAGGCAGTAACGCCCGAATGACCGTATGGAGGATAAAAGCATATCAGTATGCGTGTTATTGTTTGTCAAACACGGGAAGCCCCGCTGCCGGCAACGGCTGTTGAACCTGCAAAGATACAACAAAAATCCCTGCCGTATTGATTATGTTCTCTTTTTGACCAAAATTGCATCTCAACGGGAAAACGCACCGGCGTTGTCGCAATAGATGCGGTCATGTATCAGCCGTATGGCCTCGTCGCTGCGGTCTGCGCCCACCACAAGCGATATTGTGGTGTCTGACGAGCCGTCAGACGTGGCGTGTATCTTGATGCCCGCACCGGCAAGCAGCGACACCAGCTGAGACAGCAACAGCGGACGCGTGTGCATCTTCTCACCCACCACGGCTATCGTGGCAAGACGGTACGTGGCGGAAATGTTTTCCAATTCGCCGCGTGAGAGCTCCGGGCTGAACTCCTCGGTCAATATCTTGACGGCATTGCCGCTGTCAGCCGCATTGACTGCAAACGTGAATGCGTTGCTGTCAAGGCTGTTGACCAGATACACGTTGACACCGTTCTTGGTCATTGCGTTGTATGTGCGCGAGTTTATGTCCTCGCCGTCCACTTCTGCAGGCGATGCGCCGTCCACACGTATGAGTGTGGTGTTGCGTATCGAGGAAATCCCTTTGACCGCCATGTCGTCGGGGCGGGAATTGTCCGTCACCCACGTTCCTTCTGCTTCCGGATTGAACGTGTTAAGTATGCGTATAGGTATATTCTTGTGGAACACGGGGTAAATCGTCGGCGGATATATCACCTTCGCGCCCATGGTGCAAAGCTCCATGCTCTCGATGAACGTCATGTGGTCAACGACACGCGCCTGGGGAATAAGCCTCGGGTCAGCGGTCATGAACCCATCCACGTCGGTCCAAATCTCCAGCACTTCGGCATCGAGGGCTGCCGCTATCAACGCAGCCGTGTAATCGCTTCCGCCGCGCCCGAGGTTTGTTATCTCTCCGCTGTCACGGTCGGTGGAGATAAATCCGCCAGTAACGGCTATGCTGAAATCACCGTCGGCGAAGGTGCGGCGTATCAGGTCGGTGGTCAGGTCGGTGTCAGCGATGTTCTTGTTGAACCACTTTTCGGTCTTGATGAAGTCGGGGGAATTATAGTGCCTTGCTCCGTTGATGATGTTGGCGACAACAATGCTCGACATCCTCTCGCCGAAGCTGACAATGCTGTCCAGCGTGCGCTCTGTCAGCTCGCCAAGCATCGCCACGCCGTCGTATATGCGGTGCAGCTCCGCAAGTAGGGTGTCAATGCGAGCTTTCACATCATCACGGCGCGACGGCGGCACGAGAGCATCGATTATCTCATGGTGCCGGCGCGTCATCGTCTCCAGCTCCGCCTCGTACCCGCAGTCATGGCGGCGTGCCATCTCGGCAGACGCTATCAGGCGGTCAGTCAGTCCGCCGAGTGCGGAGACAACAACTATCGCCTGACCATCTATGCCCTCAACTATCTTCTTCACATTCTCGAGACTGCGGACTGTGCCGACCGAAGTCCCTCCGAATTTCAAAACCTTCATCTGCTCTCTGTGATGTGTCTGCTGTCCGTTATGCGTGCCGACGCGGCAACTGTCACTGTCCGAGTCTCTGCACGAGTTCTCCCGTAGGTATCTGCTCTTGCGAGCCGTTCACCATGTCCTTGAGGGTGACTACACCGCCGGCAAATTCCTCCTCACCTATTATGGCCACGTACGGTATGCCCTTGGCGTTGGCGTAGCTCATCTGCTTTTTCATCTTGGCAGCATCGGGATATACCATTGCAGCAATGCCGCTGCGGCGCAATGCGTCAGCGCATTTCATGGCCTCTGCGCCCTCGCGCTCGCCGAAGTTGGTAAACAGCACCTTCACCCCGGTCTTTACAGCCTCCGGGTACAAGTCGAGCTGGTTCAGCACGTCATAGATGCGATCCGCTCCAAACGACACACCCACGCCGGACAACCCCGACACTCCGAACACACCGGTCAGGTTGTCATAGCGGCCGCCGCCGGAGATGCTGCCTATTTCCACATCGAGAGCCTTGACCTCGATGATAGTGCCAGTATAGTAGTTAAGGCCGCGAGCGAGCGACAGGTCAACCTGAAGCTCCGCCGTATGGCCAAGCGCGTCAAATCCGCTCACCACCGTCTGCAATTCGTCCATGCCGAGCATACCCTCCTGCGAGGATGCAAGCATGGTGCGCATGGCGGCAATCTTGTCGGCATTTGAACCTGAAAGCTCAAGTACCGGCACAAGCCGCTTTATGGCCTCCTCGTCTATGCCTTTGCTGCGCAGTTCGTCACATACGGCATCGAGACCGATTTTGTCTATCTTGTCAATGGCAACGGTGATGTCAACTATCTTGTCTGCATGGCCGATGACCTCGCCGATGCCGGAGAGTATCTTGCGGTTGTTCACTTTGATAGCTATGCGTATGCCGAGCTGCCCGAACACATAGTCAAGCAACGACAGCAGCTCAATCTCGTTGTTGAGCGAGTCAGAGCCTACTACATCCGCGTCACACTGGTAGAACTCGCGGTAACGCCCTTTCTGCGGCCTGTCAGCTCGCCATACGGGCTGTATCTGGTAGCGTTTGAACGGCATCTGCAACTCCCCACGGTGCTGCACCACATATCGTGCAAACGGCACTGTCAGATCATAGCGCAATCCTTTCTCGCAGAGCGCACTCGTCAGATGCACCGTATCACGGCCAGCCAGCTGTTCATCGCTGATGCCGCGCAAGTAGTCGCCAGAATTGAGTATCTTGAAAAGCAGCTTGTCACCCTCCTCGCCGTACTTTCCCATGAGCGTCGAGAGGTTCTCCATTGACGGGGTCTGTATTTCTTCATACCCGTACAGGCGGAAAGCGCGTGAAATGGTGTCGAATATATAGTTGCGTCGCGACATCTCCACAGGACCGAAGTCGCGTGTTCCCTTGGGGATAGACGGTTTCTGTGCCATAATCTGATAAGTAACTGTTCAGACTGCGAAATTACTAATTTTTTTTGACATTGTTTGTGTCAGAGCCATGGCAATGTGCAGTCCGCAGAACTGAAAACGCCACTAAATATGATGCTCGACATCACACATGACGCTCCTTGCGCGAAGCGTCAATACGCAACAATATGAATATCAGTATAGTAAATCCCCACAACGATGAACCGCCGTAACTGAGAAACGGCAATGGTATGCCTATGACAGGGCACAGTCCTATCACCATACCCACATTGACGGCAAGATGCAGTATCAGATACGACACCACGCAGTAAGCATAGACGCGCCCGAAGGCGGTGTGCTGACGCTCGGCTATGTGGATGATGCGCAATATCAGGGCAAGGAACACTGCAAGAAGCGCGACCGTACCGACAAACCCTTCCTCCTCGCCTATGGTACAGAATATGAAGTCAGTATGCTGTTCCGGCACATATTTCAGCTTGGTCTGCGTGCCGTTGAGAAAGCCCTTGCCAGTCACTCCCCCAGAGCCTATGGCTATCTTGGACTGATTGACGTTGTAGCCATGCTTCTTAAGGTCGTCCTCAATGCCGACAGCCACCTTGATGCGTATCTGCTGGTGCGGCTGCAGGACGTGACCGAAGACATAATTGACAGAGAACAGGAAGCACAGCGAGGCGAGCATGAAACTGAGCGTGACAGCGTATTTGTGTATGCGGTGGCGCAACATGGTAATGGCGACATAAATGCCGGCACCTACAAGCATGATAACAAAAAACAGCGTGCCGTTGATGTGTATGCCGCACAGTTCCAACACCGTCACCACTGCTCCGCCCCCTATAAAACCGAAAGCTACATTGCGCGTGCAATAGTAGTCACGGCAATAGAAGCGCAGCATGGCAATGAATACCGCCGCGATGAGCAGGAACACGGTGAACTCGCCCGCAGGAATGCCGAGTATAAGCGGAGTGGCATATTTCACCGCCACGACAAAATACGTCACTGCCAGCAGTATTGCAAACAGTATAAGCCCGCTCATGCCCTCGCGGTAAAGCACCAGGACGAGCGCGAAATATACCAACGCGCTGCCGGTCTCTTTCTGCAACAGGATGAGGATGATCGGCACAAAGATAATGACAAAGGCGCGGAAATAATTGCTCAGCTTGGCGTTGAGCCTGAACTCGCTTGAGTCAAACAGTTTCGCCAGTGCCAACGCCGTGGCGAACTTGCCGAACTCCGCCGGCTGGAGGCTCACCGGGCCGAACGACAGCCACGACCGCGACCCCTTGATGTCCGGGGCAACGAATATGGTGACAAGCAGCAACAGCAGCACGCACCCGTATATCGGGTAGGCATACGCCTCATACAGCCTGTAGTCCAGCAACATAATAGAACAGCCCAAAATCAGCGACAATCCTATCCACAGGAACTGCTTGCCAGAGAACTCCGTGAGGTCAAACAAGCTGGCATTGTCAAAGTCATAACTCGCGGCATAGATGCTCACAGCACCCGTGATGACAAGTATCAGGTACAGGACTATCGTAAGCCAGTCGATTGACCGGAACATCGACACATTGGCATCAGTGTTTGTCTTTGCCATTTGATTTCGCTGTTATGGTTCTTGAAGTCATCATCCGTTCCTCAATACCCTTGCGCTCGGGAGCAATCTCGCCGCGCAGGTATTTCTCAATGATAAGGCTGCCGATAGGCACGCCATACGTTGCTCCGAAACCGGCGTTCTCGACATATACAGCCACGGCAATACGCGGCTTGTCATACGGGGCAAAGCCCATAAACGCGGAGTGGTCCTTGCCGTGCGGGTTCTGCGCCGTGCCGGTCTTGCCCGCCACGTCAAGTCCGGGGATGTTGGCAAGGCGGCAAGTGCCGCCGAGCACCGCCATGCGCATACCCTCTGCCACCATGTCATAGTATGTCCTGCGGATGTGCGGCGTATGACGCGACCGGTATTTCACGTCAATGACAGTGTCCTGTATTTCCTTGACAACGTGCGGAGTGTAATACCAGCCACGGTTGGCTATAGTAGCGCACAGGTTGGCTATCTGCAGCGGCGTAGCGAGGATTTCGCCCTGCCCTATGCTGACAGATATAACGGAGTTGGCAGACCACTGACCGAGCCGGTCGGTGTAGAAGCCGCTGTTGGGTATGAAGCCGCGAGACTCTGCGGGGAGATCGATGCCGAGGCGGTAGCCGTAACCCATCTCGACAAGGTAATTCTTCCATTTCTCAAGCTGCGCAGCCGCTGTCGTCCCCTTGCGGTCAACCATATTCTTGAACCCCCAGCAGAAATAAGCATTACAAGAAGTCTGCAACGCGGGCTTTAGCGCAATCGGCGAAGCGTGGCCGTGGCAGCCTACGCGCAGCCCGTTGACATAGCCCCTGTGGCATGGATATACGGTCTTTTCGGTGACAACGCCCTCTTGCAGAAATATAAGTCCCTGGGTAGGCTTGAATGTAGAGCCGGGTGGGTAGGCAGCCTGAATGGCGCGGTCAAACAACGGCTTGTACGGGTCTTGCACCAGGGCAGCATAGTTCTTGCCTCGGTTCTTCCCCACAAGCATCGACGGGTCGTAGCCTGGAGATGTCACCAGACAGAGAATTTCGCCGGTACTCGGTTCAATAGCCACTATCGCGCCCATCTTGCCAGCCATAAGCTGCTCGCCGTACTTCTGCAACTCAAAGTCAATGGAGAGGGTCAGGTTTCTGCCGGACTTCGGGGCGATGTCATGCACACCGTCCTCATATTTCCCCTTGATGCGCCCGAGTGCGTCCTTCATCAGTATCTCCGACCCTTTCACGCCGCGCAATGCCTGCTCGTAGCTGCGCTCCACGCCGAGATCGCCGGTGAAGTCGCCGGAGCGGTAATAGCGGTCCTTCTCGATGTCGGCAGCGGAAACCTCGCGTATGTTGCCGAGTACGTTAGCTCCGCAAGCATAGTTGTACTGCCTGATGTTTCGTTTCTGTATGAAGAACCCGGGAAACAGGTGCAGTTTCTCCTGCAAACGGCCGTAATCCTGCTGCGAAAGCTGCGAAATGAGCTTCTGCGGCGTATACGATGAGTAACCGGGATTCTTGCGAGGGTCTTTCATCTCCCGCCACTTGTCGTCCAGCTGTTCGCGGGTCATGCCAAGCACCTGGCATAAGGCAACGGTGTCAAATTGCCCCACGTCCTTAGGTATGAGCATAACGTCATACGCCGGCTGGTTGAACACCACGAGTCGGCCCTCGCGGTCATATATCAGCCCACGTGCCGGATATATGATTCTTTCCAGAAAAGCGTTGCTGTCGGCGGATGTCTTATACTTGTCATCGCCTACCTGCAAGTTGTACAGGCGAATGATGTAAATCAGGACGATGAGGCATATAAACCCGCCTATGACATATTTTCGCTTTTCTAACTTATAGTCTTTTCTCACGTTTTGCAGATGATAAACTGTCCACGATGAGTATCAGCACCGTGGTGAGAGCTGCACTTGCCGCCCCCTTCAACAGTATCTCGCTGATGTCGTAGAACGAAAAGTATTCCACACTGAACACCAGTATGCAGTATACGGCAATGAGCAACGCCGAATAGCGCAGATACTGCCCGAAGCCCATCGTTGCCACCGAGGGCGAGAGCGTAACCGACTTGTCGTCCTTCAGCACAAACCGGAAGAACAGCGGGCGTTTCATCATTGCAACAACTGTACACGCCAATGCGTTCATGCCCGCAGCGTCGGAACATACGTCCACCCCCAGTCCGAGCAGGAACGCAAGTGTAAGCAGCGTGCATTGTCCCACATCGAGGGGCAGCGTGATGATGAAATACACGAATATGAACGGCACTGCCACACCGAACAGCACAATATGGTTGCATATCAGCACCTGTATCAGCAGCAGCGTGATGAAAAGTGCGCCTATCGATATAATCCTGCGGTTCATTTATCTTTCATTTTTGTCTACCCCGGCGCAGCTCACTTCAGGTCATAGTTGGCAAGCGTGTCCAACTCCGCTCTCTGCACATCCTTAATGACACGGACAGCCGAGAGGTTGGCAAAATCGGAAGCAAGACGCACCTTAAGCGTGAAATAGTTGTCATCGTCGCCACGCACAACACCCATGACTGTGCCGACATGGATGCCTGCAGGGAATGTCGTGGAATACCCGCTTGTCACCACTGTATCGCCAGTGTGGTATCTGGCATGCCGAGGCACTTCCTCCATATACGCAATCTTGCGGTCATTGCCTTTCCAAGAGAGCGTACCCACGTATGGCGTGCCTTTCAGTTTGACCGAGAAGTGCTGCGCTTCGTTGAGGAGCGACACTATACGCGCCGTATGCCTTCCGCTTACATTGACCACCCCGACTACACCGTTGTGGTCCACCACCCCCATTCCAGGGCGGACACCGTCCTCGAAACCCTTGGAAATAGTTATGTAATTGCGCGGGCGGTGGCAGGTGCTTGATATGACCGGCGCGAGTATGTAGGAAAAGCGGGTTTGAGGCATGGCCTCGTCCCGTCCCATAGAGTCACACACTATTGCCCGGTAATAATTCAACTGCTCACGCAAATTAAGCACCTCCGCCTCGAGTTGCGCCGTGCGCTCCTCAAGCGAGGCGTTGACGCTGCTGAGGTTGAAATAGCCGGTGACGCTCGATGTCGCCCCGTTCAACGTGGCGGTGACAGCGTTAGCGGAGGTCATGTACACCGACAGCCTGTATGCAGAGCCGCTGACTATCAGGACACAGCTTACCAGCACATAGAATATGAAGACAAACCATGCCCTGTACTTAATCAGGAAATTAAGCAGGTTGCGCACTTTACGTAGACTTTAGATGTACCGCTCGCGGCACGTTGTTACCGTATCAGGAACGAGAAGCGGTGTATGTTCTTCAAGGCAACGCCCGTACCCTTTGCCACAGCGTGCAGCGGGTCGTCTGCCACCTTGAACTCGATGCCGATCTTGTCGGTAAAGCGTTTTGCGAGGCCTCGCAGCAACGCGCCGCCACCGGCGAGGTAAATGCCGTTGTGCACAATGTCTGCATAAAGCTCCGGAGGGGTCTGTGACAGTGCCTCGAGCACAGCATTTTCCATCTTGCTGATGGTATTCTCGATGCACTTCGAGATTTCGTCGTATGTCACCACTACGTCCATCGGCAGACCGGTTATGCGGTTTGGGCCGATGACAGTGTACGGTTCTGGCGGATTGTCCAGTTCGGGGAGAGCCGAGCCGACTTGTATCTTGATGAGTTCTGCCGTGGTAGTGCCTACCTTGACGTTGTGCACACGCCCCATATACTCCTTGATATCTTCTGAAAGGTCGTTTCCGGCGAGGCGAATGCTCTTGTTGCAGACTATTCCTCCGAGGGATATTACGGCGATTTCGGTGCTTCCGCCGCCTATGTCAACAATCATGTTGCCCTCCGGAGCCTCCACATCGAGGCCAATGCCGAGAGCGGCAGCCATCGGCTCGTATATCATGTACACGTCACGTCCGCCGGCGTGCTCGCTGGAGTCGCGCACAGCACGTATTTCGACTTCCGTTGAGCCAGAGGGGATGCAGACTACCATGCGGAGAGCCGGAGTGAATTTCCACCGCTTAGACCCTACCATCTTGACCATGCCGCGTATCATCACCTCGGCAGCCTGGAAATCGGCTATCACACCGTCACGCAGCGGACGCACGGTGCGCAGGCCCGGAGGTTCTTTCCCCTCCATCAGGTGAGCAGCAGTGCCGACGGCCTGAAGTTCCTCGGTCTTGTTGTCGATAGCCACAACCGACGGCTCGTCTACGACTATCTGGTCATTGTGGATGATTATGGAGTTGGCAGTTCCCAAGTCCATGGCTATCTCCTGCGTGAAGGAGAAGAGCCGTGAGAACCACGATTTGCTTGTCTTTACTTTTTTAGCCATTACAATTCGATTTTGAGAGGTTTGCCGGAGACTGCCGGCACAGTTAGTGAGGAAGTTAGATACGACAGCCGGGGAGTCCCGGCTGCTGTGGGTCAATGACGGAAATGACGGAAACCGGTCATTGCCATCGCCATGTCGTGGGCATCACAGTACTCCACAGACTCGTTATCGCGTATTGAGCCGCCCGGATGAACCACGGCGGTAATCCCGGACTCGTGCGCTATCTCAACGCAATCGGCAAAGGGGAAGAACGCATCTGATGCCATGACGCCGCCTGTGAGGTCAAACCCGAATGAACGGGCTTTCTCAATGGCTTGCTTCAGCGCATCGACACGTGATGTCTGCCCTACGCCAGATGCCAGCAGACGGCCGTCCTTGGCAAGGACAATGGAATTGCTCTTGCTGTGCTTGACAACCTTGAGAGCAAAGAGCATATCAGCGCACTCGCGTTCCGTGGCGGCACGCTTGCACACCTGCCGCAGGTCTGCAAGTGTTTCGACCTTCGCGTCCTTTTCCTGACACAAAACACCGTTGACCGCCGAACGGTAGCGGTATTTGTTGTCAACCGCGCATTTTTGTACCAGGATAATGCGGTTCTTCTTCGTTTTCAGCGCTTTCAAGGCATCTTCACTGTATGCCGGAGCTATGATTACCTCGAAGAATATGGAGTTGATCTTCTCTGCCGTAGCAGCATCGATGTCACGGTTTGCTATCAGCACTCCACCGAATGCGGAAACTGGGTCACAGGCGAGGGCTGTCTCCCATGCTTGCATGATGCTCTCGCACGAGGCTATGCCACACGCATTGTTGTGCTTGAGGATAGCGAATGTGGGAGTGTCGAAATCGGCAATCAGCGAAACGGCAGCATCTATATCGAGCAGGTTATTGTAGGAGATTTCCTTGCCGTGCAGTTTGTCGAACACCTTGTTGAAATCACCATAGAAACATGCTTTCTGGTGAGGGTTCTCGCCGTAGCGCAGGTGCATCTTGCCGTCGTCTGCAAGACGCATTGCCGACATATTGTCACCGTCGAACCAGTTGAAAATCTGCGAGTCATACATCGATGAAACCGCAAATGCCTGTTTGGCAAACTCACGTCGCTGCTCGAGCGTGGACTGTGCGCCAGACTCTTTGAGCAGCTGCGCAAGGGAAGCATACTGTGCCTTGGAAGCAACGATGATGACATCCTTGTAGTTTTTGGCCGCTCCTCGGATGAGGGAAATGCCGCCTATGTCGATTTTCTCGATTATGTCGGCCTCCGACGCGCCGGAAGCGACAGTGTCTGCAAACGGATAGAGGTCTACAATGACCAAGTCAATTTCGGGGATAGAGTATTTCGCGGTCTGCTCCATGTCTGAAGCGTTGTCGCGACGGCACAGGATGCCGCCGAATACTGAGGGGTGAAGCGTCTTGACGCGACCGCCGAGTATCGAGGGGTAGCCGGTGATGCTCTCCACAGTTTCACACTCATATCCGAGGCCCTCGATGAACTTGTGCGTACCGCCCGTTGAAAACAGGCGCACACCATTGTCATTCAAGAGTTTAAGTATCTCCTCGAGACCGTCTTTGTGGTAGACGGAGACCAATGCTGACTTTATTTTTTTCGTAGACTCCATATATCGGCTCAATTACTTTGCAAAGTTAGCACATTTTGCCGTAACGATAAAAACTAATACAGGAGTATGGATTGGATTTTTACTAAAAAAACAATAACAGAGGCGACACCTTATGCCACGGCGCCGCCTCCATATATCGGGCTGTCAATGACAGCAGTTTTTATCTCAGTGATTCGAGAGCGTAGTTAATCTGGTCGATGAGGTAGTCAAGGTCGCTTGCACTGACATCAGCCGGCTTGATCATTTTGGCTTTGCTTGCAATCTCAAATGCACGTCCCCAGTAGTTTTCACGGACTTCCTTGCGCTTGGCGTTAGCTTCGGCTGAATTGCCCTCAATCTCGTTCCACAGCTCGGTGCCGCGACGGAAAATTTTCTTGCCGGCATTCTTGAGTGTCTCGAAATCTGCATCTTCCATAGAAGCTGCCTTGCGGTAATCAGCCACTGACTCTGTGTCCATGCCCATGCGGTCATACACGTATCCGCGCAGTCCGTAGAGAGCTGCGGTTTCGTTCTCGGCAATCAGCGAGCCTATCATGTCAATGGCTTGCTGTTCCTGGTTCTGCTCTACAAGCACATTCACCATATTGTTAAGGAACACGGGCTGGCTCATGCCGAACTTGGCGTATCCGAGTTTTGAAATATCGAATATTTCAGCCTGTGCCTGATCGTATACCGTAGAGTCGTTCTGCATCATGTTCTGCCAGCAAGCAAGACCGTATATGTAAGCTTCGGGCTTGTCATAGTGCGCGTTTATGGCTTTTTTGAAAGCCGCTGCAGCAGCGGGGAGCTCGCTCGCAGCCCATCCGCTCAGTCCGGCATTGAAATATGCAGTAGCGCGGATAGAATCCGGGATGTTCACAGAACCTTGCATGAACGGGAGTTCGGGGATGTCGGCATAATATTCAAAAGCTTTATATGCCTCAGGATAGTACTTCTTTGCGCCGTACAAATCAGCGCCAGCCTGGAAGAAGTCAGCAACATGGCTTGCGAGCTTCTTCTGCGCCTCGCCGAGAGCCTTGCTCTTCGGGTCGTTCTCCCCTACCTCTACAGACTGGAGGATATAGGGATAGGCATTGAGCAGATACTGGTTCATCTGCACGAGTTTCTCGGGATCGGCATTCTCGCTTTTCAGCCCCAGATCCTTCTTAGCC
>URTA01000032.1 GCA_900550645.1 uncultured Porphyromonadaceae bacterium
GCCATAGCGGGTGGGCAGTTCCACGTCCTCGCCGACCTCGATGAGACACTCTCGCTTCAGGCGGTAGGCGATGAGGTCGCGGATGGAGATGATCTTCAGGCCCCACTCCTTGGCTTTCTCCTGGAGCTGCGGCATGCGTGCCATCGTGCCGTCCTCGTTCATGATCTCCATCAGGGCAGCCACGGGGCGGAGGCCCGCCAGCTTGCAGAGGTCAATGGAGGCCTCCGTGTGGCCGCTACGGCGCAGCACACCGTTGTCCTGAGCGTAGAGCGGGTTGATGTGGCCGGGGCGACCGAAGGTCTGCGGTGTGGACTCGGGGTCGGCCAGGGCCAGGATTGTGGCCGCACGGTCTGCTGCCGACACGCCCGTGGAGCACCCCTCGAGTTTGTCGACGGTGACCGTAAACGGCGTGCCGAGCATCGACGTATTGTCCTCGACTTGGCGAGGGAGCTGCAACTCGTCGCAGCGGCGCATGGTTATCGGCGCACACAGCACCCCGCGTGCGTTTTTCAGCATGAAATTCACCTGCTCGGGGGTGATTTTCTCGGCAGCAACGATGAGGTCGCCCTCGTTCTCGCGGTCTTCGTCGTCAACGACGATGATAAACTTGCCGGCCTGGAAATCCCGGATAGCCTCCTCTATCGTATCGAGTTTGATTTTACGGTCCATATAGTGTATCGGTAGTAATCGCCTTGCGGCGGTATTATGAATTGATTTCTTGATTGTCTGATGTTGCGTTTTCGCCTGCAGCTTCATCCTCAGCCGCCTCCTCGCCGCCGATGCGGAATATCGAGAAGTTGACCGAGCCGTAACGACGGTGGTCGCAAAAGGCGGGATGCGACGAATAGTCGTGGTCACGGTTATGCTCTATCACAACTATCGTCCCGGGGCGCAGCATCTGCGAGTCAAGCACTATGGTAGCAACGTCATCGAAACGCGGATGCTCATACGGCGGGTCGGCAAAGATGAAGTCAAACTTGCGGCGGCACGTCTGCAGATACTTGAACACATCGCCTTTGACCACCGTCAGGTTGTCATCGTGCAGCTTCTCGCGCACGGAACGTATGAAGTTGACCTGCGTATGCGCATTCTCAACACACGTCACCGAGCGGCAGCCGCGTGAGAGGAACTCGAAGCTGACCGCACCTGTGCCGGCAAACAGGTCAAGAGCATCTGCGCCCTCAAAGTCACGCATATTCTCCAGCACGTTGAATATGTTCTCTCGCGCGAAGTCCGTTGTCGGCCTCGCGGTGATATTGCGCGGCACGTCAAAACGCCGCCGCCCGTATTTTCCACGTATTATCCTCATTGCTGCCGGTTGTTGCGGTATGAACAAATCACGTCTGCCGGCGGAGCATCCTCCTCGGCAGGCATAGGCACTGCCGCCATTTCAGCGACATACTCCCCTGTCATGCTCCGGACAGCCTCGACCGCATCCGCTTCGCCGGAAACATAGGCTGCTACCTGCCGCAGCTCAACGTCCGCGCCGGCTGCATGGCAGGTGTTAAGCATATAATAGGCTGCATCAGCCGTGTCCTGGCAACGGCGGCGTGACGAGGCAATGAGATGACAGTCGCGAAACAATGCCATGTCGGCATATCCGCCGCGTATGTCGGCAAACAGGCAAAGCCCGGCCTTGGCAGCCCTCTGCCAGTGTGACAGCAGCGTCGTGGCATGGCACGCCACCCGTGAGCCGGCAAATGTGCGTGCCAGGAACTGGCGCAGACCGGGAACCGCCATGTACAGCACAGCATACTCTCCCACGGTGTCCGTCATGATGTCTTCAGACGCTGTATCGCCGAACACTGTCGAAAACGCCTTGACACAGAGGCTGTCATCGTCAGCCAGTTCAGAGGGAATGAACATATAGCGGGCTGTCGTCACCACGATGTCCGCCTCATAATCGTCAAGCACTGCCGGATGGTCATAGACCGCGTTCTCAATGGCACGCAGACGGTCATCTCCCTCGAGGCGTGCCGTGGCGAGCGTGTACATCGGATCATCGGCAATGTCATTGCGGCGCAGCCACGCCCCCATTGCCTCCTCAGAGATGTCTACGGTCAGCCGCCACTGCCCCGTGTCCGTAATATGATGCGCTGCTATCGTTCTCACTTTCGGTATGTTTGATAACGTCGGGAGCAATCCCTTTTGCTATGCAAAGTTACGCAAAATCCGCCGAATAACGAAATTATCAGAACACTGCCTCAGCGCAAGTCACGCACTGCCCCCATGGAATTGCGCCAGCATCCGACGTAAGCGAGGAAAACCGGGACAACTGGCGAAACAAGGCGCAGACAATCGGATAAAAAGAAAACGGCAACCAGGCCTCAACCCGATTGCCGTTTTGTCGCGATAGCATTGTTTTATTATTCAGGCAATGTCTGCGACAATCACCTTATATCTTGTAGACACGCGAGCCGCGAAAAAGTTTAATCCCCGACTCGCTTTTCCCAGAAAAAATTCACATGCCAAAACTATGACACCTTTACTTGAAACTGTAGCCTCTTAATTATCCGAATACTCAGAGTTCTCGGAGAACTCGGAGATCTCCGAAATATCAGAGAAAACAGAGCTGTTACTTCTTGGTCTCGGCTTTGGTCGCGTTCTTAAGCTCGACCTTGGCCTTGCGCAAATCCTGCTTCATCTCGCGGATGTCTGCTTTGGCAGCCTTGACGTTTTCTCTTATGGCTTTGTTCTCCTTGCGCATTTCGGCACGGCGTTCCGTGATGCGGCAGTTCGCGTCGAGTACAGCCTTCTGCTCTTTGGTCAGTATCTTCTCGAGTTTCTTGCGGCTGTTCTTGAGTGCCTTCTTGTACTGCTTGCTCGTCATGTCGGTCACTCCGTTCAGTTCCTCGCGAGTTTGCTGCTCTATCCGCTGAACCTGCTGGCGCTGGAGGTCGTTCAGCTCGATGCCGTCGAGCATAGTACGCATGAACGTGTGCACAGCATCGCCCTTGTCACAATGTGACGGACGGCATGATTTCTTCTCGCCGCAAGTGTCCTTGCGTGCGCGTTTGCCATGCTTCTTGTCCTTGCCGCAGCATGACTGTTCAGTCTTCGTCTTCTTCTCAGCGCCGCAGTTTGATGCCATTGCTGTTGCTCCGCCCAGGCAGATGAGGGCTGCTGCTATCGAAAGAATTGTTCTTTTCATATTCTGATGAGTTTTTGGTTTCACATTTACATATCTGATGCCCAGACAGCGGCTTAGTTTAAGGCAGACTTCTGCATTTACGGAATATTAAGGTCAATAAATGCAAGAAGCCCGAGGTTCTAATGTCCCCGGGCTTCCAGTTATAGTGTAATCGAAGTGCTATATCAGATGCACTGGCTTACCAGGTTCGGCACATCAGCAACAGATGTCTCAATCCACTGGTAGATGCAGCTTGCAAGACCGATGAACACGATACCAGCAACGCAGATCCACATTCCGGCACGCTCTGAAAGCGTTGAATTGAACTTCTCGATAGTCGGCTCTTCGGGCGACACCCACATAGCCTTGACCACGAGGAGGTAGTAGTAGAGTGAAACGATAGTGTTGATCAACGCTATCAGCACAAGCACATAGAGTGCTACAGAACCTGACTGAGTAGCTGACGTGAATATCAGGAACTTGCTGAAGAAACCTGCGAAGGGCGGGATGCCGGCGAGCGAGAACACTGCGAGTGTCATTGCGAATGACAGCCACGGGTTGGTCTTGTGCAGTCCGTTGTAATCGTCCATGCCGACCTTGCCGGTCTTGTTCTCTATAGCTGCTATCACGGCAAACACGCCGAGGTTGCTGAATACATACACCAGGATGTAGAACATCATTGAGGTCAGGCCGAGTGTGCTTGCAGCGATTATGCCGAGCATGATGTAACCGGCCTGCGAAACTGAGGAGAACGCCATGAAGCGTTTCATGTTGCGCTGGCGGATAGCGAACAGGTTACCGACAGTGATGGTCAGGATTATGATTGCATAGAGCATCCATTCCCATACCTGGCTGTAAACTGTGCCGAAGGCCTGAACAAAGATGATGAAGAAGGCAAACGCAGCAGAGCCTTTGGAAATGACCGAAAGGTAGCTGGTCACAGCCGTCGGCGCACCCTGGTATACATCGGCTGTCCAGAGGTGGAACGGCACAAGCGAGAGCTTGAAACCGATGCCGGCCATAACGAATGCCAATGCAACTATCATCATGCCCGAATGTGAGCCGTTCATGACTGCATCTGCAATGTCCGCGAAATAGAGCGAGCCTGTTCCGGAGCAAGCATACACGAATGAGAGACCCATCATGAGGACTGCAGAGGAGAAGACAGCTGTCATAACATATTTGATAGCCGCCTCGTTGCTCTCGTAGCGTTTCTTGTCGAAAGCCACCATTGCCGCGAGGGGAAGCGATGCAGACTCGAGACCGATGATGAAGAGCAGGAAGTGGCGTGCGCTTATCATGAGGTACATGCCGAAAAGCGTCACGAACAACAGCTCGTAGAACTCCGCCTTGCGCAGCTTGCCGGATTCGGTAGCCGACCAGCGTATGGACTGCAGAAGGACGATGAACACGCCGAGGTTCAGGATATTCTTTATCGCCATTGTCGCGCTGTCGTTGACATACATGCCCTCAAAGGCATCCACTCCGCAACGCGGTATGAACCACATCGCCACCGTAGCTACACCGAACAAGATGACAGCCAACGGGGTGACAGCGGCTTTAGCACGGCTACCTGAGAATGTATCGAACAAGAACACTATCAGGAATACACCGAGTACTATAAGCTCGGGAAACATTGTTCCGAATTGTGAGTAATCCATTTTCAATCGATTTTATATATTCAATACATTAGGTTTTACTGTGCCACTGCAAGAGCGTTGATGATCGGCTCAAAGCTGTGCTGTATGGTATCGTTGATCCAGTTGGGGAAGCAGCCGATGCCGGCGATGCAGAGTATCAGCACCACGGTTGCGACACGCTCGAACCATGTAGCGTCGGTCAGGGCGAGGTGATGCTCGTCCTGAACTGGGCCGTGGAGGAGCTTGCCGACTACTCGCAGGATGTAGACCGCTGTTATCACGATAGAGCAGGTAGCTGCTATCACGAAGCAACGGTGGAACATGTCCGTATGCTCGAAGCTGCCGAAGAAGATAGTCATCTCGGCTACGAAGCCGCTGAGACCCGGCAGACCGAGCGAAGCGAAACCGGCTATCATGTAGCAGACACCGAGGTAAGGCATTATCTTCATCAAACCGCCCATCTGACGGATATCGCGAGTGTGCGTACGTCCGTAAATCATACCGATGAGGGCAAAGAAGAGGGCTGTCATCAGACCATGTGAGAGCATCTGCATTATAGCACCGGTCATTGCCGTGGTATTGAGCATAAGGATTGCGAACAGCACCATGCCGCAGTGCGACACCGAAGAGTAAGCGTTGATGTACTTCAGGTCTGTCTGAACGCAAGCGGAGAACGCTCCGTAGACAATGCTTATGCCGGTCAGTATGATGAATATCCACGACAGCTCATTGGCAGCCTGCGGGAGCAGGAATATGGCGATGCGGAAGCAGCCATAACCACCGAGTTTCATAAGCACACCTGCGTGAAGCATAGACACTGCAGTCGGGGCGCAAGCGTGACCGTCAGGGCTCCATGTGTGGAAGGGGAACATTGCACCCAGCACACCGAAGCCGACGAATGTCAGCACAAACAGGTAGTTCTGCCAGCCGGCAGGTATCGCGCCGTTATGCGAGATTTCGAGGATGTTCCATGTCAGCTGCGACGCATCGGCGCTTGAATGCCAGTAGATGCCGAACAAGCCGAGCATCAGGAAGGCAGAACCGCCCATAAGCATCAGGGTCAGCTTCATCGCTGAATACTCCTTGCGGCCGGTTCCCCAGAAACCAATCAACAGGTACATCGGGATAAGAGCCACCTCGTAGAACATGAACATGGTGAAGATGTCTATCGAGATGAAGAAACCGAACACACCTGTTGAAAGGAGCGTAAACCAAAGGAAGAAGTTCTTGGGCAGAGGATTGATTTTCCATGAGGCGAATGTGCCGGCAAACACGATTACCGCCGACAGCATCAGCATCAGCACGGAAATGCCGTCAACACCCACTGCAAGGTTGATATTGAGAGGCTTGTACCAGCACCAAGAGCCGGTATAGAGCATTTCGTCAGTCACACCGGCCGCACGCTGACCAAGGAAGTCAACACAGAGCCAGATGGCCATTGCCATCAGTATGGTGCTGCCTATCACCATAACCGTGCGGATAGCCTTCATACTGCTGTTGCGGCACAGGCCTAATCCTATCAGCATGAGGACAGGAACTATTACAAACCAGATTAAGATATTTGAAAACATAATCAAAGATTTTTCTGCAAAGCAATATGAGGTTAGAGTAGACAAATCCAGGTAATACCCGCAAGCAGCGCAGCGCCGATGAAGTACCATACGACGTATGTCTGTATAGCACCGCTCTGCATGCCCTTGATAGCGACAGAAGCGCGGTTGGTGATTTTGGCGAAGCCGTCCATGGTAGCGTCGATGACATGACGGTCAAACCATGCGATGCTGCGGCAGATCACATTGAAGATGAACTTGTGGGTAATGAACATATAAATCTCATCCCAGTAGAAGCGGCGGTGAGCTGCTTTCCACAGACCGGGCATAGCGTTCTTGAGCTTGCTCGGAATAGAGTTCTTCTTGCGGTACATCACTGTTGCGAGTGCGATAGCTGCGATAGCGACAACGAGCGAAACCGTGGCGACGGTCGGGTCGATGTGGATTTCGTATGCCTCGCGGTTCCAAGTCACAAACTCACCGAAGGGGATGAAACCAGCCACACAGGAAACGACTGCAAGGATGATGAGCGGCAGCGACATCTGCCACGGAGCGTCATGCGGACGGTGCTCCTTGTGGTGAGGATTGTCCTCCCACCAGAAGATGAGATAGTACAGGCGGAACATATAGAAGGCGGTCAGACCGGCTACCATAGTCATCCATGCGCCCCAGAACCAGTGGTTGGAGAACATCGCGCTCAGCATCTCGTCCTTGGAGAAGAAGCCGGCGAAAGGCCAGATACCCGCAATGGCGAGACAGCCGATGAGGAATGTCCAGTGTGTGATAGGCATATACTTGCGCAGGCCGCCCATGGCTGTGTAGTCATTAGAGTGGACTGCATGAATCAATGCGCCGGCACCGAGGAACAGCAACGCCTTGAACATGGCGTGTGTGAACAGGTGGAACATCGAAGACATGTATCCGAGGCCTTCATGCAGTTCAGGACGTGCCACGCCGAGCGACACCATCATGAACGCAATCTGCGAAATGGTCGAAAACGCCAGCACACGCTTGATGTCAATCTGGCAGCAAGCCACGACAGCAGCATAGAACGCCGTGATTGCACCGATGACGGTGATGAATGTCAGGGCAACTTCTTCGAGCAGGTAGATCGGGAACATACGAGCCACCAGGTAAACACCGGCGACGACCATTGTTGCAGCGTGGATAAGCGCAGACACAGGGGTCGGGCCTTCCATTGCATCAGGCAGCCAGATGTGCAGCGGCATCATTGCCGACTTGCCCATACCGCCGACGAAGATGAGTATCAACGCCCAGGTCAGTGCAGAGCCTCCGAGGAATGTTGCGCCACCGGTTGACATCAGCACATTCTGCGGGTCGCTGGTCATCGGGATAAAGTCAAACGTGTTGGTATAGAATGACAGCACGAGGATACCGATGAGGAAGCCGAGGTCGGCGAAACGAGTGACGATGAACGCCTTCTTGCAAGCTGAAACGGCTGACGGCAGCTTGTAGTAGAACCCGATAAGCAGGTATGAGGAGACACCCACGAGCTCCCAGAATATGTACATCTGGAAAATGTTGGTGGCAACTACCAGACCGAGCATCGAGAACGTGAAGAGCTGCAGGAATGCGTAGAAACGCTGGAAGCCCTTCTCGCCGTGCATGTATCCCCAACTGTACAGGTGTACCATGAAGGATATGGTCGTGATGACCACAAGCATCATTGCCGAAATCGGGTCGAGCAGGAAGCCGAGCTTCACGACAAGCGTCTGCGTGAACGCGAGCCATGTATGGTCAAACACCGCAAACTGCTGGCGCACGCCGTCAACTATGAAATTGGGATCTCCCGAGAAGAAATAGGTGTAAGCGACAGTGTACGCCAGCACCAGGGTGACACCCATACCGAGTATGCCAAGTATACCCGCACACTTGTGCGACATCTTGACACCCAAGATACCTAAGACAAGGAACATTGTGATAGGTATCGCCAGAATCAGAATAGGTAATGTAATGTCCATATCTTAGAATTTCATTTGTTTGATTTCATTGACATCAGTGTTTCCTACAGCGCGGTAAATGTTGATGATTATCGCGATTGCGATAGCCGTCTCTGCAGCTGCAATGCCGATGGAGAAGAGCGTGAAGAACATGCCCTCCATCTGTTCGGGGAAAAGGAAACGGTTGAATATCACGAAATTCAGGTCAGCTGAATTGAGCATCAATTCCAGCGAGATGAGTATCGCGATAAGGTTTTTGCGGGTTACGAACCCGAAGACGCCGCAGACGAACATTATTACGCTGGGCACAAGATACCATAATATGCTTAAGTCCATGGGGCGTTATTTTTTGCGGGCTACTACGATGCCACCGATTATACATGCCAAAAGCAGCACACTGACAGCCTCAAAGGGGAGCAGGTACTGGAACTTGCCGGTACCGAGCAGAGCCGTACCGATCTGCGCCATATCCACATCGCTGCTTGCAAGCGCGGTGCCGAGGGTAATGTCCTTGGCAACAGGCATCGTGAACAGGGCAGCAAGGAGCAGGACAGCTCCGATGACCGAGCAACTGATACCTATGATGCGCTTGTGCGACGTGAGCAGTGAAGTTTCGTCATCGGGGCGATGAGTCAGCAATATCGAGAACACAAACAGCACCATAATGCCGCCAGCATAGACCGCTATCTGCACTGCGCCAAGGAACTGATAGCCGAGCTGGAAATACATCACGGCGGTAGCGAGCAGAACAAACAACAGATAGGTGGCGGAACGTAAGATCTTGCGAGACCTGACAGTCATCACCGAAAAGACGGCGATGACGATAGCCGTCACGCAGTACAAGATAATATTTCCTACAGATTCCATTATGTAATATTATTTATTTTCGTCGTTAGGTGTCGCGGGCTTGTCCGCAGGCTTCGGCGCGTCAGCCTTGGGGGCTGCGGCAGGTGCGGCTGCGGGCTTGGGAGCGGGCAGCGGCGGATTCTCGAGGCCGGCGTTCAGCTCCTTGACCAGTTTTTCGCGAGTGAAGACCGCTTGCTCGAAATCATTGGAGAACTCGAGCGCGCCCTGCGGGCAAGTGGTCACACACAGCATGCAGAATGTGCAGCTGCCCAGGTCGTAGTGGTACTTGTCGAGTACTCTCTTCTTCTTGCCGTCGGGCAGGTCAATCATCTTGTTGTCAAGCTTGATTGTGCCGTTGGGGCAGTTCATCTGGCAGATGCCGCAAGCGATGCACTTGTGGTGCCCGTCCACATTTTTCAGTGTCAGGCAAGCGCGGAAACGCTCCGGTATCTCGAGTGTCTCCCGGTTTTCGGGATAACATTCGGTGATTTTCTTGGTGACAAGTTCCTTGCCGGTAACAGTCATGCCTGTTACCAGGGAGGTAATGCCCTTGCCGACCGAAGTGAAATATTCTTTGATGCTACTCATAAAAAATAGTTCGAAAAGATTAGTCGAGATTTAATGTCAATGTTGTACCTGACCGCCGAGTATGTCAAGCAGCTCGGTGGTTATGCTCTGCTGGCGCAGCTTGTTGTATTCCAGCTGCAGTTCTTCGAGCAGCTTGCGGGCGTTGTCGTTTGCGCTCTGCATAGCCATTACACGTGCTGCCTGTTCGGAAGCGCGGTTTTCGAGCGTTATCTCCTGCATCGCCGAAAGCACAAACATCGGCAACACCTGGCGGAAAATGCTGTCCGCGCCCGGCTCGAAAATGTACATCTTGTTTTCGTCCTTGACAGGCTTCGTGGCTTCCTGAGCTATGGCCGCGCTGTCTACGGGGAGCATCTGCTCGTATTTGAGACGCTGACGCGCCATTGATATGAAGTTGGTGTAAACGGAGTACACCATATCGAAGTCATGGTTGAGAAAGCCCTCCTGGAGCTTCATGGTGAAGGCATTTACAGCCGCGCCGTCCATCTTGGAATCGACACCTGCTACACGCACCACTGAGATATCGCCGTCCTGAAGTTTTGCGACAGCTTTGGCTATCTTGCGTCCCACGGGATAGATAACGAACTTGGTGCCATTGCCATACTTATCGCGCATCTCGTTGATGACCGAGAGCGTATGCTTGAACACATTCATATTGTAGGCACCGCAGAGGCCATCGTCACTGCCGTATGCCACCAGGCATATTGTCTTGACCTCACGGTTCTCTATGAGCGGGGAGTTGAACGATTCACCCGACTCCAGGATATGCCCCATGATGGACTGTATCTGGTTCTTGTACGGGAGGAGCTGACGCAGCGACTGTTCAAACTTATGAACCTTGGCCGACGAAATCATCTTCATCGCACCCGTAATCTTCTCAGACGAGGAAACGGAACCAATCCTGGTTTTAAGTTCTCGTAATGTTGCCATTGAATGTGTTGGTAGATTAAATTTAAGTTGTTTGGGGTTGTTGCCGGCGGGGTGTCATTGACGGCACCCCGCCTGATATAGGATAGTTAGGTTTTGTATCAGTCTTTGTACTTTGCAGCTACTTCGTCGGCGCACTTGCGGAGCTTCTCCTCGATTTCGGGGGTCAGCTTGCCGGCACGCAGTTGCTTGAGCACGTCCTCGTCATAGCGGGACTTGACGAGCTGGAGGAACATTTCCTCAAACTCGGGCACTTTGTCAAGGGGTACGTTCTCGAGCAGGCCGTTCACGCCGCAATATATCACAGCCACCTCGTTCTCAACAGCCCACGGCTTGTACTGCGGCTGGATGAGGAGCTTCTGGTTCTTGCGGCCACGGTCGATGACCTTGGCAGTCACGGGGTCGATGTCGCCGCCGAACTTGGTGAACGACTCGAGCTCACGGAACTGTGCCTGCGCAATCTTCAGCGTACCTGCGACCTTCTTCATACACTTGATCTGGGCGTTACCGCCGACACGCGATACAGAGATACCCACGTTGATGGCGGGACGAATACCCTGGTTGAAGAGCGCAGACTCAAGGAAGATCTGACCGTCGGTAATTGAGATCACGTTGGTCGGGATATATGCAGACACGTCACCGGCCTGAGTCTCGATGATAGGAAGCGCAGTCAGCGAACCGCCGCCTTTCACCATAGGCTTGAGAGCCTCGGGCAGGTCGTTCATTGATGCAGCCACCTCCTGATTGTCGATAATCTTCGCCGCACGTTCCAACAGACGCGAATGCAGGTAGAAGATGTCACCGGGATAAGCCTCGCGGCCCGAAGGACGCTTCAGCACGAGTGATACCTCACGGTAAGCGACGGCCTGCTTAGACAGGTCATCGTAAACGATGAGGGCATCGCGGCCGGTGTCACGGAAGAACTCGCCGATTGCTACACCCGCAAACGGGGCAAGGTAACGCATCGAAGAGGAGTCAGAAGCAGAAGCTGCAACGACAACCGTGTATTCCATTGCGCCGTGCTTCTCGAGCGTATGCACGAGAGCGGCGATAGAGGAGGCCTTCTGCCCGATAGCCACATATATGCAATATACGGGCTTGCCGTCGAGGTAGTTCTGACGCTGGTTGATGATAGTATCGACGGCGATAGCGGTCTTGCCGATCTGGCGGTCGCCGATGATAAGCTCACGCTGTCCACGGCCGATAGGAATCATCGAGTCAACGGCCTTCAGGCCGGTCTGCAACGGCTGGGTCACCGGCTGGCGGAAGATTACTCCCGGAGCCTTGCGCTCCAACGGCAGGTTGATACGGTCACCGGAAATCGGCCCTTTGCCGTCTACCGGCTCGCCGAGGATGTTGATGACACGTCCCAACAGACCCTCACCGACGGGGATAGATGCGATTTCACCCGTGCGACGCACCGACATATTTTCGGTGACAGAGTTAACGTTGTTGAGCAACACTACACCAACATTGCTTTCTTCCAGGTTGAGAGCGACGCCCTTGACACCATTCTCAAACTCTACAAGCTCATTTGCCCGGACATTGTCAAGGCCGTAAACGTGAGCCACACCGTCGCCGACATCGAGGACAGTACCGACTTCGTCGAACTTTGCCTTTGAGCTGACGTTTTCGAGCTCTTGTTTCAGTATATCAGATATTTCGCTTGGGTTAAGCATCTTAGTTGCTGGATATTAAGGTATGACGTAATTGTTCGATTTCATTGCTAATGGAGGCATCGAGGCGGTTGTTGTCAACATCGATGACGAAGCCGCCGATGATGTCGGCATCCACCTTGTGACGTATCTCCAGTTCGCGTCCGGGGTAAGCCTTTCGCACCAGACTGTCAATTCGGTTACGCGCCTCCTCGCCGAGCTGCGAGGCAGTGACAATATCGACGCTGGAAATCTTGTTGACGCGGCGATATATCTTGCGGAACTCGAGAGCCATCTGAAAAGCGAACTCCTCCCGGTTGTGATTGAGAATAAGGTCAATGAACGACTTGTAGACCTCATCAGCCCCCTCAGCGGCAGCTACAAGCAAACGGCGTTTGTCATCGTGGCTGACGAAAGGATTAGCCAGGACCTTGCTAAGGCTCGGGTTACTCTCAAAGGAGGCAATGACCGACTTCATCACGTCATAGACCTGCTTCGTGTTCTTGTTGTCCTCGGCATGCTTGAACAATGCCATGGCATATCTCTGTGGGATAAGACCGTCGTACATGAGGTTAGTTATTCTCGATTTCGTCTAACAATTTATTGACAAGCTCGCTTTGTGCTTCGTCAGATTTCATCTGGCGGCGCACCATCTTTTCTGCTATTTCGATAGCGAACTTGCTCACTTCGTTCTTGAACTGCAGTTCGGCTTCTTTGCGTGACTGGTCAATGGCGACCTTTGCGGCATCCATGACCTTCTGGGCTTCCTGCGAAGCCTCGTTGCGAGCATCCTCGATGATCTGAGTCTTCATCTTGGCTGCCTCACGCAAGATTTCCGCCTGCTGTTTCTGTGCCTCGCTGATATACTTCTCAGCTTCGGCACGCGCATTGTCAAGCTGCTCCTTTGCCTCGCGAGCATATTCGACACCCTTGTCTATGGTGTCGGCGCGTGATTCCATTTGACTGATAATCACAGGCCAACCCCATTTCAAAAGGATAACGAACAGCACTACGAATGCAACGAACATCCATATTACCAATCCGCTGTCAGGCGTGAACAATTCCATTAATCCTGATGGTTTATGAGATTAGAGGAAGAGTGCCAGAGCAGAAACGATGACTGCGAAGAGGGCAACACCCTCGACGAGAGCCGCGATTACGATCATCGAGCTACGGATGTCGCCGGCAGCCTCAGGCTGGCGTGCGATAGCCTCCATGGCCGATGAACCGATTTTGCCGATACCCAGACCGGCTCCGATTGCTGCTATACTTGCTCCGAGAGCTGCACCAAGTGCGGCAAGTGATTCCACCGCTAAGATCATTGATAACATAGTAATTCTTTGTTTTTGTGTTATTTGTTATTGATATTTTTCTTGTATTGGTTATGCCTTTGCTACTGCTGCATCTTCTGCCTCATGCTCATGCGGGTTCTCATGGGACATGCCGATGAACATGGTAGAAAGCATCGTGAATACATAAGCCTGAATGAAGCTGACAAGCACGTCAAGCAGCAGCATAAAGACTGTGAAGAGTATCGACACCACAAGCGACCCGCCGGTAGCGGCAGCGCCAAACGCGGTGAAGATGAATATCAGCGACACCAGCGTAATGACGATGATATGGCCGCCCATCATGTTGGCGAAAAGACGCACACAGAGCGCAGCGGGCTTGGTGAACACACCGAACACCTCGATGAGCTGCATGATGGGAATGGGGAACTTGAGGAACATCGGCACGTCAGGCCAGAATATTTCTTTCCAGTAGTGCTTGCTGCCACGTATATTGGTGACAATAAACGTAAGCAACGCCAGCACGAGGGTTATGGCGATGTTGCCTGTCAGGTTTGCGCCGCCGGGGAAGATGACTATCAGTCCCAGGAGGTTCATGGTCAGGATGAAGAAGAAGCAAGTGAGGAGGAACGGGCCGAACCTCTTGGCCTTGCTGCCGAGCGTGCTTTTGATTACGCCGGTATAGACGAAATCAATGAGCATCTCCATGAATCCCATGCCCTTGCGCGGGGCTTTGAATCCCTTGCGGCGATAATAACGCGCTACGGAAATCACCCAAATAGACACGAACAATACGGTCAGGATGAGGGCAAGGACATTCTTGGTTATGGAAATGTCGAAAGGCTTCGACTCGCGGTAATACTGTCCGTCGAAATAGACATATCCGTCCACGACAGCGTGTTCACCCTCTCCAGCCTCGCCGATTTCGGCAGCCTTGGCCTCTACGTCAGACTGCTCGGCAGCGTCAAGGGGGAAGCACTGCACAACCTTGTTCTTGTTGTTGCTGGCATGGGCGATGACAAAATTGTATGTTTTGCCGTCACGCTCCTCTGAGTACATAACCGGCACAACTTCCTCTTTCTCCTTGCCGTCCTCGCCAACGACTGATTTCAGCTCGGTGAGGCGCGACGAAGAGAAGCAGAACCAGTTGCCGTCCTCGGTTCTGACGATTACGGGAAGCGGGATTCTGCTGGTGTGGCTGAAAGGCACTTCCCAGCCGTAGCCGTCGCCGAGGTGGTGGAAAATGATCTCCTTGACGTTTACCTTGCCGTCCTCGCTGCCGCCGCTGGCGTAAGCAGGGCATGACAGCAGGAATGCCAGTATCATGGAGAACAATATGGTTATTTTTCTTGACATCGTTTATGCTGTTAGAATATGCAGACGGAGATGATGTTATTGTCAACATCAGCCAGTCCTCCGGCAATCGCGTAGGTATGCTCGTCGCCTTGCGGAGTGCGGTAAGCGACCTTGCCCTTCACGAGTACGGAAATAAGCGAGGCGTGGTTGTTCAGCACGGTGAACGAGCCGAGTTCCCCGGGGAGGGTCACGGCCTCCACCTCGCCGTGGAAGACTACCTCATGTGATGAAATGATCTCGAGTGTCATGGTCAGGACAATTGAAATGAAAATTACTTGACCTCCTCGAGCATCTTCTTACCCTTGGCGATAGCCTCGTCGATAGTGCCGACGTTGAGGAATGCCTGTTCGGGATATTCGTCCATTTCGCCGCTGAGAATCATCTTGAAGCCACGGATAGTTTCCGACAGGGGAACCATCACACCGGGGAGGCCGGTGAACTGCTCTGCCACGTGGAACGGCTGCGAGAGGTAACGCTGTGCACGGCGTGCGCGTGCTACGACCAGCTTGTCCTCGTCGCTCAACTCGTCAACACCGAGGATGGCGATGATGTCCTGAAGCTCGTTGTACTTCTGGAGGAGCTGCTTGACCTGCTGAGCCACGTTGTAGTGCTCCTCGCCGATGATGTTCGGGTCGAGGATACGTGACGTTGACTCGAGGGGGTCAACGGCGGGATAGATACCGAGCTCGGCAATCTTACGGCTAAGCACAGTAGTTGCGTCGAGGAAGTTGAAGGTAGTCGCCGGGGCGGGGTCGGTCAAGTCGTCAGCCGGCACATAGATAGCCTGAACTGATGTGATGCTGCCCTGCTTGGTAGAGGTGATACGTTCCTGGAGGATACCCATCTCAGATGCCAGCGTAGGCTGATAACCCACGGCAGAAGGCATACGGCCGAGAAGTGCGGACACCTCAGAACCGGCCTGTGTGAAACGGAATATGTTGTCAATGAAGAGAAGAATCTCCTTGCCGCCGCCGTCCTGGTCGCGGAACTGCTCTGCCACTGTCAGACCGGAGAGCGCAACGCGGAGACGTGCGCCCGGCGGCTCGTTCATCTGGCCGAACACGAGCGTGGACTGCGACTCGTTGACCTGCTTCATGTCAACGTCGTGCAAGTTCCATTCGCCCTTTTCCATACCCTCTTTGAACTTGTCGCCATACTTGATGACACCGCTCTCTATCATCTCGCGCAGCAGGTCGTTACCCTCACGGGTACGCTCTCCCACACCAGTGAACACGGAGAAGCCGTTGTGTCCCTTGGCGATATTGTTGATGAGCTCCATGATGAGGACAGTCTTGCCCACACCGGCACCGCCGAACAGACCGATCTTACCGCCTTTTGAATACGGCTCGAGCAAGTCGATGACCTTGATACCGGTAAAAAGGATTTCGGTAGAGATAGCCAGGTCGTCAAATGCGGGGGCAGGCTGGTGAATGGCTCGCACCTGAGTATTCTCGAGGTTTGCCAAATGGTCGATAGGCTCGCCGACCACATTAAGAAGACGGCCCTTGACCTGTGAACCAGTCGGGACAGAAATTGGTCTGCCGAGGTTCTCGACTTTGACACCACGACGTACACCGTCGGTGCTCTCCATGGCGACACAGCGCACTGTGTCCTCGCCGATGTGCTGCTCTACCTCCAGTATGAGGGCCTCGCCGTTGTCGCGCTCGACCTTCAACGCCGTGTAGATAGGGGGAATGGATTCTTTGCCACAGTCAAACGAGACGTCGATCACCGGGCCTATCACTTGAGTTACTGTTCCGAAATTAGCACTCATCTTGTTGTTTGATATTTATAGGGGTAATGTTATTTATTATCTGTATTAGAAGTGCCAGCCGAGAGCCACGAGGACTGCCATCACCACGAGGTTGACCAGCGAGATGGGCATGAGGTACTTCCATTCAAATGAGAGCATCTGGTCGATACGAATACGCGGGAACGTCCACTTGAACCAGATGATGATGTACGAGATGAAGAACGCCTTGGCGAGGAACCACACGATACCGGGGATATAGTCCATGGCATTGTTGAACGCCTCAAGGCCGGGGATGTGCAGGGGCATCCAGCCGCCGAGGAACATCAGAGTGGCGATGCCGGAGACGATGAACAGGTTCAGGTATTCAGCCAGGTAGAAGAAACCGAAGTGGATACCGGAATACTCTGTGTGATAACCGGCGGTAAGCTCGTGCTCCGCCTCGGGGAGGTCAAACGGGCCACGGTTGGTCTCGGCAGTTGCGGCAATCAGATAGACGATGAACGCTATGACTGCGGGAATGTGGCCACGGAATATGAACCAGGCTTTTTCCTGTCCGTCAACGAGTTCAGTAATATTCATTGTGCCGGCAAAAACGATGATAGCAAGCAGCGCGAGACCCATTGAAAGCTCGTAGCTGACCATCTGCGCACCGCTTCGCATCGCGCCGATGAGCGAATACTTGTTGTTGGAAGACCACCCGGCCAACAATATACCGAGTATGCCGACCGAAGAAACGGCAGACACGAAGAATATACCGATGTTATAGTCGATGATCTGCAAGCCCTTGCTCCAGGGGAGGCACGCCAGCATCACTACGGAAGAGGTGATGATGATGTACGGGGCGAGCTTGAAGAGGAATTTATCTGTTCCCTTGAGGGGAATAAGCTCCTTGATGAGGATTTTGAACATGTCGGCAAACACCTGACATACACCCCACTTACCTACACGCATCGGGCCGAGACGGCACTGGAACCATGCGCATAGCTTGCGCTCGTAAAGGATATAGAAGAGCGCGAGAAGTGCGTAAACCAACAGCACAAGCACTCCTATCACGACACACTCTATGACGGTGGCAGCCCAGCCGGGCAGGAAACCCGTCAATAGATCATTGAACCAAGAGGTGACTACACCAAAATCAAACATGGGTTATATTAGTCTTATAAGGTGATGTAAAATGGGGATTATCTGTCGATGTCGGGGATAACGAAGTCGAGAATCGCCTCAATGGTGATGAGGTCGGCTATCATGTGTCCGCGTGTGCAGAGATCCACGACACCGGTCAGGTTGAAGCACGGGCTCTGGAAGTGCACGCGGTACGGTGTTTTGGCACCGTCAGACTCGATGTATACACCGAATGTGCCGCGGCTTGCCTCCACCTGCTGATACCAGTGGCCTACAGGCAGCTTGATGAGTTTGGGCACCTGTGCGCGTACCGGGCCCTCGGGAATGTTGTCCACGAGCTGCTCGAGTATCTGGCAAGACTGCTCTATCTCGCGCATACGCACCATGTAGCGTGCGAACGAGTCGCAGCCGTCCTCGAGGACTTCGTCAAACTTCACTTTGCCGTAAGCGGCATACGGGTGCTTGAGGCGGCAGTCGCAGCTGAAGCCCGAACCGCGTCCTGAAGGACCGGTAATGGCATAGTTGATTGCGTTGTCGCGTGACAGGATGCCGACACCCTTCATACGGTTCTGGGCAATGATGTTGCCGGTGAACAGCCTGTGGTATTCTTTCAGACGCTCGGGCATGATAGCCAGCAGAGCCTTGACATCCTTGACGAAATCGGGGTGAACGTCAGCCATTACACCGCCGATGACGTTGTAGTTCATCGACATGCGTGCGCCGCAAGTCTTGTCGAAAATGTCGAGTACCTGCTCACGCTCGCGGAAACCGTAGAAGAAAGCGGTGGTCGCGCCGAGGTCCATGCTGGCGCAGCCGAATGAGAGCAGGTGTGACGAGATACGCATCAGCTCGTCCATCATCGTGCGGATGACCACTGCACGCTCAGGGACTTCGATGCCCAGAGCCTTCTCAATACACATACAGAGGCAATGGCGGTTCATGTGAGCTGCCATATAGTCCATACGGTCAGTGAAGTGAAGCATCTGCGGATAGCCGAGTCCCTCGCAGAGTTTCTCGATGCCACGGTGGATATATCCGGAAACGATGTCCACCTTCTTGATGATTTCGCCGTCGAGCGAGCAGCGGAAACGCATCACACCGTGAGTGGAGGGGTGCTGCGGTCCTACGTTGATGACATACTCGTCAGGGCCGAACACCTTGCGGTCCTCGCGGACGACTTTGCCGTCAGGCTGCTCTATGTATGCACAAGTGTCGTCCTCGTTCACCTCGTCGTTGAGGCGAATGGGGTTGAGTTCGGGATTTGCGTCATAGTCCTTGCGGAGGGGGAAACCGACCCAGTCGTTGCGCAGGAAGAAGCGGCGCATGTCGGGGTGGTTGATGAATTTTATGCCGTAGAAGTCATACACCTCACGCTCCTGGAAGTTGGCGACAGCCCAAATGTCAGAAACAGAGTGAACCATCGGGTTCTCGCGGTCGTCGGCAAGCACCTTGACAGTGAGCATCTGCCAGCCGCGAGTGGTGGAAGTGAGGTAGTAGACGACACCGAAAGCGTCCTTCCAGTCCATGCCGACAACGGCAGAGAGGAGGTCAAACTTCAGCTCCTTGTCATCGCGCAGGGCGAGGGCAAGTGCGTGCCATGATTTATCGGGGACAGTCACCTCGAGCACCTCGCCGTCGGCGAAAGTGGCTTCGGGGCAGATTTTACCGATTATGGATTGTATATCGCTCATGATGTGTGATAGATGACGTAGTTGATAAATCCTTATAATATAGGGTTAGATTTGGCCTCTCTCCTCGGGATGCTCGCGGAAGAAGTCCTCGATTTTCTCCTTGCGGTTCGCTCCGCCGAAGAATTTCTGCACCTTGATTTTGCGCTGGAGCTGCATCAGACCATAGAACATAGCCTCGGGACGCGGGGGGCAGCCGGGCATATAGACATCGACGGGGAGGATCTTGTCAACACCGTCGAGCACTGCGTATGAGCCTTTGAACGGGCCGCCGGAAACGGCGCAGCTGCCGGCAGCGATGACATATTTGGGCTCTGCAAGCTGCTCGTAGAGACGGCGCAGAACCGGAGCCATGCGCTTTACGATAGTACCCTGCACCATGATGAAGTCAGCCTGTCGGGGGGAGTTGCGGGCAACCTCGAAACCGAAGCGGGCCATGTCGTAGCGAGCCGCGCCGAGACACATGAACTCGATGGCGCAGCAGCTCGTGCCGAAGCAGAAGGGCCACAAAGAGTTTGCCCGTCCCCAGTTGATGAGACGGTCAAATGTACCTACCACTACGTTGGCGCCGGTGGCGTTCAGTTCCTCTACGAGCTTCGTGATATACTCGTTGTCTTTGAAGTCCTCAAAGGGGATGCTTTTAATCTTGGGATTTTTCATGACCATTTAAGCGCTCCTTTGCGCCATGCGTATGCTAAACCTAAAACGAGAATGAAAAGGAAGACACCGATGCACAAGAGACCCTGCATGCCCAGGTCGCGTGTCACCACTGCCCAGGGATAGAGGAAAACTGTCTCGACATCGAAAATCAGGAAGAGGATAGCGAAAATATAGTATCCGGCCTTGAACTGAATCATGCTCTTGCCGCGTGTGGGGATACCGCACTCGTAAGGCTCGGACTTTTTCACTGAGAACGACCTCGGGGAAATCAGTTTGGCAATCAAAAGCGCGGCGAACACCAGGAAGATGCCCGTGATGGCAGCTGTAATGGCGAGCGCTCCGTTGCTTATTTCCAACAGTAGATTCATATAATCGTTTATATATTAGTTAGTTACAAAACTCACATCATCATCTGACGCGAATTTCCAGTTTTTATGCGTGCAAAGTTACCTAATTTTTGCAAATTCACAAAGCCCAACCGCGTATATAATTGCTAAAAAACTTCCCAGCTTCGTTGGATGCCAACGAAACAGGGAAGTTCCAGAAGCCCAGTCGCAATATTAATTGCAATCTCACACAGGAACGGCGGACATTTTCGTGTTATTGCAGCAGGGAGGTGTCAATTAGATATTTTCCCTGGAACGACGCGGCATACGTACCCCGCATTGTGGGTATCGAAAACTCAATCTTAGCTGAGGTGAGGTCATCGCTGACGTTGCTCATGCGGAATGTGGCAAAAGTGAAGCTCGGATAGGGAGTGCCCTCTGCCATGGTGCACGGAATGACATCTGTGCCTACGATTTCATAGCCGAGGTTGGTAGGCTGCACCTTCAGCCCGTCAATGCGCAGGTTCAGCTCGGGCATTGCTGCCGCATCAGAGAACTTCGCGTTGTATATGTAAAGCGAAGCAGTCATTTTAGAGGCATCGATGATGACGCGATACATCGGCTTGTCAGTCGAGAACTGGTGGTTGTCCGCATCCCCCTCCTTTGTAATTGTTGTCGTCGTGTAGCCGGTATAAACGGCATCAGCGGGGAATGTGCGCACCATGTAGTGACCGTATGTGTAATACGCCATCATCGCCATCGTGGTTTTGAACGCAGGGCTGCCAAGGGGGGCAGTCGCCGGAGGCGTATTGAAGGCCTGCGTCAAGCGCACATCGAACCCCTTGATTTCGCCGCCGTCAGCCGTCGGGGCTGTGAGCGCGGAGGTATGGAACATGAAATTGTCGAAACTATACCGCGTGTCGGGTACAGTGAAGGTGATTTTCTCATTGCCGACAGGCACATCCACGCCTGCAACGCCCATTTTCGTGTCGGTATAGTCGATGTGGATACGGTATGTGGTTTCGGCGATTGCGCCGCCATCCGCACCGTTGACATTCATGTCGGTCACGAGGTTCAGCATTTGTACGCCGAAGGTCTGCTCCATATTGTTGCCCTTCTCATTGTCACATGAAGTGCCGGCAAGCAACGCCGCCACCGCCATCGAAGCAAGTACTGTTTTATTCATGTTGTACATATTATATGAGTGTATGATTGTTGGTTGAGTGTATGTTTGTTGTTTTCCATTCTTCAGAAAGAGAGACGCAATGTCGCGCCGAAGCGCAGGGGGCGACCACGCTGCACAAACTCGTTACCTATTGAAACGAAATAGAACGTGGCAAAGTGTGTATCTGTCAGGTTTTCGCCCCACAGCTGCAACGAAGCGCATCCGCGGCGGAGCGTTACCGACGCGCCGAGCTGCGCATAGAGCGGCTGCGAGAGGGTGTTCGCCTCGTCCCAATATATATTGCCGGCAGCACGCACATTCACGTCTGCCGTAATCTCGTCAAGCAGCGTGCCGCCGCAGTCGCGCCGGTATACAGCCTGTGCGAAAATGGTGTTCTGCGGCGCATACGGCACACGCTTTCCACGGTAGTCGGCAATGCCGTTGTTGAACTTGCGGAAACGAGCGTCGGTATATCCGTAGCTGAATGAGAACGAGAACGGCCCTACCCTATCGACCGACAGCTGCACCTCCGCGCCGAGGCTGCGTGTCCTGCCGGCGTTGGTCATCATGCGTCCTGTCGTGTTGCCGTTGGGGAACACTGTCAACTGCTGGTCACGGCAGTCTATATAGAACAGAGCCGCATCGCCGCGTACACGTCCGTCAGCCGTCTGAAGGTGTGCGCCCACCTCGTAATTCCAACTTTTCTCGGGGCGGTAGCCCACTACTTCATCAACGTCATACGCGGCATTAATGCCCATAAGCCCCATGAGGTCTTGCTGAAGGATGTCGCTGAACATCTGCGTATTGAAGCCGCCGGCCTTGTACCCTTTGGACACATTGGCATATACATTGTTGTCCGCCGAGCCGTCAAGCGAATACGTGACCGCAAATTTCGGCAGCAGCTCCACGAAGCTGCGTGACAGATGCCCGTTCTCTTCTATGTTCACATTAATATGTGCATACGGTGTCATGCTTCCGTCCGCGCCTGTCTGCAAAACGGTGTAGCCGCTGCGGCATCCGCTGCGGTAGCGCATGCGCACATGTTCATAGTCCAGACGCAATCCGGCAGTAAGCCGCCAACGGCCGACGGTGAAATTCGATTCATGGTATGCCGCCGCCCCGGCCGTAGGTATAGCAAACGTGCTGTTGAGCGGGAACGACCGTGTGTCCCAAGCAATCGGGTACAGGGGGTTAGCCGCGTTGCGGTATTTCTCTATCAGCTGGCTGATGCCGTAGTCCAGAAACGTCACAGGCGCATCCATGTCAAGGTGCTTGTAAAAGCCGAACACGCCCGCCGTCCAGCTGTAGAAGCCGGCATCGCCGCGAGCCACGACCTCCTCCGTCACAGCCGTCTCGCGCTTCTTCTGCGTCAGCGTGAAATAAGACAGCGGCAGGAAATCCTGGTCGAGGGTCATGTTGTCGTCCAGGTACTGCACCGATGTCATGGATGCAAGCGAAACGCCGGGGAGCAACCAGCGAACTGTCAAGCCGTCGCTGAGGCAGAAACGGCGGTAGAAACATGTGTCATTGTACTCTATGCGCCCCGTGCCGAGATACTCGTATGGATAGCCACCCTGACGCAGTCCGCTCGCGGCAAAAGTGTTGGAAAGGCTCAAACTGCCCGAGGGTCGCCATTCATATTTCAGGCGGGCGTTCCACAGACGCTCCTTGTCGGCCTTTTCGCCGTTGTACTCGTTGCGAAACCAGCCGTCGCTGTAAGAATATCCGCCTGTGACAGACAGTCCCATGTCGTCGCCGATGCGGCCGTACCACCCGGCCGACACCTTGCCGTCGAAGCCGTTGCCCGCCGCAGCCGACACACGCACGCCCTGGTACGACAGGGGCGAGAGCGTGCTGATGTTTATCTGACCGCCCATGGTGTTGCGTCCGTAAAGCGTGGACTGCGGGCCGCGAAGCATCTCGACACACGATATGTCGACGATGTCAAGGTCGTATGCGTCCTTGCTCAGCACCGGCACATTGTCGATGCTCAATCCGACTGCCGGCTGGTCGATACGTGCGCCAAGCCCCCTCACATAAATTGATGATGTCATGCGCGAGCCGTAGTCCGGGATGAACAGGTTAGGCACGAGATCTGAAATCCCCTTGACCGCCGCGACATTCAGCCGCTCTGTCTGCGCGGCAGTCACCAGCGAGGATGACATAGGCAGCGACTGCAAATCCACAGACTGCTTTATAGCCGTGACTACCAATTCATTGAGTGCAACAGTATCGGCCAGAGCCTCCTCGCCGTAAGAGACGAGGCAGAAAAACGGGCACAACAAAGCGACTATGAAGCGGCGCATAAATTTCATATTGTAAAATTACGCAAACGCCACGAGCGCGGCAATACCCAAAAACGATGAAAATCCAGGGCAGGGCGTGCAAAACAATCAATGGAAGAGCCGCGAAAGTATGCGGCGGAAGTCAAGCCACCGCTCTCGACGGTCAACACCGTCCGTCAATTCGGCAGCAGAAACTGTGATGCCGGCACCACGCCAGAAAGGGTCGGCGAGTTCGCGCTGCATAAAAAATTGCGCAGCCTCGGGAGTCCAGCCGCCGTCAATGATGAGGCTGCGGACGTGGCGGCGCAAGCGTGACGCCAGTTCGTCACGGCAACAGGCCTCGTCCTGACCGCTCAGGACCTTATGCGTATACGCCATTTTAGCCTCGGCAAGGGCGGAGCAGTCGCAATGCGCGATGCCATCGCCAGAATTATAGTTAAGCCCTGCGTATGACAGGAATACCATGCTCGCAGCATGGCGTACATACTGCACGTTGACCATTTCGGCGGCACTCGCATCGCCCGGATAATTCACGGCAAAGACCTGCGCGAGAAGGTCGCGGCGGTATATCTTGTCATTAATAGAAGGGGTTATGTAACTGCCGTCGCCGATAAATCGGGAATATTCGCGCAACTGCCCATTGTCAATGAGCGCGTCGCCGGCTATCTCGTCCGGCACACTGTTGCCGTTTTTCACAGGAACGCCCTTCAGCCTGCCCACAGAACGCATCTCCGCGAGGTCTGCCCCAGTGCGCTGCATACACTCCACAAGCCTGGCTGCGGCATCAGGCTCAAGCCACTGCGCAGGGTCGGCAAAGATGACGTATGTGCCGGATGCTGCATCCACGGCATGGCGCAGCTGCTCCCAGCGCGGTGTCTGCGGCGACCCCTCGATGAACTTCACCGCAATGTTTCCCTTTACACGGGGCAATTTGCGCCGCAACGCATCGGCATAGCCGCAGAAACTGCAGTCAGCCACTATCAGCTCGACATCTTCAAACGTCTGCGATGCCAGAGCGTTGACACAGCGGCGCAGCAACCTGTCGTTGCTGCCGATTGTGAGTATTAGCGAGAGCGTCGGTGACATGGATGGAAAGGGCACTATGGCCATCATTGCAGCCGCACCACGCGCACGCCGGGACAGTCGCGTTTGCGGTATTTCAGGTAATCGTAGAGCGTTGACTTGTCAAAAGTCACCTTCCCCTCACTCGACGAGGCGTGGACTATGTAGACACGGCCGTCCTCGATGCGCAGCAGGGCGACGTGGTCGGAGTCGAGTCCGTCACGCGTCGAGAGGAAACTGACCATGTCGCCGTCACGCAACAGTGCTACCACGCCCTTGTTCTTGGTCATCTCCTTGGTGATGTACGGCAGCCGCATCGAGCGCAGTCCCATCTCGATGTCGCGGCGGAGGTTGTAGACGCTGTCGTCGGCAAGCGCAGGATACAAACCGCGGTTATGGGTCATGAAATAAAGGCTCTTGGTCAGAGCGCGTGCATCAGGCAACGCGGGGGTCACATCCGTGACATTGCCCCGGTAGACATTGTCGTTTATCCACTCGGTGGTGTAATGCAGCCGCGTGTCATACCCTCCGGCGATGCCGTGGCGGTAGCGCAGGGACTCAATGTTGCGGGCAAACTCGCGCCACGACCTGCCGCCGCTGCGCACTGTCAGGGCAAGCGCGTAACAGTTCTCGACAAATGTCACGCAGTCCAGCCCGTCAACGTCTATCACCACTTTTTCCTCGTCGTCCTCGAGAGAGCCAGCCACATACGGACGATCCTCCAGCAGACGCGCCGCTGCAAGCACAAGGCTGCCGACCGGCTCGTCGCGGTGAGACATCAGCGCATCGAGCATCTCCCCCACCTCGACCGTATCGCGGTCGCAGTGGAAGCGGTATTTGCCGGCAGTCTGCGCCGCAACGCCAATGCAGACGGCGGCACAGACGACCGTAAAGATAGAGCAAAGGATGCGAGACAACGGATTGCTCATGCCCCTCACTTGTCCTTAGCCGGTTCTACAGCTGAGGCCTCGGCAGATGCTTCGTGCAACGGCACTGTCTCGTCCTTTGAGGGGTGCTTCTTCATCTTGACGCGCATGGTGTCGAAGCCCTGGCCGTATACGCCGTTGACGTTGCACTGCGTGATGAACGAATGGTCGTCGATGCTCTTGACGATACGGAATACCGTGACCGACTCAATCTTGCGGCACCACACCATCAGCACCTTGACCTCCTTCTTGGTATACCACCCCATGCCGTCCATGACAGTCACGCCACGGTGCGCCTCGCGGTTGATGCGGTCTGCTATCTCCTTCCACTTGGTCGAGAAAATGATGAACTGCGTGGCCTGACGGTTGGTATTGATAATCATGTCGGTCACGAAGGCGATGATGTATGTCACGGCAAGGCCGTAAATGATGAGCGGTATGCGGTATTCCATGCGCTCGGCAAGCGTGTGACCGTAAGGCAGGAATATCGAACAGGCGACAATGGTCATGTCGGTGAACATCATCGTGCGCCCGATGCTGACATTGCTGACCTTGCTGACCATGGCAGCGACGATGTCCGTGCCGCCCGACGAGCCGTTATGTATAAATATAAGTCCTATGCCAAGACCGCAGAGTATCGCGCCCAAAATCGCGCTCATGGTAGGATCTTGCATTATGGGATGCGTCAGCAGCTTGGCGGAAATGGCCTCGGCGATACCGATGAACAGGGAGGCGAATGTCGCGCCGAAGATAGTGCGCAGCACGAATGTCCGCCCAACTATCCGGAACGCAAATCCGAGCAGCAGCAAGTTGGCGGCATACTGCGTGACAGCCACAGGTATCAGGCCGCCGGTAGCCAGCTTGACGAGGCCGCCGAGACCGGCAAGGCCGCCGATGACAATCTCGTGCGGGAGGATGAAGAATGTGAAGCCGACGGCATACAACGCCAGTCCGAAGAGGATGACGATGTAGTCCTTGGCACTGTTCATCATGCTGTTGTACTTGATCTTTGCCATATAAATTAGCGTGTTAGGTCGCGGCATCACCGCGAGGTGATTTTATGCCGCAAAAGTACATAAAAATCGTGACATTACAGCGTCCCCGCCGCCAAGAATTTTCATCGCGCAGCCGCGCCGCTGTCAGCTGTAGAGTCCAACAGCAAACGCAAAGTTAGTCAAAGTTGGCGAAGAAGCGTCTTTTCGGGGTGTCGAAATCGATTTTTTCGCGAGGCCTCATGTTTAGTTTCTTCTGAATGTTGTGGATTCTCCGGTCGGAGAAGTCGTTGAAGTTCGCCTTTTTGGGGATGTGCCTTCGGATCAGCTTGTTTGCGTTCTCTATTGCGCCTTTCTGCCAAGATGAGTACGAGTCGGTGAAGTAGACGGTTATCTTGTCGCCGTTCTTAGGGCTCAGCCCCTCGGTTATGTCGAGGTGCGCGGCGAACTCGCAGCCGTTGTCAGTGGTGATAGTCTTGACGGTGTCCCTGTACGGGAACAGCAGCCTGACGACGGCCTGCGCTGTCGGCTCGGCCTTGCGCCCATGCGGCAGCCTCTCCATGATGATGAAGTTGGTCGAGCGCTCGGTCAGCGTCAGGATTGCGCGCCCGTAAGAATCGACGATGGTGTCCATCTCCCAGTCTCCGAAGCGCGTGCCGTCGGCCTCTGCGGGGCGGTCGTGTATGCTCGTGCGGTTGGCGATGTTGGTGGCTTTCGTCACGCGCTCCGCTTTCCTTGCGCGGCGCGTGTACTTGAGCTTGTGCGGCAGGTGCTGAGCCTGCTTCCCGGACTTGTCATCGTGTACATGGTTGTAGATCGTCTGCTTGCAGATGCGTATGCCTTCCTTGCGCAGCACGCCTGCTATCTGTCCGGGAGACAAGTCGTCGACGACGAGCATCTGCTCGACACGCCACCACAGCTCTGGCGGCTTGCGGTGGTTGCCCTTAAGCCCGTGCTTGCGGGTCTTGCTCTTGTCGTCGGCGGTTTTCCATACGTACTCGCCCTGCGAGTTGCTGTTGCGCTTGATCTCGCGGCTCACGGAGCTCTGGCTGAAGCCGATTTCACGCGCTATGCGGCTTTCGCTCCAGCCCCTTTTGAGCCCGAGGTATATCGCGAACCTGTGTTCTGATTTCAGATGACCCTTGATTTTGCGGTGCAAAGTTAGCTTATTCCGGGGAGACCTAGGCCTCCCTTTCACGTGGCGCTGCTGAACTCTGCCGCTAAGTCTCTTGCCGGCGATTGGCTTCAGTCCGCCGTGGAGGGGCTGCGGCTTTGTGAAGCCCCATCCCCGCCGGACCGAACCCAATCCAAAACGCCGAAAAAAAGGTGTCGGGCTGCTGGCTCAAGCCATTGTGAGACCGCTCTTTTGACCCTAAATCTATGCGTTTCTATCTGGACTTTTCATCGGCAAACAGCCCACAATACGTGATTACACCCCATAAATCGACATTCCAGCGACACAAACAGCGGTTAATTTCACCCTCTCAAACGTCATTAATGCAAGTCAATACCACCGCATGCAATCAAACATTATTAACCTCGCAAAAGCTATCAGCTCATGTACTTTTCACAGAGCAGGTTTTGAAAATCGCATCGCAATCACATATTCCACCCACAACAGGTACTCGGCATTTTGAAAGGCGGATATTGCGCTGCCCAAACAGGGACAGCACAATAATTCAGACGGATGCTCCGTAGCGGCAACGGAATGTTGATTTTGCAGGGGTGAAGGGTCATATCCGCCGAAAAATGGTTAACTTCGCAGTCGGAAACGGCACGAGTGCCGCTGCTCGGAATATTCATAAATAACTCTATATAAATATGGCAACAAAACCATTCCACTATCAGGAGCCGTTTCCCCTCGGCCCTGACACGACAAAATACCGCCTTCTCACCAAGGAGTATGTAAAGGTAGAGAACTGGAACGGACACGAGATGCTGGTCATCGACCCGGAAGCACTCACCGTCCTCTCCAACGCAGCAACTACCGCTTGCTCGTTCCAACTCCGCCGTGAGCACAACGAGAAGGTGGCAAAAATACTCCACGACCCGGAAGCGTCTGAAAACGACAAGTTTGTGGCTCTCACCATGCTGCGCAACGCCGAAGTGGCTGCCAAGGGCGTTCTCCCCTTCTGCCAGGACACCGGCACATCTATCTGCGCCGCATACAAGGGACAGCAGGTGTGGACCGGCTGTGACGACGAGGAGAAGATTTCGCTCGGCGTATACAAGACTTATACCGAGAACAACCTGCGCTATTCGCAGAACGCGCCGCTGACCATGTATGAGGAGGTCAACACGGGCTGCAACCTGCCGGCACAGATTGACATACACGCCACTGAGGGCGACGAGTACAAGTTCCTCTTCGTGGCAAAGGGCGGCGGCTCTGCCAACAAGACTTACCTCTACCAGGAGACCAAGGCTATCCTCAACCCGAAAACGCTCGTGCCGTTCCTCATCGAGAAGATGAAGACGCTAGGCACTGCTGCCTGTCCTCCCTACCACATCGCTTTCGTCATCGGCGGCACTTCGGCAGAGGCAAACCTCGCTGCTGTCAAGAAGGCATCAGTCAAGTATTATGACGCGCTGCCGACAACGGGCAACGAGTACGGCCGCGCATTCCGCGACGTGGAGCTGGAGAAGCAGCTGCTCGAGGCTGCGCACAACCTGGGGCTGGGCGCACAGTTCGGCGGCAAGTATTTTGCTCATGACGTGCGCGTTATCCGCATGCCGCGCCACGGCGCATCCTGCCCCGTAGGCATGGGCGTAAGCTGCTCGGCAGACCGCAACATCAAGGCGAAAATCAACCGCGATGGTCTCTGGATCGAGGAACTCGACGAGTTCCCCGCACAGCTCATCCCCGAGGAGATGCGCAACGCCGGCGAGGGAGAAGTGGTCAAAATAGACCTGAACCGCCCGATGGCTGAAGTGCTTGCAGAACTCGACAAATACCCCGTATCGACCCGCCTGTCGCTGCGCGGCACTATCATCGTGGGACGCGACATCGCTCACGCGAAAATCAAGGAACGCCTCGACAACGGCGAGCCGATGCCCGAATACCTGAAGCAGCACCCCATCTACTATGCCGGCCCGGCAAAGAAACCGGAAGGGATGCCCTCCGGCTCATTCGGCCCGACGACCGCAGGACGCATGGACCCGTATGTTGACCAGTTCCAGGCAGCCGGCGGCAGCATGATAATGATAGCCAAGGGCAACCGCAGCCAGCAGGTGACTGACGCTTGCAAGAAGCACGGCGGCTTCTACCTCGGCTCTATCGGCGGCCCGGCTGCTATACTTGCGCAGAACTCTATCAAGAAGGTGGAACTGCTCGAATATCCGGAACTCGGCATGGAGGCTATCTGGAAAATCGAAGTCGAGGACTTCCCCGCCTTCATCCTCGTTGACAACAAGGGCAACGACTTCTTCAAACAGATCAAACCGCGCTGCCCGCTGGCATAAGCGAGCCGCAACACACTGAACAGCAGGGGTGTGCCTCTCATCATCGAGGCACACCCCTGTATCTGTCTAACGCCGAGGCACGACGTGCCAATGTTGCGCAGCCAAGGTAGGAGGGTGTGTCAAAATAGGCGCACCCTTCCTTTTATGCGCAGCAGGGTAGGGACACGGCATGCCGTGTCCGAAGGGCAGCAAGTTACAATTGTTTTGATTTACAGCGACTTGGCGCGGACACGGCTGAACTGCACCCCAAAAGTTGGACGAAAAAAGCACAACCAAGGA
>URTA01000033.1 GCA_900550645.1 uncultured Porphyromonadaceae bacterium
GGAATCAGCCCTTTTTTCTCGCCAACTCTCCGAAAAGTTTAGCGGACACCAATAGTTCGGGATAGACTATTACACGGCGAGGAGCGCCAGAATTGTCGTACTCGGGCTGCTGTGCCACTGCAGTCATCGAAAGCGGCGCAATGGCGAGCAGCGTTGTGAGAATAGCTGTTTTCATTGTATGACGATGTTTTTATTATTTGCGGATTAAGGTTTTCTTGCCGTTGATGATGTACAGGCCGGCGGGGAGTGTTGACATGCTCTCAGCGTCAGCACCGCGCATCACGCTGATGCCCTGAAGGGTATACACGTCAAAGCCGTTTTCGACAGCCTCGACATTGGAGATGCCGGTTGCCGGCGCATATCCGGGGCGGCCGATAGTGAGGGTGTATGTGCCGGGCTGGATGTCATTGATATTGGAAGCAATGAGCCATGTTTCCTCAACAGCGAGGGCCTGGCCGTCAAGCTTGGCCTCCACTTCGCTTGTAGAGTTGACCTTGTATAATATCTGCATCGAGTCGTCGCTCTCGAGGTTCATTTTCAGCACGTTCAGGCCTTCCTCAAACTTTGTCACGACCACGTCAGCCACGATGCGCTGCACGAGCGTCGGGTCTTCGATATAGATGTTGAACACTGCCATGGGGGGGATTGTACACCTCGGTGGTCACAGCAAAGTCCTTGCCGCTCTCGCCGCCTTTGAATGTGTATGCGTAAGTGTTGGTGTAAGACGAATAGCGCAGCCCCTCGGCCCCGGAAATCTTGAAGCCCTCGTTGGCCTTGATGGTTATCACGTCATCCACATTGTAACGCAGGCTGTTTGCACCGGCTACAAGCCCGGTGAGGGGAGTGTCCTCGTCAGGGAACATAACATAGACAGCCTCGGGGTTGTCGAGAGTGAGCGTGAACACCGGGTCTTCCATTGTCGCGTTGAGGACTATTGCGTCGCCGTCCGCCACGTCAAACGTATATGAACGCTGTCCCAGGCCGTTGGTGTCAAACTCCTTTGCAGTTCCGTTGAGCGTTAGCGTAGCCTCGCTGACGGAATTGGCGAGCGTCAGGGAGAACTCCGTGCCCTTGGCTGGGTTGAAGCTGGTTTGGACAGTTCCTTCGGCAGCAGTCACAGAGGCATTGCCAACGGAATATGTGCCGCCGTATACTGCAAGAGGGTCATTGATAGTTACGGACACGTTGGAGAGGACAGGATTGTATTCGCGTGTCTTGATACGGTATGTGTAGCCGTCATAGTTGTATGACGAGAACTGTGTGGAATACGAATCGTCGGTCTAGCTGAACCACCAGCCGTGCGAAGCCGTCTCGTTGCCTTCGGTGTCGTATGCGGTCAGCGAGGAGATGGCATATCCCTGAGCCGGGGCTATCTTGAGCGCGTCCCAGGTCTTGTAGGTGATGTCATTCATACCGTCGTGCAGTTCGACGACAGTGCCGGCGTTGGTGAAGACGATGTGTGAAGCAACGTCCACGTTCAGCTTGAACGTTCCGGACTCTTGCGCAGGCGCGGCGAGTACGGAAAGAGCCATTTAGGCGAAGAGTAAAGTTGTTCTCATAATACGGTATTTGGAGTATGAAAAAGTGCCTTTGCACCTCGCAAAGATAAACCAAATACATATTATGCGTCAAGCTTTTTGAGCCTCAGCAATACGCTAATTCTTGAATCCGCGCAATTTTCGGCGTTTCCGCCGTGTCCTGTCCGTGTTTGCGGTCAGTCGAGAGCTTCGTCGCGCCCCATTTTCTGGTACAGCGAGGGGGTCATGCCGGTGAATTTTTTGAATGCCATGTTGAACGCCGACGTAGACATGAACCCGACGCTCTCGGCGAGGAACTGTATAGTGACGTTGCCGAAATTCTCGGTATCGAGCAGCCGGCGGCGGGCCTCGCGTATGCGGTACTCATTGATGAACGTGCGGAAATTCTTGCCCGTGCAGTCGTTGATGGACTGCGAGACATACTTGGTGTTTGAACCGGTCAGCTCGGCAAGGCGGTTCAGGCTGAACTTCGGGTCGCAATAGTGGTCAGGCTGCGCCATGACGGCGAGTATCTTGTCATACAGCTCCCTCATCCGAGGCATCGCGTCATCGCCGCTGTCCCTGTCAGTTTCCTCCGGCACTGCGGCTATGTCAGCCTGCGGCGGGAGCGCAGACATTTTCTCCTCCTCTATTTTGCGCACCTTCTCCTCTATCTGCGCCAGCTCGCGGTTGCGTTTGAACAGCTGCACATTGGCAACCCGCTCCTTGTGGCGGAAGAATAGCCACAGCAGCAGTATTACCGTGGAGAAGAGTATCACGATTATAAGCAGCTTCTGGCTGGCGACCGTCTTGCGTAGGTTCTGCACGACCACTCCGGTACGCTCCTCGCTCTCCTTCTGGAAGCGGTTGCTGACATTGATAAACCGGTTCGGGTTCAGCACCGAGTCCTGGTGTATGAAATACTCCTCCTGGTAGCGCAAAGCGTTCTGCGTGTCGCCGAGCTTGGTATACACGCGCATATACCGCCGCTTGTTGTCAGCCAGCAGGGCAGGAGAGTTGCTCTCAATGGCAAGACGCTCAAATGTGTCGAGGTATGTGAGCGCGGAGTCGAGCATATTGTTCTCCTCGAAATATTCGGACAGTTCGGATAGCGCAGAGAGCTTCAGCCCCGGGTCGAGGTTCTCACGGTCGATGTATGAGATTGCGCTGCGCATCTTGTCGATAGCCTTTGCAGGAGAGCCGAAAGACTTCTCGATGTATGCGCCTCCGATGAGGTACAGGTACAGGTACCGCTGCAGCCCCGGGTTCTTCGACTTGACGTCTGCCAACGCTTCGTTGTATTTCATAGCCTGATCACGGTTGTCGAGGTAACATGAAACGATAGTCAGGTCGTTTAGAAAAGTCACCTCGTTTTCAAGCGACTGCATCTCGCGGCTGCGTCGCAGCCCCTCCTCGTAATAGCTGCCCGCACATATTCAGAGAATGCGAGGTGGATGTTGCCGAGCATTATGTATGCGTTCATCATGTCATCGACGCTGCCGCCTTCGCCGGTTTTGGACGACAGTTCGAGGTACTTGTACAGCGCGTCGAGAGCATCATTGTACTCACCGTCGAGGTAATGCACCTTTCCTTCTATCACATACTCGTGCATACGCGCCTCATCGGTCTGTTCACAGCCGTCAGAATGGGAGTGCGAACAGGCAGCGGCTATTGCAGCAAGCGTCAGTATAAGCAGTCGGCATATTCGTGTCATGGCAGGGCGTTCATGAAGCTGTCGGCAGCGACAGGATGGTCTGCAATATGGAGAGAGCCTCGGCAGTCGTCGTCACTCCGTCCACGACCATGGAACGCTTGCCACGCGCCTCGCGCAAGTTTGCACGGCGGAAATTCAGCTGCAGGTATGTCAGCATGCGCCCGAAGGCAGCCGACTGGTAGTAGGCCTTGTTGTCGTCATGGACAAAATAGAGGTACATCTTGCCGGCCTTGAGGTTGATGCGCTCTATGCCGAGGCGCACGGCTGCGCGGCGCATAGGCACTATGCGTATAAGCTCTTCGGTAGTTTCGGGTATCGCGCCGAAGCGGTCGATGAGGTTGTCGCGGAATGCCTGCATCTGCTCGTCACTCTCCATGTTGTCGAGCTGCTGGTAGAGGGAAATGCGCTCGCTCTCCTGCGGAACGTATGAGGACGGCAGCATCAGCTGCAGGTCGCTCTCCACCTGGCAGTCGGCGACAAACTCCTCGTCCTTGCCGGCGGCGGCATCGGTAAACGTGTCGCCGAACTCCTCGGTCTTCAGCTCCAGGACAGCCTCCTTGAGGATGCGCTGGTACGCCTCATAGCCGAGGTCAGCTATGAAGCCGCTCTGCTCTGCGCCGAGCAGATTGCCCGCGCCGCGTATGTCGAGGTCTTGCATGGCAATGTGTATTCCCGAGCCGAGGTCGGAGAAGCTCTCGATGGCCTGCAGGCGGCGTTTCGCCTCGGGCGTAAGTGGCAGCCCTGGGGGCGTGAGCAGGTAACAGAACGCCTTGCGCGAGGAGCGTCCCACACGGCCGCGCAGCTGGTGCAGCTCACTGAGGCCGAAATTCTGCGCCGAGTCGATGATTATCGTGTTCACGTTAGGCATGTCCACACCGTTCTCCACTATGGTGGTGGAGAGGAGTATGTCGTATTTGCCGGCGGAAAAGTCGCAGATAGACTGTTCGAGGGTTTCGGGCGGCATCTGCCCGTGGCCTATGACAATGCGTATGTGCGGTATGAGCAGCTCCAGACGGTTCTTCAGGTCGGTGAGGCGGTCTATGCGGTTGGCTATGAAGAACACCTGCCCGCCACGGCTCACCTCAAAGTTGATAGCCTCCGCCACGATGTCATCGCTGAACGGAGCCACATTGGTGACAATGGGCTGGCGGTTGACCGGCGGCGTATTGAGCGAACTGAGGTCGCGAGCACCCATGAGCGAGAACTGCAATGTGCGCGGTATCGGTGTCGCGCTCATGGTGAGCGTGTCAACGTTGACTTTCAGCTGCTTGAGCTTCTCTTTGACCGCCACGCCAAATTTCTGCTCTTCGTCAACGACCAGCAGCCCGAGGTCCTTGAAATGGACGGTCTTGCCGATGAGCTTGTGCGTGCCGATGAGTATGTCTATCTTCCCCTCGGCGAGGTCTGCGAGTATCTGCTTGGTCTCCTTGGGCTTGCGAGCGCGTGACAGGTAGTCTACACGCACCGGCATGTCCTTGAGCCGCTCGGAAAATGTCTTGTAGTGCTGCATTGCGAGTACCGTAGTCGGCACAAGCACGGCGGTCTGCTTGTTGTCTGCGGCAGCCTTGAACGCGGCGCGGACGGCAATTTCGGTCTTGCCGAAGCCCACGTCTCCGCAGACGAGGCGGTCCATGGGGCGCGGCGACTCCATGTCAGCCTTGACAGCCTCCACAGCCTTCATCTGGTCAGGGGTATCCTCGTACTGGAATCCAGCCTCAAGCTCATGCTGCATATACGAGTCGGGGGAAAAGCTGAAGCCTTTCTCCTCGCGGCGGGCGGCATAAAGCTTTATCAGGTCGCGGGCAATGTCCTTGACGCGCGTCTTGGTGCGCTCCTTTATCCTGTTCCATGCGCCGCTGCCCAGCTTGTTGACACGCGGCGGCACACCCTCCTTGCCACGGTACTTAGACAACTTGTGCAGCGAGTGTATGCTCACATATACAGCGTCGTTGTTCTGGTAGACGAGCTTTATCATCTCCTGCGTGACATCACCCATAGGCATGCGCACAAGCCCGGCAAACTGCCCGATGCCGTGGTCGATGTGGACTATGTAGTCACCGGTCTCGATGCGGCTCAGCTCCTTGAGGCTCATGGCCAGCTTGCCGCTGCGTGCGCGGTCAGAGCGCAAGTGATAGCGGTGGAAACGGTCGAATATCTGGTGATCGGTGAACAGGCACACGCGGTTCTCGCGGTCTACAAATCCCTGGTGCAAAGTCGATTCCACCGGGGTAAAAGGGATGTCGTCGCCTCGCTCGGCAAAAATGGTGCGCAGACGCTCGTTCTGGAGGGGGTTGTCGCTGAGTATGAAAAGCGAATATCCCTCAGCAAGCAATTCCGAGAACGACTTGGAAATTATCTCGAAATTCTTGTGGTACAGCACCTGCGGCGTGCAGTCGATGGTCACGGTTGCCGAGGGGCGGAAGTCCGGGGTGTCTGAAGCCGCGCCGTACTGCACTGTACGGAATGACTTCAGCCGTGCTATGAACTGCTCTGCATCGACGAGATGCTGCGTGGCGTCTGTCTCCCCCTCTCCGCTCTCGATGACAGAGAGCGACAGCTGCGTCGCACAGACCTCGCGTATGGATGAAAGCGTCCACGCTACCGACTGGCAGTAGACCACGGTAGCGCCGGCAAGTGTGTCAAGCAGCGACACTCCGTCGGCCTGCGCCTGAACGTTGGCAGGGACTATGGTAGCCGCGTTGGCGCGTTGCTCCGAGAGCTGCGTCTCGACATTGAATGTACGTATTGAGTCAATCTCGTCGTCAAAGAAGTCGATGCGGTATGGCAACTCGTTGGCGTATGAGAACACGTCGAGTATCGAGCCTCGCGAGGCAAACTGCCCAGGCTCGTAGACATAGTCCACTGACACGAAGCCGAGTTCGCGCAGACGGTCGATGCAGTCCTGGCGTATGCACTTGTCGCCGGTGGCGAAAGCGAGGCAGTTTCGGTCCATGGTTTCCGGCTCGGGGACTTTCTCGGCTACCGCCTCCGGATAGGTGACAATCCAGCGTATAGAGCCGCGCCGCAACGCCTCGAGCGTCTCGGCGCGTAGTATCTGTGAGGGCGGGTCTGGCTGGCCGTACTTGATGTGGCGGCGGTAGCCCGAGGGGAACAGAGCCACGCTTCCCTCGCCGGCTATTGCGGCGATGTCGGTGTACATATACGCGGCGGCGTCCGCGTCGTTGGCGATGACGAGAGCCGGGTCACGCCTTTTCTTCAGCGAGGCTATGACGGCAGCCGGCGCACTGCCGGCAAGGCCGGATATGGCAAGGCCTCGGCACGAGCGGTCGGAGATTGCCGTGTCGATTGCTGCGATACGCGCCGGTGTCATGAACCGGCTGATGGCTTGACCCAGTTTCATGTCGTCCGCTTATTTCTTTGCCGAGAGCAGTTCCTTGTAGCGTGCCGGATCGTTGAGTATCTCAATGGCGGTTTTGACACCCTTGTCATTCTTGAGATACTGTATGTTCTGCCCGCGAGCATAGTAGTAGCGTTCCACTATCTCAATGGCAAGGTATTCCGCTATTTCCTCGCGCTTCAGGTCGAGGTCGCTCTGCAGGTCGTGCGTCAGAGCCTTGGCAAGCTCGTCAAACTGGCGGCTTACGTCGTCGTTCATGTACCCCTCGGCTTCGGCGGTCTTGCGTAGGGTGTTTATGCCCTCCTCGCAGACCTTGTCATACTTGAACTTCTCGGGGTCTATGAACTGCTTGAAATCTTCGTATATCTCGTCGGTTATGACAAAATCCTCGGGAGCGCAGATGCTGTCATGGGTATTGGCATAGCGGTTGGCGTAATCAAACATCCAGTTGTCGCGCACCAGGTTGTACATCAGGCGGTTTCCCTCTCCCCAGTCTATCTCTACATCCGGCTTTAGTCCTCCGCCGTCACGCACTTCGCGTCCGGCGCGGGTGTGGAATACGTTGGTAAGCGAGTCGGGCGTGCGAGTTGCAGCACCGTTAGCGTCGCGGTGCGAATAGTCGAGAGCCTGGATGAGACGACCCGAGGGGATATAGTATTTCGCGGTAGTGTACTTGAGCAGCTCGTTGTAGGGCAGCGGCCGGGTGGTCTGCACGAGCCCCTTGCCGAAGCTGCGCGAGCCGGCCAGCACGCCACGGTCGAGGTCCTGTATCGCCCCGGCAGTCACCTCGGAGGCGGAAGCCGAGCCGTTGTCTATCAGCACCACGAGCGGCACGTTCTCCAGCAGCGGGCGGTGCGTGGTCTTGAATATGCGCTCCTCCTTCTTGCCGCGAGTGCGCAGCACTTCCGTCCCCTTTGGAAGAAAATAGCCGAGTATGTCTATCGAAGCTTCCAGCAGGCCGCCGCCGTTGCTGCGCAGGTCGAGCACGATGCCGCGCAGCGGCGCGGTGCGTGTCAGCTCCTCTATGGCCGTCTTGACTTCAGAGGCGGATTTTTCAATAAACTGTGTGAGCGTTATGTAGCCGATGCCGTCTGCCACCATGCCGTAGTACGGCACCGACGGGCTTTTGACCAGCTCGCGGCCAAACGTGAACGAGAGTATGCTGTCCGTCACATACGGGCGTTTCACCTGCAGTGTCACCGACGTGCCGGGGGTGCCGCGCATCATTGACACAACCTGGTCAGAAGTCATTCCCCGCGTGGAGGTCGTGTCTACGCGCAGTATCTCGTCGCCGGCACGCAGCCCGGCACGCGCCGCCGGAGAGCCCTCAAACGGCCCGGAGATGTATGTCGCGCCGTCACGGTAGAGTATGCTTGATCCGATGCCTCCGAACTCGCCGGTGGTCATGGTCTCGAAATTCTTCCGCTCCTCCACGTTGTAGTATTCCGTGTACGGGTCGATGGTGTACATCATGGTGTTGATGGCAGCATCGAATGTCTTGTCAATTTCGATAGAGTCCACATAGTTCTGCTGCAGCTCGTTGATGATTGCAGAGAAAGTGTTCATCTTGCGAGCGAGCGCGGCGTCCGCGCTCTTCTGCGCCGAAATGACGGCAGAGGGGACTATGAGGGCGGCTATCGCGGCGAGTGCGGCATAGCGCAGTCTTGGGGTCAGCATATTATATCGTTAATGTATGTATGTCAGTTTGTTACTCACTTGTGAGGATAGTCCACAGTATAGTGCAGTCCGCGGCTTTCCTTGCGCTCCATGGCCTGGCGCATGATGAGGTATGCCACGTTGATGATGTTGCGCAGTTCGCACAGCTCGCGAGAGGGCTTGCTCACCTTGAAGAGGCGTTCTGTCTCCTCGTATAGGATGTCGAGGCGGCTCCATGCACGTTTGAGGCGCAGGTCGCTGCGCACTATTCCCACATAGTATCCCATTATCTGGTTGACCTCCTTGACGCTCTGGGTGATGAGCACCATCTCCTCGGGGTGCGCCGTCCCCTCGTCGTTCCATTCGGGGATGTCGGTGCGCAGGTCATACGCGCCGATGTTGGCAGAGGCATGCTTGGCAGCAGCGTCGGCATATACGACAGCCTCGATGAGCGAGTTGGATGCCAGGCGGTTGCCGCCGTGCAAGCCAGTGCGGCTGCACTCGCCCAGGGCATACAGCCGCTTGATGGACGACTCGCCGTTGAGGTCAACGGCAATGCCGCCGCATAGGTAGTGCGCCGTCGGGGCGACGGGTATCATGTCGCGGGTGATGTCTATGCCCAGCGATAGGCATTTCTCGTAGATAGTCGGGAAATGGCGGCGCGTCTCGTCGGGGTCTTTTGCTGTCACGTCGAGGTATACATGGTCCGTGCCGTGGAGCTTCATCTCCGAGTCGATGGCGCGAGCCACAATGTCACGCGGCGCAAGCGACAGGCGCGGGTCGTATTTCTGCATGAACTCGTTGCCGTCCAGGTCACGCAGCACTGCGCCGTAGCCGCGCATGGCCTCCGTGATGAGGAACGAGGGGCGGTCGCCCGGGTGGTAGAGAGCGGTGGGGTGGAACTGTATGAACTCCATGTCGCGGACAGTGCCCTTGGCGCGGTAGACCATGGCGATGCCGTCGCCAGTGGCGATGAGCGGGTTGGTCGTGGTGGTGTAGACCGCGCCCACGCCGCCGGTTGCCATGACCGTGATGCGAGCCAGGAACGTCTCGACCGCGCCAGTCCGCTCGTCGAGCACGTATGCGCCGTAGCAGCAGATGTCGGGCGTGCGCCGCGTCACGGTGCGTCCCAGGTGGTGCTGCGTGATGATTTCCACGGCGAAATGATGCTCGTAGATGTCAATGTTGGGAGTGTCCTTGACACGCTTCACGAGCGACATCTGTATCTCCGCGCCCGTGTTGTCGGCATGATGGAGTATGCGGAACTCGGAGTGGCCGCCCTCGCGATGAAGGTCAAACGTGCCGTCCTCCTTCTTGTCGAAGTCCACGCCCCAGGCTATCAGCTGGCGTATCTGCTCCGGAGCCTCGGTGACCACCTTGCGCACCGCCGCCGGGTCGGAGAGCCAGTCGCCGGCGACCATGGTGTCATGGATGTGCTTCTCGAAGTCGTCAAGCTCGAGATTGGTGACGCTTGCCACGCCCCCCTGCGCGAAATACGTGTTGGCCTCATCGAGCGTGGTCTTGCATATCAGGGCGACCTTAGCGCCCGTAGCTGCCACTTTCAGGGCAAAGCTCATGCCTGCGATGCCCGAACCTATTACTATGTAGTCGTAACTGTGTGTCATTGTGAATGAGTATGTTGTCTGTCTTGGGTTTCGTATTTGGGTTACGGACGGGCTACAACGCTCCCTGCTCTATGAGTATCGCCACACGCTCGATTATGGCATCCTCGTGGTTGCTCTGCGGGCGGAAATCGACCTTCATGTTCATGCCGAAAAACCGGCCGAAGGTCTGCCAGAACCCGGCGCGGAACGAGCCGAGGAACGCCTTGACGATGTTGTATGACGACTGGTTGGTCTCTCGGTTGATGAGCTTGAGCATCATCTTGCCCTGTCCTTTGGTCATCTTCTTGATGACCGGTTTGTATTTCTCGAATATGTCATGCTCGAGGCGTTTCAGGTGCGCCTCGCGCTGTTTCTTGTCGGGAATGGTCTGTATGTACTCGTATGTCTCGCACAGCGTGCGGTACGCCAGCTTGGCATACGGCAGTGTCTTGCGCACGTCGCGCACTGTCCGCCAGTAGAACTCCTCCTCCTTCTTGTTTTTGAACACCATTGGCGGAAACACATACACGTCGCGTATATATGTCATCACCACATTGTCGCCGTACTCGTCCACAAACCGCTTGTAGCCCGTGTATACCTGCACCTTGATGCGCATATCGGGCAGCTCGTCTCCGTCGGTGGCAGCGTTGGCATGGTTGTCGGTGGCGAAAACAAGCGCGAGCAGGAAGCTGAAAAGTATGGCGGTACACCTTTTCATATCAAGAGAGTAACGGACGCGCTATCAGGAATATTGCGTCAGGGCCGTAACGGAACAGGTAGTGCAGGGCAGACAGCCGCATGGCATCTGCCGAAGCCTCGGCATCGTACTGCGCAGCATAGCCGGCGAGGCGACGCCGGGTCGTGGCATCGGCACCGGCGATCTGCGGGACGAGAGTATCGAGATGCAGGTGGCGGCGCACTGCCGCGTCTATGCCGGCGGCGATGTCTGCCAGCCGTGATAGCGAGCGGTCGCCTACTGTGGCGAGTATCTCGGGCGCGAAATGCGGGTAATAGGGCGTGCGCCCGTAGGCGGCGTTGATTGCGCCGAGGTGGACGTGCCGCCAGTTGCGCGAATCGTCCACTTCCAGCGTCGCCGGGTCGGCATGGCGCACCGCTCCCGCGCCGCCGCGCACAGGCACGGTGAGCATCCCCCCGCCGGCGCCTGTGTCGATGTATGCGCGGTTCCAGCGGCCGCGCTCCGGCACAGCCTCACGGCCGGTTATACCGGCGGCATACCACCCGAGAGACGCCATGTACGGTATCATTTCACTTGTGCCTTGCCCGGGTTCGGGTCGCGCAATATGCGTCCGAAACGTATCTTGCCGTCCAGCCAGCCGCGCTCCTCGTCGAGGCTGATGGCTATGATTGCGGGCGAACCGATGATGTGGTCTTCCGGGACGAATCCCCAGTAGCGCGAATCGAGAGAGCGGTCGCGGTTGTCGCCCATCATCCAGTAGTAGTCCATGCGGAACGTGTAGTATTCCGTCTGCTCGCCGTTGATGTATATCTTGCCGTCGCGCACCTGCAGGTCGTTACCCTCGTAGGTGTGTATGGCACGCTCGTACATCGGCAGGTTGGCAAGCGTCAGGTGCAGCGTAACGCCGCGCTTGGGTATCCATATCTCGCCCATATTGTTTCGAGTCCAAGGATAGCCGCTTCCGATGGGGAAAACGCCGCCCAAGTCAAACAGCCCCGAGTCAGCTTCGCGCACAAGCGGTCCGCTGACCTCAGGCCACTTCTCCACCTCCTTCTTCATGTCGGCAGTGAGCGGCACGTCATAGAATGTCTCGCCGTTCAGCGTGACAGGCTTGCGGTCGTCGGCACGCACGCCGAGTTCCTGCCACTTGCTGTCGGCTATCGGAGTACGCACAGTGACAATATAGTTGAACTGCACAAGCGGCGCGTTGTGTATCTCGCGGCCGTTGATGTACACCACGTCATTGATGATGCTAAGCCGCTCGCCGGGAAGGCCTATGGCTCGCTTGACATAGTTCTCGCGGCGGTCTACGGGACGCCATACCACCTCGCCGAACTGCTGAGGGTTCTCGCGTATGTACCGGCGCGGGTCGGCAATGCCTTTGCTGTGCAAATCATACACTATCGAGTAATAGTCCGGGTTCTGTATCTTGAAAGCCACGGTGTCGCCCTGCGGATAGTTGAACACCACGATGTCGCCGCGCTCCACGGAGCGAAGCCCCGGCAGACGGTGGTATGCCAGCTGCGGCTTCTCTATGTAGCTCTTGCCAAGCCCGAAGGGGAGCGTGTGCTGCGCCAGCGGGAAATGCAGGGGGGTCTGCGGCACTCGAGGGCCGTAGACGTATTTGTTCACCCACAGGTAGTCGCCCACGAGAAGCGATTTCTCAAGCGACGACGAGGGAATGTTGTACTGCTGCCCGATGAACGAGAAGACGAAATACGCCAGCACCAGGGCATAGACAATCGCGTCCACCCAGCTCATTATAGAGCGCAACGGGCCTTTCTCCTTCTTCCACCAAGTCCATGGTATGTAGGAGGTTATGTATATGTCTGCCAGCAGCAGCCACAACGGCAGCAGCCAGGCGTTGCCCATCCATATCACCCAAAGCAGGAAAATCACCGACACGATGCCGAACCGTATCCAGCGCGTGGTCTTGACGCGCCGCAACCGTCCCATCAGTGACTTGTCCTCAACGGCAGCCCCGGGGCGTGCCGCTTCCTTCATTATTTCTGTCATTGTTCTGGTATTATCTCGTTAAACATGTCGGATATGGCGTACAGAGCCGCCGGACGGACGGCAAGCCATTCGGCTGAAAGCACCGCGCCGAGCGCGAACCCGCGCCGCGAGTGTGCCGTATGCGTCAGCTCGAGGGTGTCCTCGCCGCTCCGCCACGAAACCGTGTGGATGCCCGGCACTTCGCCGTCGCGGCGGTAGCGCACGTTCAGCACGTCCTCTGCCAGCGGTATCTCGCTCTCCTCCCAGCGCGTCAGGCGGCCGTCGGCAGCTATCATCTGCTCTGCAGTCGTTATCGCCGTCCCCGAGGGGTGGTCGAGCTTGTGGATATGGTGCGTCTCCGTCACCTGTGGACGGTACTGCGCGAAACGGCTCATCAGGCGTGTCATGTAGCGGTTGACAGCCCAGAACAGGTTCACGCCCACCGAAAAGTTGGTGGCATACATGGCAGCCTTGCCGTGCTGCGCCACGAGGCCTTTCACCTCGTCCAGACGGTCATGCCACCCGGTAGTGCCGCACACCACGGGGACACCGGCTGCCAGCGACGCGGCTATGTTGCCCACCGCAGCCGTGGGGATGCTGAACTCTATCGCCACATCAGCCGAGGCGAACTCCGGAGAAGCGAACTTCCCCTCCTCGCCCACGTCGATGGTGCATGCTATATTGTGGCCGCGCTCGCGTGCCACCTCCTCGATGATATGGCCCATGCGGCCGTATCCTATTAATGCTATCTTCATTGTCTTACGCTGTTGTGCCGGGCGTGCCGGCTGCGTTATACGAAATCCTCGCCGAAGCGCGTCTTAACCTCGTTGACCACCTGTCGTATGTGCTGCTCCTTCTCCATGGGATATATCATCAGCACGTTGCCGCTCTGCGCCACTATATAGCCGTCAAGCCCGGAGGCCACTATGATCTTGTCAGCGTCAGAGGTGAACACACTGTTGGTGCAGTCCGTCTCCAGCACCTCGCAGTTCTGCGTCACATTGCCGCGCTGGTTGCGAGGGGAGATGTCATACAGAGCCTTCCATGTGCCCAGGTCTGTCCACCCGAAATCCACGGTCTTGACATACACGTTGGAGGCCTTCTCCATTATGGCGTAGTCTATCGAGATGTTGGTGGCATTTGGGAACTGCGTGTCGATGAACTGCATTTCGCCCTCCGTGCCGTACACGCCCGCGCCGTCCTCGAACAGGGCTGCCATTTCCGGCGCGTGTGCGCGGAACGCCTCGAGTATCGACGACACGCGCCACAGGAACATGCCGGAGTTCCAGTAGAACTCGCCGGAGCTGAGGAACAGCTTCGCCATCTCGAGGTCAGGCTTCTCGGTAAATGACTTCACGCGGCGCACGGCAGGGAAGTCGTCGCAGAACGCGCCGGTCTGAATGTAGCCGTAGCCCGTATGCGGACACGTCGGCTTCACGCCGAGCGTCAGCAGGTTGCCCGTAGCCTCCACATATTCCAGCCCGGCTCTGATATCGTCGCGAAACTGCTCCTCGCGCATGATTAGGTGGTCAGAAGCGAGCACGACCATCGAAGCGTCCGGGTCGAGAGCCTTTATATGGTTTGCAGCCCAGCAGATGCAGGGCGCAGTGTTGCGGCGTGCCGGCTCGCAGAGTATGTTGCCGCGAGGCAAGTCCGGCAGCTGCTCAGCTATCATGTCGGCGTACTGGCGGTTGGTCACCAGCAGGATGCGGCTGATGTCCACCAGCGGCAGTATACGGTCTACGGTCATCTGCAGCAGCGAGCGTCCCGTGCCGAAAAAATCGAGGAACTGCTTCGGTTTCTCCTGACGGCTTACGGGCCAGAACCGCGACCCGATGCCGCCGCACATTATCACGCAATATCTCATTTCTCAGTCTTTGTTTTGTCTTGTCTGTATTTTCGTTTGCAGCCTCTGCCGCGCTCATGCGTCAGCGTCAGCCTTGAACTGGTATTTCACGCCCTCGACCACATTTATCATATAGTCGCCGAGCTTCTCCGCCTCGCCTATCAGGTCCATGAAGAATATGCCCTCCTGATAGTCGTACAGGTGGTTGTTGATGTTGTCGATGTTGGTGTCGCGCAGACGGTTGCGGTAATTGTTGATTTCCCGCTCCTTGTTGTACGCCTTGATGATGAGCGAGTCCGACGGTGTCTCCATCTCGCGCAGCAGCTCGAGCATATTGTCCATTCCTTCCTCCACAAGGTCGTACATGTTGTCTATCTCGTGCAGGATGCGGTCATCCAGCTTGACATGGCAGCGGTCGCGGCGGTCGAGCGTCTTGGCAATGTTGTAGCACCCGTCGGCTATGGACTCGATTTCCGAGATGACACGCAGCATGCCCGCCACGCGCATCTTGCCTTCCGGCGACAGCCGCCCCTCCGCCACATGGTTAAGGAACTTGCCTATCTCAATCTCCATGCGGTCAGAGATGTCCTCATACTTCTCTATGCGGCTGTAGACCTTTATGTAATGCTCGTCATTGTTGTCCGTATGTATCATGTCACGCGCCATGTCGAGCATACGTTTGACACGCTCGCCGTAGACGGCTATCTCCTTCTGCGCCTGGGTGATGTCGAGTTCTGAAGCCTTCAGTATGCCTCGGCCGATGAATTTGAGCGAGAACTCGTCCTCCTTGTCACGCTTGTGAGCCGGCATGAGCCAACGCACTGCCTTGACATACAGGTTGGTAAACCATATCATGATGCTGAGGTTGATAGTGTTGAACACCGTCGGGAATATCGCCAGGCCCAACGCCACGGAAGACTGTGCATACGAGGTAAGCCCGCCGTCAGGCGTGAACAGTCGTGAGGGCTCTATCCCGGCCTCCTGCGCACGAGTGATGTCCATAGGGTTGAGGCCGTGAAAATCCGCCGTGATGCTGCCCACCAGCTCCATGAACGGGTAGAACACACACAGGGCTACCACCGAGCCGATTACATTGAACAGCACATGCCCCATCGCCGTCCGTTTGGCAGCAAGATTGCCGCCAAGCGACGCAAGCACCGGCGTTATCGTCGTGCCTATATTGCCGCCTAAAACTATTGCACACCCTAACTCGAAACTTATCCACCCCTGCGAACACATGATGAGCGTCACCGCAAACGTAGCCGCTGAACTCTGCACCACCATCGTGATAATAACGCCTATGGCGAAAAATATCAGCACCGAGCCGAATCCCATAGACGTATAATTGGCCATGGAGTGCAGCAGCTCCGGATTTTCCTGAAGGTTCGGGACGAAACGGTTTATCAGGTCCAAGCCCATGAACAACAGGCAGAAACCTATAAGGAACTCTCCAAGCGACTTGACCGAGCTGCGCTTCATGAAAAGCATCGGCACGCCTATGGCAAGCAGTATGATGCTGTAGTCGGAAATGTTGACTTCAAACGAGAAAGCAGAGATGATCCACGTGGTAAACGTGGTGCCGACATTCGCGCCGAAAATCACCGCCATGGCCTGTTGCAGCGTCATCAGGCCCGCGTTCACAAACGACACCACCATAACCGTCGATGCGCTCGAGCTCTGGATAAGAGCCGTTATCGCCATACCAGTTATCACGCCCATGGCGCGGTTCTTGGTCATGACACCCAATATGTTGCGCAACCGGTCGCCGGCAGCTTTCTGCAGGCCCTCACTCATGACTTTCATGCCGTAGAGGAACAGGCAGACCGCACCCAACAGGCTGATGAAATCAATAATCGAATAATTCATCTACATTTCCGTTTGTCCCACGCCCGGCAGGGGCCGCTCGGCGCGGACACTGTTTCACTGCGCGAATTTAACACAATTTTCTCGTTCAGCCCCTATCCCCGCCCATAAAAATGAGGTGACGGCGGTCAGTGGAGGAGGAGGACGGTGCCGGGGCGGTCTTTCGCTTTCGGATTGAGGCGGCGCAGCGTGGATAGCTGCATGCCGAACCGCTGGGCTATCGAGTGCATCGATTCACCCTCGCCTATCGTCACTTTCTTCTGCCCGGAGGGCGCGTCTTTGTGCTTCTCCTGCAGGTAGACCTCTTCCCATGCCTTGATTTCGCCGTCACGCTCGGCGTCGTTGTACCGCAGCAGGTCTGTCACCTTCATGTTGAACTCGCGAGCAATGGCGAGGTATGTGTCGCCGGGTGCGGCTACCACATAGTGAAGGCTGCGAGAGCGTCGCACGGCGTGCGAACTCTGCAACGCGCCGAAGATGAACTGCACCACGTCGTCGACATCCGCCGCGCCGCTGTCGTAGCGCGTCAGCCCGTACAGCTCGATTATTGTCACGAGGCGGTCGGCATAGTTCGGGTCGGTGGCATAGCCACATTCGCTCAGCCCGCGAGCCCAGCCGGCGTAGTCGCCCGGGGCGAGGTCGAAGAGACGCTTGTACCGCTTGGCCTTGAGTATGCGCGAATGGTCGGCATAGCTCTCGGCAGCTGACGAGTAGACGCGGAAACACTCGTCGGGAGCATCGTCGTCACGCAGCATCGACGGGCCGATCCAGTTGCCGCATTTTATGCCAAAATGGTTGTTGCCCTCGCGAGCGAGTGTTGACATACCCGCGCTGCTCTCGAGCAGCCCTTGCGCGAGGGTGATTGACGCTGGTATGCCCGCTTGTTTCATCTGTTCGATAGCGAGCGGCGCGAAGCGTTCTATGTAGTCGATGTACTGGCTGTTCCCTTTCTTCTTGCCGCCTTTCGGAGCGGCAGTTACCACAGAGACAAAGCACGTGCAGAGGAGTATGACCATTGCCGCGAGAGCCGTGCGGCGCAAATGGCTGTGTGCTGACAATGGTGTCATTTCAGTCGTATAACCTTGCCGTTGTACATGGGAGTGTATTTCGACATCTTGTTGATGCGGCACAGTTCGCCGACGCTCATGCCGTGTTCGCGGGCTATCTTCTCGAGAGTGTCACCACGGCGGACGCGGTATGTCGCCGTGCGGGGCTTGGCGGTTGCTGATGCCGCCGAGGCCACGGTCTCGGTTTTCAGTCCGGCGACACGAGGCACGGATTTCGTCGGCTGCTTGTGCTGTGTGCTGCGTTCCTTCTTGCTGCCGCTTTTGCCGTTGTCGCGCGGCTTGGCGTTGCCGTGGCTGTCAAAGTCGAAATAGTTTGCGGGATCAACGGCAACGCCGGCAATGCGCGTCTCGAAATGCAGGTGCGGCCCGGTGGCGTTGCCAGTTGAGCCGCCTATGCCGAGAGGCTGCCCGGCTCGCAGGTACTGTCCGTGTACTACGAGCGGTGCGGATAAGTGTCCGTATATGGTCTCCATGCCGTCGGCGTGCTTCACCTTGACATACCGTCCATAGCCGTCGGGGTCGTTGGAGACGAGGACAACTTTGCCCTCGAAGGCAGCACGGACAGTATCGCCTGTATTAAGCTGCAAGTCAACCCCGTAGTGCATCCTGCCAAATGTAGGGCGGTAGCCGAAACCGCTGACAAGCGAGCCGCTGACGGGTGCGGCCTTGGTCGTGCCGTATCCGGTGTTGATGTATCGGCTGCCGCCTGGAGCGGCGTATGTCGTGGTCGGCGAATATGTTCCCATGACAAACGGGTTGACATAGCCAGTGCCGGTTGCCGACCGAGCGATGTCCTGACGCGCGTCGATGCCGTAGGTGGAATAAGTTATCCCAGCGGAAGCAAAATCACCAGCGGTGGAGGCGTTGCTGTCACTGCCCGATGATGAACCGGCGGCACGCATGGCTGCGGCAACACCGTCCATGGTCTGCGACATGGACGACCGCTGCCGGCGCATCGAGGCAGCAATGCCGTCAAGCACTTCTGCAGTGCCCTCATTTGCCTCGGCGGCGGCACGCTCGGTGGCGCGGAGTATCTCCCCCATGTCGGGTACACCCTGCGCTGATGCTGCCGCAATGGCTGCAACGAATGCGGCAAGTATGGTCAACAGACGGTTCATGACTGTATAACGTGTTGACAGTGTGGATTATTTCATCTCTTCACCGTACATACGGCGGTAATAGTTGCGGTATTCGCCAGAGGTGATGTGGTCGGTCCATTCCTGATGGTCAAGATACCAGCGCACAGTCTTCTCGAGACCCTCCTCAAACTGCAGCGACGGTTTCCAGCCGAGTTCCTCTTTCAGCCGCGTCGAGTCGATTGCATACCGCAGGTCGTGTCCCTTGCGGTCCTCGATGTATGTTATCAGCCCCAGCGAGTCCCCTTCGGGACGGCCGAGCAGCCGGTCGGTGACGGCAATGAGGGCATGGACGATGTCGATATTTTTCCACTCGTTGAAGCCGCCGATGTTGTATGTGCGGCCGGGCTTGCCACTGTGGAAGATGAGGTCTATGGCGCGGGCATGGTCCTCGACATACAGCCAGTCACGCACGTTCTGCCCCTTGCCGTATACGGGCAGTGGGCGGCGGTGGACGATGTTGTTGATGAAGAGGGGCAGCAGCTTCTCCGGGAACTGATACGGGCCGTAATTGTTTGAGCAGTTGGTCACGATGACCGGCATGCCGTAGGTGTCATGAAATGCCCGCACGAAATGGTCAGACGAGGCCTTGGAAGCCGAGTATGGAGAGTGCGGGGAGTACCGTGTCTCTTCGGTGAAGAAGTCATCGCCATACGGAGCCTCGCCGTCGGGGCGGGTCATCTCCAGTGCGCCGTATACCTCGTCGGTCGAGATGTGGTAGAACAGCTTGCCCTTATACCCTTCAGGCGATGCTTCCCACAGTTCGCGTGCTGCCTGTAGCAGCGAAAGCGTACCCATGACGTTGGTGCGGGCGAAAGCGAAAGGGTCACGTATGGAACGGTCCACATGGCTCTCGGCGGCGAGGTGTATCACGCCGTCCACACCGTAGCGGTTCATAATGGCTCGCATGGTGTCGGTGTCGCAGATGTCGGCGTGTTCAAAGACATAGTTTGGGGCAGCCTCCACGTCGCGCAGGTTTTCTGGGTTGCCGGCGTATGTGAGTTTGTCAACGTTGATGATGCGGTATTCCGGGTATTTGTTGACCAGCAGCCGCACGACGTGCGAGCCTATGAAGCCGACGCCGCCGGTGACAATTATGTTTCGTTTGAAGTCCATGTTCGTTGGGTGGGTATTGTTGTTTCAGTCGGCAACGTTCAGCCGTTAAGCAAGTTGCCGATGCAGGTATCTATCGAGTCAGTCCAGTACGGCACTTCGGCCCCGAACCGTTCCTTTATCTTGGTCTTGTCGAGGACCGAATATGCCGGGCGTTCAACGGGCGAGGGGAACTCGCTGCTGTGGCATGGGGTTACGACGTTGCCGCCGCGTCCTGCGCGGACAGCGATGCGGCGTGCCACATCATACCATGAGCATACTCCCTCATCAGAGTAGTGGTAAGTGCCGTAGCATTCGTCAGCCTCGGGAGTCTTCAATGCTTCGACAATGCGCACTATTGCGCGTGACAGGTCAGGCGCGTAGGTGGGAGTCCCTGCTTGGTCGAACACCACCTTCACCTGCGGCATACGCGCCGTCAGGTCGAGCATCGTCTTGACGAAATTGCGGCCGTACTCGCTGTACAGCCATGCCGTGCGTATGATGACGTGGCGCGGGTTGGCACTGCGCACCAGCTGTTCACCCTCGAGCTTTGTCTTGCCGTATACGCCAAGCGGCGAGGTGGGCAGGTCTTCGGTCATCGGGGTGTTGTATGGCAGTCCGCCGAATACATAGTCTGTTGATATATGTATGATTGCACCGCCGTGACGCTCCATGGCAGAGGCGAGTATGCCCGGTGCTTCAGCGTTCAGCTTGCGGGCGAGCGCCTCGTCGCTTTCGGCGCGGTTCACGTCGGTATATGCCGCGCAGTTCACCAGCAGTTCAGCTCCGGTATCGAAGACGGCTTTATCCACAGCCGCAGCGTCCGTTATGTCAAGTTCACCGATGTCGGTAAACGTGTATTTGTCGTCGCTTCCGGCAGCGGCGAGGCGCAGTGACCGCCCCAGCTGCCCGTTTGCTCCTGTGACAAGAATGTTCATGGCTTTGTGTCAGAGATAATAGTCTGTGCTGTAGTCGAAATCGGCGGTGTCCTCCGTCAGCGGCAGCCGCACCAGGTCTTTGTCGGAGACGATGGCCTCGGCGGCAGCAAACCGCCAGTCTATGCCGAGCTGCGGGTCGAAAGCCTGTATGCCCCCCTCGCTCTGCGGCGCATAGTAATTGTCGCACTTGTACTGGAAGACGGCAATGTCCGTCAGGACAGAGAACCCGTGGGCAAAGCCGCGCGGCACGAAGAGCATGTTGTGGTCTTCCTCAGTCAGTTCCACAGCTACGTGCTGCCCGAAAGTGGGCGAGCCACGGCGTATGTCAACAGCCACGTCCAGCACACGCCCGCGCACACAGCGCACCAGCTTGCTCTGCGCGTCCGCGCCCTTCTGGTAATGCAGACCGCGCACCACGCCTCGCGACGACATGCTTTCGTTGTCCTGCACGAAACGCACCGGACGCACCAGAGCGTCAAACTCGCGCTGCGAGAACGACTCGAAGAAATATCCTCTGCGGTCGGCGAATACACGAGGTCTCACCTCCACTACACCCTCTATATTGGTCTTGATTATTTCCACTGTTTCAGAGATGTTTATGCACGTGCACGCATACCCGTGCATGCGTTTTTTATTTGCTGTCAGCCAACTTGAGCAGATACTGCCCGTAGCCGTTCTTCGCCATCGGTGTCGCCATCTGCCGCAGCTTGCCGCTGTCTATCCATCCGTTGCGGAATGCTATCCCCTCGAGGCAGCCGATTTTCAGTCCCTGACGCTTCTCGAGCACCTCCACGTATATTGAAGCTTCGGCGAGGGAATCATGCGTGCCGGTGTCGAGCCAAGCGAACCCGCGCCCGAGCGTCTGTACCATCAGCCTCTCCTGCTGCAGATAGCAGCTGTTGACTGATGTTATCTCCAGTTCGCCGCGTGCCGACGGCTTGATTTGCGCGGCTATGTCAACCACGCTGTTAGGATAGAAGTACAGACCCGTGACGGCATAGTTCGATTTCGGCTGCGCCGGCTTTTCCTCTATGGAGATGCACTTGCCGCCGGCGTCAAACTCCGCCACGCCGTACCGCTCCGGGTCGTTTACCCAATAGCCGAACACCGTCGCCATCCCCTTCTGCTCGGCATCCTCGACAGCCCGCGTGAGCATCGGCTGGAAGCCAGAGCCGTGGAAAATGTTGTCGCCCAGCACGAGACATACGGCATCGTCGCCGATGAACTCGCGCCCGATGATGAACGCCTGCGCCAGTCCGTCAGGCGAAGGCTGCTCTGCGTATTCGAGACGGCAGCCGAAGTCGCCGCCGTCGCCCAGCAGCCGCCGGAACATCGGCAGGTCGTCAGGGGTGGAGATGATGAGAATGTCGCGTATCCCCGCCAGCATCAGCACCGACAGGGGGTAATATACCATAGGCTTGTCATAGATAGGCAGCAACTGCTTGCTGACTCCTTTCGTTATAGGATAAAGACGTGTGCCGCTGCCACCCGCCAATACTATTCCCTTCATATTGATTTCGAGCGATTAGTGTATCGGTATGCCGTGCCGGCGCGACATGCACGCATCTGCACGGCATTTAATATGCAAAAATAGTCAATTCCCCCGAAATCGCAAAATCCACTTTTTTACCGAGTTTGCGGTGCGGAGGATTTTGACTAACTTTGTGGCTGATATTACCGATAATAATCCCTTTACGACCATGAACCGGAAAATACTTGTGGTAGACGACGAGGAGACACTGTGCGAGGCTCTCAAGCTGAACCTGGAGCTGGAAGGCTACGAGGCTGACGTGGCTTACAGCGCCGAGGAGGCGTTGGCTCTCGACCTGCCGTCATATTCGCTCATCCTGCTCGACATCATGATGGGCGACATCAGCGGCATACAGCTCGCCAAGATTTTGCGCAAACGTGCCGACACTGCCGGCATCCCTATCATCTTCTGCACGGCCCGCGACTCGGAGGACGACATGGTGGAGGGTCTCGACCTGGGCGCAGACGACTATATCACCAAGCCGTATTCCATCAAGAATGTGCTTGCCCGCATACGCACCGTGCTGCGGCGTGCCGGCAATGCCTCGACTGCGAGCGAGAAGCCTGCAAATGAGGAGGAGACACTGCAATACAAGAGCCTCGTCCTGTCGATGAAGGACAAGACCTGCCGCGTGGACGGCAAGGAAATACCCATGCCGCGCAAGGAGTTTGAAATCATACACACGATGCTGCAGCACCCGGGACGCATTTTCTCACGCGAGGAGCTGATACGCCTGATTTGGCCAGAAGAGGTGGTGGTGCTCGACCGTGTAGTGGATGTCAACATCACGCGGCTGCGCCTGAAGCTGGGCGAGTACGGCAAGAACATCGTGACACGTCGCGGCTACGGCTATGGCTTCATGGACTGACATCTCGTTTCACCGCCGGCTCTTCGTCGGGTTGCTGATATACTCGTGGCTGCTGGTGGCGTGCTTTGCCGGTTTCCAGTATTACCGCGAGCGGCAGTTCAAGGCTGCGGAGCTGAACGCGCAGCTGCAGATAGTCAACAGCCGCCTGCTCCACGACATCGACGCTTGCGACACGCTGCATATACCCTCATACGCCGGGCAGCATCCGTTCTCGGACATGCGTGTCAGCGTCATCGATACAGCCGGCCATGTGCTGTATGACAATTCGCTCGACCGGCTGCCCGACACCAACCACCTTGACCGCAGCGAGATAGCCGATGCCATGCGCCACGGCGAAGGGTTCTCCCTGCGCCGGCACAGCGACAGCACCGGCGAAACGTATTTCTATTCTGCCAAGCGCGGACACAAATATATAGTGCGCACGGCCGTGCCGTATTCCGTGCCGCTTCAGGAGCTGCTTGCCGCCGATTACGGCTTCCTGTGGTTCACCGTTGGGATAACCGTCCTTATGAGCGTGCTGGGATATTTCGCCACACGCCGCATCGGCACTCACATATCGCGCCTGAACCGTTTCGCCGAGGCGGCAGAGCGCGGCGACCGCATATACGACACCGAGCCGTTCCCGCATGACGAGCTGGGCGACATCTCCAATCATATCGTGCGCCTGTATGCCCGCTTGCAGCAGACGGAGTCCGACCTGAAGCGCGAGCACCGCGCCGCCCTCCACGAGCAGCAGGAGAAAGTGCGCATCAAAAAGCAGCTTACCAACAACATCAACCATGAGCTGAAAACTCCAGTTGCGGCTATGCAGGTATGCCTCGAGACGCTCGAGGCGCACCCCGACTTGCCGGAGGAGAAACGCATTGAGTTTCTGAACCGTTGCAGCGCGGCGTGCGACCGGTTGCGGAGGCTGCTGACAGACGTGGCGCAGATAACGCGCCTCGACGAGGGCGGCTCTGCCATTGCGATGGAGGAGGTCAACCTGCGCGATACTGTGGCGGAAGTGTGCGACGAGTTTGCCCCGGCTGCAGAGACCAAGGGCTTCACGATTGTCAACGGCATAACCTACTGCAAGCAGTTGCACGGCAACCAGGGCCTGTTGGCTTCCGTGTTCCGCAACCTTATAGACAACGCGCTTAACTATTCCGGAGGCGACCGCATCGAGCTGAAAGAGATAAACAGTGCCGGCAGCGAGGTGGTCGTCTCGGTGAGCGACAACGGCAACGGCATACCTGAGGAGCATCTGCCACGCCTCTTCGAGCGGTTCTACCGCATCGACAAGGGGCGGTCGCGGCGTGCCGGCGGAACCGGGCTGGGACTGTCGATAGTCCGCAATGCCGTCCTGCTCCACGGCGGCGATATACGTGTCGAGAACCTGCGCAGCGGCGGGCTGCGTTTCACATTCTCGCTGAAAAAACAACCGCAGCAGCCAACTGACAGCCATTCAGCATGATGCGTGCAGCTGATGCGATGCATGCCTATATTTTTCCGCGCCGATGCTCTGCGATACCCTTTTTTTTGCTACCTTTACACGCCGATTTTGCCGGGAGGCTGAAAAATCACCCGGCTGCGGCAAATAAATAAGTTCAATACATTGTTATAACCGAAAAGAAACCGAACATGAAAGCAAGACACCTGATGCTGTCGCTTGCCGCAGCGGCATCCGCACTGACGGCATCTGCCGACATAAACATAGTCCTCTCCAACCCGGCGGACACGAGAGTATACATCACGTCCGTGCCCATTGCCGAGTATGCCAAAGGACGCAATGCCGTGCAGACTGTGGTGAAAGACTCGCTCGACATACGCGACCGTGGCTCGTTCAAGACCCCGGACTTCAATGCCGTCAACTTCCTGACGATAGGCGACGGCCGCGAGACATTCTACACCGCTCCCGGCGACAAGGTGACTGTAAGCATATCCTCCGTCGAGCCGCTGAGGCTGCGTCTGTCGGGCAATCCGCTCATCGACGGCATGCAGGAAATAGAGGACTGGCTAACACCGGTGGCAGAACGCTACAAGGCTGTTGCAAACGACTCTACACTCTCCGACACACGCAAGGATGAGGAAATCTCACGCATCATGACGGCCTACGACAAGGTGCTGACAGACTTCATCACCGCCAACCCCTCCACGCCGACAGCCGCATACGCCGTCACCGCCATTCAGGACGAGGAAACGACAGTGCAGATGTTCAAGCTGCTCAGCGGTGGTGCGTTGACATCCATAGTATACCCGCTGGCAGAACGCAGCAACCGCAGTGCGGAGAGCCGTCTCGAGGCTGAAGCCCGCCAGAAAGCCCTCGAAAACGGCGATGCCCCCGCTCCCGACTTCACATTGCCCTCTATCGATGGTGGGCAGGTTGCCCTATCCTCGTTCCGTGGCAAATGGGTGATACTCGACTTCTGGGGGTCGTGGTGCATCTGGTGCATCAAGGGCTTCCCCGCGCTGAAAGAGGCATACGCGAAATATGACGGCAAAGTCGAGGTAATAGGAATAGACTGCGGCGACAGCGAAGACGCTTGGAAGACTGCCGTCGCCAAATACAAGCTGCCGTGGGTACACGTGTACAATGCCGCCTCCGACAACAGCGTTGACAAGGTCTATGGCATCCAGGGCTTCCCCACCAAGATGATAGTCAACCCCGAAGGCAAGATTGTGGACATTACCACCGGTGAAGACCCTACGTTCTTCGACCGCCTGGAGAAGTTCGTCAACCAGTAAGACTCTCAAAATCAACAAATCAATAACCTAATAATTCTACAATTATGGCAAAAGAATGGATTTGCACCGTATGCGGATACGTTGCTGAAGGGGAAAATCCCCCTGCAAAATGCCCCCAGTGCGGTGTTCCCGCATCAAAGTTCAAGGAACTCAGCAAGGAGGAAATTCTCTCATTCGTCACTGAACACGAAATCGGCATCGCCAAGGGAACAGGCGAGGAGATGATCAAGGACCTCAACAACCACTTCATGGGCGAGTGCACAGAGGTCGGAATGTACCTGGCCATGTCTCGCCAGGCTGACCGCGAGGGCTATCCCGAAATCGCAGAGGCGTTCAAACGCTACGCATGGGAGGAGGCTGAACACGCATCCAAGTTCTGCGAGCTGCTCGGTGACATGGTATGGGACACCAAGACCAACCTCGAGAAGCGTATGCACGCAGAGGCTGGCGCAAACGCTGACAAGATGCGCATCGCCAAGAACGCCAAGGAGGCCAACCTCGACGCTATCCACGACACCGTACATGAGATGGCGAAGGATGAGGCTCGTCACGGACGCGGCTTCTACGGTCTGTACATGCGTTATTTCGGCGACAAGAAATAAGCTGCCGCTCAACAAATCACCACGGGTGTGCCATTTGCATGGCACACCCGTTTTGCTTACTGCAACTCTGAGTTCTCAGAGAATAAAGACACTGGATGCCACCTATCTGCCCTTCGGACACGGCACGCCGTGTCCATGCAATGCCCAGGAATAATGACCGCGTTTTGTTTCTTAGTGTTTTGTATTAAAAATGCAAGTTAAACCGCCTTTGCAACAATCTGTGTTTCAGTGGTTTTGCCGTTTCTACTGAAAATAAGTGTGCCATGGCACACTTATTTTCAGTGGGGAATGAGCCGGCGGCGCAAATTACAGCTCTAACGAGTTGTCTTTCAGCAAGAAATCATATATGCTGATTGTGGTAATTCCCGCTTCATTGTGGAGTACCGGTGTGTACTCCCCAAGTATGATAATCTTCTTGAACGAATCGTCGATGTTGCGCAGCGAGGCTTCCTCCTGTTTTACCTTAGCCTCATCGACCATGCGGTAAGCCGATTGGATATAATAGCGTTTGCTCCCTTGGTTGCAGACAAAATCCACCTCAAGGTACTGTCGTTCACGAACACCCTCATCCTGTCGCGCCATTTTTTGCACCACGCCGACATCCACGTTGAAGCCCCGGGCTATGAGTTCATTGTAAATGACATTCTCGAGCAAATGCGCATATTCTACCTGCCTGAAATTCAGCCGGGCATTTCGCAGTCCGCAGTCTGCGAAATAGTATTTGAATGGGCTGTCAATGTACCGCTTCCCCTTGATGTCATACCGTTGCGCCCTCTCCATGAGGAATGACTCGCAAATATAGTCGAGATAGTTTGCCAACGTGTTACGGCTGACAGTCTCGCGTTTTACGCTTTTAAACGTGTTGGCGAGTTTTGTCGCATTTGTGAGTCCGCCGACTGAAGATGCCATTATGTCGAGCAATTCATCGAGTATCTCCTTGTTTTTCAGGCTGTACCGCTCCACAATGTCTCGCACGTAGGTACGCTCAAACAGGACTCTTAGAAATTCAACCTTGTCCTCAACGCCTTCTTTCAGCACGACTTGAGGCATGCCTCCATATATCATGTAGTCGCGCAATGCCTCGTTACGCTCTTTGCCTACAGCCGAATAGTACTCACTGAATGTCAGTGGATAGAGTCTGATTTCGTCACCACGCCCGGCAAACTCAGTCCTCACTTGGCTCGACAGGAAACGGGCGTTGCTGCCGGTGACATACACATCTGCGTTGGGCATATTGAGATAGCTGTTCAGCACATCCTCAAACTCTGGGACGAGCTGTATCTCGTCTATCATGATATAGTGCATCTTGTCGTCGCCAAGCCGCGAGTCGATGTGGGCGAGCAGTGCGTCCGGATCACGCAGTTCCTGGTTTCGACGGTCTTCGAGGTTGATGATTATCAGGTGCGCATCGTCCACGCCCTGCCTTCTGAGCCAGTCTGCATAGATGGTGGAAAGCAGAAACGACTTGCCGCAGCGGCGCAGTCCGGTGACAATCTTGATCATGCCGTTGTGCCGGCGCGCGATCAGTTTGTTCAGATATGTATTTCGCTCTATTATCATCGCCACTGAATATTACTGTGCCGTAACACACTTTTTTCAGTACAAAAATAGTTGATTGTTGCGACTTTTCCAAATGCGCGGGGCGCGGGCGGTTTTCGTATTTGGCACAAAAGCGTTACCTTTGCGGCATGGGACGGGTTCTTGCCATTGACTACGGGAGGCGGCGGTGCGGCATCGCCGTTACCGACATACTGCGCATTGCAGCCGGCGCGTTGCCTACTGTGCGTACTTGCGACCTCGAGGCGTTTCTCACTGACTATACGCAGCGCGAGCAGGTAGACCTGCTTGTCGTGGGGCTGCCCAAGACGCTTGCCGGCGAGGAAAGCGAGAACATGCGCTATATACGCCCATTCGTCAACCGCTGGCGCAAGCTGCATCCCGAAATCCCGGTTGAAATGTATGACGAGCGGTTCACCTCCGCCATCGCCCACCGCGAGATGATTGCCGGCGGAATGAAGAAGAGCCGCCGGCAGGAGAAAGGCACTGCCGATGCCGTTGCTGCCGTCATAATACTCACCGACTGGCTTCAGTCGAGGCACAACGCCCCCAGCGCACTCTGACCTCGGTATAAAAGTGGGTATAATTGCGGTAATAGGGCATTTTGATGTAATTTAAACAAGCCCCAGAATATCAGCCGACTGCAAAGACGACACAAGCCCAAGCTGCGTACAAACGAGTCTTTATTCATCTTATTTAACAATCGGGGGGGGTAAAGCATGGGCGGAAATGAGTAACTTTGCAGCCCGAAAATGGAAATACTTCAGGCGGTGGCAAAAATGCCTGATGTATTTTTTAGGTAAAATGGGAATTTAAGCACCGTTCCAGAGGGAATAGGAATTTTGAGGTAGATACTATGAAATAACATGACACGTTTTTGCCGTGTCCAGTTCATTGCTGCGAGCCAGATATGGTTTGGGCAAGTGTTCAGGACAATGGCGGAGGATGTTCTGCGGTCATAACTTTAATCTTGAAAAACACGATTCCGGGGACACGATTGAAAAAGGTTATTTGTAAAATGCGATTGACAGGCAAAATATGCTTGATGTCGGCAATGTCTTTGATGCTGGCTTCCGGCACCGTCATGGCGGAGACTATAACAGGAGATACAGTAAAGGTGTATTTCCGCCAGGGCAGGACGGAACTCGACTTTTCGAGACACGCCAACAGCGGCTTGGTGCAGCGCATCGATGAGATCATGAACCGTGCAGACGCGGATTCTGCGTCTGTGCTGCGCGGTATCACGGTCATTGGTGCGGCATCGCCCGAGGGTTCGGAGGCTATCAACCGCCGCCTCTCCGAGCGACGCGCTCACCGCCTGTTCGATTATTTTTCCTCCTCGTTTTCAG
>URTA01000034.1 GCA_900550645.1 uncultured Porphyromonadaceae bacterium
GGCAAACAGACGCATCACCTGGTCCTCAAACGACACGAAGAACACTGACGAACCAGGGTCTCCCTGACGGCCGGCACGGCCTCGCAGCTGGCGGTCTACGCGGCGGCTCTCATGGCGTTCAGTACCGATGATGGCAAGACCGCCGGCATCCTTGACCTCCTGCGGCAGCTTGATGTCCGTACCACGGCCTGCCATGTTGGTGGCGATGGTCACAGTGCCTTTCTGACCGGCAAGAGCGACGATTTCCGCCTCCTTCTGGTGCAGCTTGGCGTTCAGCACCTGATGCGGTATGTGGCGCAGGTTGAGCATTTTGCTCAACAGCTCCGATATTTCGACAGAGGTAGTACCCACAAGCACCGGACGACCCATTTCCACCATTTTCTCGACCTCCTGTATGACAGCGGCATACTTTTCCTTCTTGGTGCGGTATACGCGGTCATTCTGGTCGTTGCGGATCACGGGGCGGTTGGTCGGTATCTCGATTACCTCGAGCTTGTATATGTCGTAGAACTCGCCGGCCTCGGTCATTGCAGTACCGGTCATGCCCGCAAGCTTGCGGTACATGCGGAAATAGTTCTGCAGCGTGATGGTGGCGTATGTCTGTGTGGCAGCCTCCACCTTGACACCCTCCTTGGCCTCGATAGCCTGGTGCAGGCCGTCGCTGTAGCGGCGGCCCTCCATGATACGGCCTGTCTGCTCATCGACGATTTTGATTTTGCCGTCGTCGATGACATATTCCACGTCCTTGTCAAAAAGCGTGTAAGCCTTGAGCAGCTGGTTGACAGTATGCACGCGCTCCGCCTTGACAGAGTATGCTTGCAGCAAGTCGTCCTTCTTCTCCTGCTTCTGCTCTGCGGTGAGGTCTTCATTCTCGACTGCGGAAAGGAGCGAGGCGATGTCGGGCAAGACGAAGAACTCAGGGTCGGTGGTACTGCCGGTCAGCACGTCGATACCCTTGTCCGTCAGCTCGATGCTGTGGTTCTTCTCGTCGATGACGAAATAGAGCGGCTCGACAGCCTTTGGCATCTCGCGGTTGTTGTCAGCCATATACTTTGCCTCGACCTTGAGGAGTATCTGCTTTATTCCCTCTTCGCTGAGATAGCGGATGAGCGGGTTGTGCTTCGGCAACGCCTTGTAGACACGGAACAGTGCAAGACCGCCCTCCTCGAGCAGCTGCTCTGCGGTGAGGGGCTTCTTGTTCGGGTTCTCGGGGTCGGGCTTGTCAAATTTCGCCACCTCGGCAGGATCTCCGCTCTGCGCGGCGGCTATCTTGTTCTTGGCTTCGAGCAGGAGGCTCTGCGCCAGCTTGCGCTGTGCGGCAACAACCTTCTCCACATTGGGCTTGAAGTCGTTGAACATCTGGTCGTCACCCTTCGGCACAGGACCGGAGATGATGAGCGGCGTACGGGCATCGTCGATAAGCACCGAGTCAACCTCATCGACTATGGCATAGTAATGCTCGTCACGCTGCACGAGGTCTTCGGGCTGTGTGGCCATGTTGTCACGCAGGTAGTCGAAGCCGAACTCGTTGTTGGTGCCGAATGTGATGTCAGAGGCGTATGCCGCACGGCGTTCCTCTGAGTTGGGTTCGGTCTTGTCAATGCAGTCAACGGTCAGGCCGTGGAACTGATACAGCGGTCCCATCCATTCCGAGTCTCGCTTTGCGAGGTAGTCGTTGACAGTCACGACATGCACACCCTCGCCGGTGAGCGCGTTGAGGAACACCGGGAGCGTAGCGACGAGAGTCTTGCCCTCGCCGGTAGCCATCTCGGCTATGTTGTTTGACGTTTTGTCGCCGTTGAGTATGCCGTGAAGCACCATGCCGCCGATGAGCTGCACGTCATAGTGCACCATGTCCCACTTTATCATGTTGCCGCCGGCCATCCACTGGTTGCGGTATGTGGCGACATCGCCCTCGATGGTGATGAAGTCCTTGCCGGCAACGGCGAGACGGCGGTCAGCGTCGGTGGCTGTCACCTGTATGGTCTCGTTCTCGGCAAAACGGCGTGCAGTCTCCTTGACCACGGCGAACACTTCGGGGAGGGCAGCGTCGAGCTTGCGTGCGTACATCTTGAAGCACTCCTCGCGCAGGTCGTCAATCTTCTTCCAGAGGGGTTCGCGCTTGTCATAGTCGAGCTTTTCGATTTCAGCGCGTATCTCGTTTATTTCGTCCTTGTATTTGCCTGCCTCGCCGCGTATGTCGTCGCGTATCACGTCAATGCGGTGGCGCAGCTCGTCGTTGCTGTCGTTGAGCAGTTGCTCGGAAATCGGGTTGATTTCGGTTTTCAGTCGCTGCCAGAGGGGGCGCACGGCACGCTCGCTCTGGTCACCGAACAATTTTTTCAGTATGCTGGAAAATCCCATTTTGAGGTTTCTTTGTTTCCTTGGTTTATGTGTACATTCCCGGGGCTGCGGGCCGCCGGGGAGGGTTTCGCCCCAAGGCATACCATCAGGGGTATGCCAAATGTTTCGCAAAGATACTATAAAATATTGACATTGCGAAATTTGCGCCTTGCCGGACTGTCGGCAGCCATGTCATCGCGGGGAGTTGAGCATCAGCGGGCGCGAGGATGCGCCGTTTGGAGCGCGTATGCGCAGGGCCTGGGTAATTGTGGGGGCGAGAACTACGGCATCAACCGGCTCGCCTATCACACGCGGCTCTATGCCATGTCCCAGCATGAAGAAGGGGGACGCTACGGCTGCGAAGCGCACGTTGTTTACTTTTTCGGGATATGTCGTGTCGTCGGTGACTGTCCACCCGGGGGTGAACATGACGTATATGTCACCGCCGTTCTTGATGTCGAGAGAATTGCGCAGCGAGAGGGTAGCATCGCCGCCGGAAAGTATGTCGTCAACGGTGTATGCGTCGGCTATGCCAGCCATGCGGTTGAGGAAGTCACGAGCTCTTTCCGCCAGCTCGTCGCCGTCGAGACGGCGTGTCGCTACCGCTTTCTCATTCAGGTAGAAATGCCCGGCGGCATAGCCTGCCACATAGTCGTCGTTGCCGTATGTCGCGCTCAGGTAGGCGTTGAGCAACGACACTGCCCGCTTGACAGAGAAATTGCCTGTCGGTATGCGGTATTTCTCCGCGTCGGCAGAGGCATCATCGTAATATCCTGTAGATGAGAGGTAGACGAGTGCATTTTCGAGACCTACGCACTGGTCAATGGCATCGAGCAGCGCAGCCAGGTCAGCGTCGAGCCGCAAGTACGTGTCTTGCAGCTCGAGGCGGCTGTCAGCGTCCTTTGCATACTTGTATGGAGCCGCTGTCAGCGCGATGTTGAGCATGTCGATGGTCTCAGCACGGTTGCCGAGCTTCTGCGAGCGCAGACACTCTATGGCCGCCTGTGTCACCTCCCTGTTGGCAAGCGGCGAGGCTATGTATTTGCGGTAGATGTCGCGGTCGGCGCGGCTGAACGTGTACCGGAACGGGTAATAGCGTTTCTGCGCCGGAAGCCCGGGATACCGGTCGAGCGGCAACGACGGTTTCCACTGCATGGTGTCAATGCGGGCATCGGGCGAGCGGCGCGAGAGAGCCGCTGTCACGGTAGCAACCGCGTCACGGTAGTAGGGGGAAGTGACCCACTTGCCGTTCTCCTCGGAAATCCAGTAAGCGGCAGTGCCGGCATGGCCGGCCATGATGACTGCCTGCTGCGGGTCGGCAGCAAGCGAGTATATCGCCCCGAGGCCTATGCCGTCTATCGCCAGCTCGTCGCTGACAGTAGAGAGGAGCAGCCCCTCGGGCGTGTATGTATGGTCACGGGCAAGGGTATGCTGCATCCTTCCGCGTGCACGGTCGTATGCGTTTGCCGACGGCACACCCGTCTGCGCCGGGTTGCTGCCGGTATATAGCATTGCAGTCGCGCTGACTGCATCAGGCTGCACAGTCTGGAAATCGACATTGCGCAGATACGCGCCGTCGGTCATGAGACGGCGGAAGCCCTTCTCGCCGAAGAGTGACTGCAGGTACTCTATATAGTCGGTACGCAGCTGGTCAACCACTATGCCGACCACCAGGCGCGGCCGGGTCGGGTCGGTCTGTGCCACCGTGCACACGGTGACAAGCGAACACAGCACCGAGGTCAGCAGCCTGTTCATCATCATTTGCGCCTCCTTCCTGCCGTTGTCGTGCGGCGTTTAGGGATTTTCGTTGTCGGGTTGTTGGACGAGCGGGCCTTACCCGCAGCGCACACGCGCCCTACGGCATGCCAGCGGGCGTAGGCTATGCAGAGTGCCAGCTCTGCTATCATCAGCGGGTATACGGCAAGGTTGTTCACCTGCGGCTGGAACGGCCACATCACAAGTATCAGCAATGTCCCGATGCCGCCAGCCCATGCCAGTACGTTGGTGACATGGTGCAGACGGGGTATCCATATCGTGACAGCTGCCACGAGCATCAGCGGTGTCACCCACCATATATGTATGTTGGGCGACGTGGCCTCATGGGACGAGAAGAAAGCGAGAAACCACACCACTATGCCGGCAATGCCAACCATAAGCCAATACAGGGAATAAGCCATGCGCAAGCACTTGCCGCGCCGTATGTCAAACACGGCGACCGCAAGAGCCAGGGCTGCTACTATGGCTGCCCAGAAAAGAGGCGTCAAATACCACGGCGTGGGCGGCAGCACTGCACGCGGCGTACCCTCGTTCAGCACTTTTGTAGAACGCACAAACGCCCGACCGTCAGGAAATTTGGCTTTTGCGGCCTTGTCCATCAGCTCTATGGGGACAAACATCTCCTCGTGTGAAGACAACTCTCGGTCAAGTCCCGAACCGAGTACCAGGTCTATGCCGAACTGATACCACGGATAATTGGCATGGTATGCCCGCATCTCGCGGCGGTATGTGCCGTAGCGGTTGAAGCCGGGGTACTGCACTTTGGCACCGGCTGCACTGTCAATTATGTTTATCACGCGCGTCGCGCAGTTGTCACGCACATAATTATAGCGGTATGTGCAGTTCTGCGGCAACGCCCCGGTGCGCAGCATCTGCAACAGGCGGTGCGCCTCGGGCTGCGTGAAGTTGAGCTCCTGCTCCACGACCTTCGAGCCGCGCTCCACATACTCTGGCAAAAACCATTCAAAGGGATAGCCGCCGAGGCGGTAATCCGTCTCGCCCTTGACGAAACGGTACAGGAAATTGGGCTCTGTGAAGTCAAACAGCCCGTAGTTCCACACCGAGTCCATGGCGGCAGAGCGCACACGGACGGCGGTATGCCCGCACAGGGCATATACTTCTGCCCCAGGATAGCACGTCAACAGGCTGACAGTCAGATTATCATCCTGCGGCTGCGCTGTCTGCGGCTGCGGCGCGGGCAAAGACGATGCAAGGCTGCCTGCACAAATGCAGACAGCCGCTATGAATGCAACTAAATATTTCAGTCGATGCTTAATACTCACAGTTGTTCGGATAACGCGGGAAAGGTATCACGTCACGGATGTTCTGCATGCCAGTCACGAAAAGCACCAGACGCTCGAAGCCGAGGCCGAAGCCGCTGTGAGGCACTGTGCCGAAACGGCGTGTGTCGAGATACCACTCTATGGGCTGCATATCCAGCTCCTTCATGCGTGCCTCAAGTTTCTCAAGGCTCTCCTCGCGCTGCGAGCCGCCGATGATTTCGCCGATTTTCGGGAACAGCACGTCCATGGCGCGGACTGTCTTGCCGTCATCGTTCAGCTTCATGTAGAACGCCTTGATTTCCTTCGGATAGTCGGTCAGGATAACCGGCTTCTTGAAGTGCTCCTCAACCAGGTAACGCTCATGCTCGGAGGCAAGGTCAACGCCCCAGTATACGGGGAACTCGAACTTCTTGCCGCTCTCCTCGAGTATCTTCACGCCCTCGGTGTACGGCAGGCGCACGAAATCATTGTCCACCACAAAGCGCAGGGTGTTGATCAGCTCCTTGTCAAACATGTCGTTGAGGAACTGGATGTCGTCCATGCAGTGTTCGAGCGCATAGTTAATGCAATACTTGATAAACTCCTCGGCCAGGTCCATGTTGTCCTCTATCTCGTAGAACGCCATTTCCGGCTCGATCATCCAGAACTCAGACAAGTGGCGCGGAGTGTTGGAGTTCTCAGCGCGGAACGTCGGGCCGAAGGTGTAGATGCAGCCCAGCGCGGTTGCGCCCAGCTCACCCTCGAGCTGTCCTGAAACCGTCAGCGACACGTGGCGGCCGAAGAAATCGGCGGTATAGTCCACCTTGCCCTCCTCGTTGCGCGGCGGGTTCTCCATGTCGAGCGTGGTGACTTGGAACATCGCGCCTGCGCCCTCGCAGTCAGACGCGGTGATGAGCGGCGTGTGGAAATAATAGAAACCCTTGTCGTTGAAGAATTTGTGTACGGCAAAAGCAAGTGCGTGGCGTATGCGCAGCACCGCACCGAAAGTGTTGGTGCGCGGACGCAGATGCGCCTTCTCGCGCAGGAACTCAAGCGTATGCCCTTTCTTCTGTAGGGGATATGTGTCGGCAGGGGCTGTGCCGTACACCTCCAGCTCCTGCGCCTGTATCTCTACTGTCTGTCCCTTGCCCTGCGACTCCACGAGGAGACCCTGGACATGGATGCTCGACCCGGTGGTGATGGGACGCATGGCCTCCTCGGAGAACTTGCCGAGGTCGAACACTATCTGTACATTCTTGATGGTCGAGCCATCGTTGAGGGCTACGAACTGCACGTTCTTGTTGCCCCGGCGGGTGCGCACCCACCCTTTGACATCCACGGTCTTGCCGACCAAGTCTGCCGGCGACCCGAGCATGTCCGATATTCGTGTGCGTCTTATCTTTTCCATAATCTACCAAATGACGGGCAGCCGCAACCGGCTCGCCCTCTTTTGTTTACATTCATTCGCCTGTCGGCAGATACACCGGAAGAGGCTGCGGGTCACGCCCGGCAACGCCTTCCGGTATATGCTATCTGTCATTCGCGGCGGCAAACTCCGTGCCGTTCCGCGCAGGATTACTCAAACGACCCCATGCGGAGGAAGTTGACCTCCTCCTGGGTGAGGTAGCGCCAGCGGCCCCGGGGCAGGTTCTTCTTGGTCAACCCGGCGAAATACACGCGGTCAAGCTTGGTGACGCGGTAGCCGAGATGCTCGAAGATGCGGCGCACGATGCGGTTGCGTCCGCTGTGTATCTCGATGCCTGCCTGGTTGCGGTCTGTGTCAGATACATAGCTTATTGCATCGGCGTGTATCTCTCCGTCCTCAAGCTCGATGCCGTCGGCGATGCGCTGCATGTCCTCCTCGGCAATGGGCTTGTCGGTCCATACATGGTATATCTTCTTTTTGACAAACTTCGGGTGAGTCAGTTTAGAGGCCAGCTCTCCGTCGTTGGTCAGCAACAGCACACCCGTAGTGTTGCGGTCCAGACGACCGACAGGATAGATGCGCTCCTGGCAAGCGTTCTTCACCAAGTCCATGACCGTGGTGCGGCCGCCCGGATCCTCGGAAGTGGTCACACAGTCCTTCGGCTTGTTGAGCAGCACATAGCACTTGCGCTCGGGAATTACGATCTTCTCGTCGTATTCCACCACGTCAGTGCGCTGTATCTTGGTGCCGAGTTCCGTCACCACACTGCCGTTCACCTTGACAAGCCCCTTGGCGATGTAGTTGTCAGCCTCGCGGCGCGAGCAGATGCCGGCATTCGACATATACTTGTTCAGGCGGATCGGTGCATTCGGGTCAACGTCCTCAAGTACATAGTCAATCTGCTTGGGACGCGGCGTGAAACGCAGGCTCTTGCGGTTCTGGTTGTTGTTCTGGTTGTTATTGTAGCCGTTCTGGCGGTTGCGGTTGTTGGCCGGGCGGTTATTGTTGTTGTAACCTCCCTGGCGGTTCTGGTTGTAACCACCGGGACGGTTGTTGTTGTAACCGCCACCCTGACGGTTCTGTCCATAGCCGCCTTGACGGTTGTTGTTGTAACCGCCACCCTGACGGTTCTGTCCATAGCCTCCGGGGCGGTTGTTGTTATATCCTCCCTGACGGTTCTGTCCGTAGCCGCCCTGACGGTTGTTGTTATACCCTCCCTGGCGGTTCTGGTTGTAACCGCCCTGATGATAGCCCTGCTGGCGAGGCTGCTGCACTGCCGAACCTTCGCGGCTTGCGTCCTGGGCATCAATGCTGCCCGGGGTTGCTGCATCAGCTTGCTGCTCGTATGACCGGTTGCCGTAGCCGGCAGGACGGTCGTAACGGCTCGCATAGCTGTCACGCTGCTGGTATCTGTTCTGGTACTGGTTGTCGCCGTACTGGCGTTGCTGATAAGGATACTCCTTGCGGTACCCGTTGCTGTCGCCGGGGTAATTAACCTTTTCATAGCGACCCTCGGTGTCCTTCTTCTCGTCCGCGCCCGTCGGCAACGCGCCGATACGCGGTCTCTTAGGTTTTTTCTCCGATTCCATCATTGTGTTGTTTCTTGGTTTTGTAGTCTCCGCGCTCTAATAGCATCTCTGCCTTTGTCGCACGGTGTTTTTATGGGTTTATTTATGTTGCTTTGTTCTGTACAGTGGCAGGATAACGCCTGCCTCGGATTTTGTGTCAAACGAGCTTCATGTCATCACAGGAATCTGTTTCACGATGCAAAAGTAGAAATAAAATCCGACAAAACCATATTATGCGCCACAAAAAAACAATTCCCTGCACACGCACACGCAGTACGCTCCCGATCCTCGCGCCCGCGTTGCCATGCGGCGATCACAGCACGCCCTCGACTCGCGCCTCAAATTCCGGACCGCGCACATATCCTTTTTTCTGCCTGTTCAGCGCAATCTCCTCCAGCAACCCCTGCTCGACAAGTCCAATTATGTCGCGTTTGGCAGTCGTTGCCGTCACAAGCATTCTGGAACTTATATCCCTGACAGTAAGCACCCTGTCGGCATCCTCCAGCATCATATAAATGATTTCCGCCTGACGCTGCGTGATATTGCCCATCTTCAGCAGCCTGTTCTGCTCGCTCCGCTGGGCGGTCTTGCGCGAGACATATTCTTTCAGCTCTCCAAACGCACGGTCGAGCGCATTTATATGGTATGTGATGAAATACCCCATGTCGTTACCATCGGCTTCTACACGCAAGAATGACTTCTCGTATGCCGACTTGGAGCTGTAAATAATCCGCGAAATCGACATATATTCCGTGAGCCAATAACCCTCGCGAAGCATATACCAGTGGAACAAGGCACGCGCCGTCCTGCCGTTGCCGTCTACAAACGGGTGCAGGTACGAGATGAAGAAGTGTATGACAACCGCCTTGATGACAGGGTGTATGAACACGCCCGGTGCCTCGCCGTTGGCAAACCTCACCAGCCAGCTAATTGCCTTGGGGATTTCACTGTGATGTGGAGGCGTATGCACGACTTCATGCGTCACAACATTTTCCACCACGACCTCGTCATTGACCCTGAACCGCCCGCAATCCTCCGGGTTGTCAAGAGTCGACTCTGTCATCAGCGAATGAATTTTCAATATGAGTTCTTCGGTCAGAGGCTCGCCAGTATGTTCGGACAGATACCTGATGGTATGATAGTTATTGTATATCATCTGCTGCGACTTGTCGCGAGGAGCGGTATTTTTCCGCAACATCTCTTTTGCCACACGGCGCGTTGTGGATGCGCCTTCCATTTGGCTCGACGATATGGCCTCCTCCATAACCGACCCAACCAAAAAACGCTGTTTGCCGTCACGCGGCAACAATGATTCGCTGCCCCACGAGCCGCCGAATTTCATGTCAAAGGCATGACACAGCTCCGCCATACGGTTGGTCAAGCTAAAATGCAGCCCAAACGGAGCACAAACGTCTATCTCCCGGGCCTTGCGCATCGTCTTAATGAACGACCATACCCCCTCAGGGTCAGGAAATCCGGGAACACGCTTATACTTGACATCACTCCAATATGCATATTCGTCCAGCAGTCTGTTGACACAGTCCGCCGCGTCCGAGGCGAGGCGAAAGTCATCCGCCGACAGCGTCAAAACCTGTGTATGTGGAGGTTTCTCTATCATGGTTCGTCATGTTATTCGCACCACAAAGTTATCCAAACTATTCCAATCTCGCAAACATTGGAATAGTTTTTTGCGGTTTATCCAACTCCTGCATTCCGGCCAAAGCGACAATACAGCTCTTGCATTTACGTCCGCCCTAAAAGCCGCCTGCCGTATAATTTTGCCAGCACATAATCAATCACTAACTTTGCAGTCACATAAACTACATGATGCGTTCTATGAAATTATTAATTAAAATCGGAGCAACACTGAACATTCTCATCGGCCTTGGACACTTGCTTTGCATGGCCTCCCTGGACAAAGTTTTCGCCATTTACGGCATTGACGGCATAATGGGCAATATCGCGCAGCACGGAGCGTTTCTGCCCTACGCTATCACTGTCGTCATTGCCTTGGCATTTTTCGTCGTCGCGTTATACGGGCTGTCCGCGCTCAAGGTCATTCCGAGGCTGCCGCTGCAAACCACAGCCATAACGGCTATCGTCATCGTATTCCTGGGACGAGCTGCCGCCGGCACAACAATGCTTATCACGAACTTCTCATGGCTGGAATTTTCATCGAGCTTCACGGCACTGCTGCTCGCCCTTTGCTACTTGCCTTATCTGTTCGGCAGAAGCCGCCGTGGCGTTGACACCCGGCACAAACCGTGCAAATAATACCATTTGGGCAACTCACATGTCGTCGAGGGAAAGACAGTAGCCGTTGATGTCATACCGTGGCAATGCCTTGGCTTTCAGATGGCTTATTTTCTCTTCAAGCCTCTCGCGGCTGAAATTCTTGCACTGGCGTTTCACTTCCACCGCTTCAGCCTTGCCCTCCTCTACGGATAGTGCAACTATGTCTATCTCATTTTCGCTGCCTCCGCGCTCCCACCATCCGCCGAATGGTCGGCAAACGACAACGCTTGTATGCGTTTCAGTTCGCCCAGTTCAGATACGCGGTCATAGAACTTCATAAGCGATTCACTTTGTAACCGCCGTAACAGTTACGGCGGTTACAAAGTCAGCCATAGAATACCACACCTGCAAACCGATTGAACCACAAAAGTTTTCAATACGCATCAACCATCAGATTATAAGACCATTAGTTACTGACACCCCACCTCACCACTGTTACATTTAGATACGGAAATGCAATATTAATTTTGCACACACGGAATAATTGACTAATTTTGCATCTGCAGATTGCCTCGTATCATGCCCTGCGCCGCAGGGCAGAAGTGGGAGGGGTCGGCAGACATAATGGAAAGCGTTTACTCAACGCTCTTCCTTGACTCATCGGAATCTGGTAAATTCAATCGTAGCCAAGGATGCAGCAAGCGGTAGATGCCTTGTGGATATGTATATCAAACCGGTGGCGGACGCGAGAGCGTCGCAGTCGCGGCATATAGCATATTCTGCGGGAGGCTTCTGCAAGTTTGCTCGTCCAGCTACGATGGGCAATACCAGAGCCTCGATGAGTGGGATGAGCAACGAGTACGGCTCTCTCGCTTTCTTTTTATACCCCCGACACATTTGCTGGCGCAGAGAGTCCGCAAGCACCAAAGTGCAGATGAACCGACCTGCCACACACCGTCCCGCAGAACAAACAGCATACCGCCGCCCCTATTTGAAGGGTGCGGCGAGACAGGACTTACACGAAACAGAAATTGGGCATGCCAAACCAACTGCTTACATGACAATCCGGGCTTGACGCCGCCGTTTGACGCGCAAGCCTCAGGACTCCATCAACATACAACCACTGACGTGATTTCCACTGACTTGCTTCAGAAGGGGCTGTGCCGGAAAATCCAGACACGGCCTCTTCCTTTCACGGCTGCCGGCGGCGATTTAACACGAATATTTCGGTATTCTCGCCGCAAACAATTATCTTTGCAGTATGAAACTGCTGCACATCCACCACGGCAATGTGCACACTCTGTTCAACATCAAGTCATTGCAAATGCGAATAGACATTTTAACTGTCCTCCCCGAGATGCTCGAGTCCCCCCTGAACTGCTCCATACTGAAGCGTGCGCAGGACAAGGGACTCGCCGAGATACATGTCCACAACCTGCGCGACTACACCACCAACAAGCACCGCAAAGTGGACGACTACCCATTCGGCGGAGAAGCGGGGATGGTGATGCAGATACAGCCCGTGGATGCATGCATCTCTGCGCTGAAAGCCGAGAGGGACTATGACGATGTCATATTCACCTCGCCCGACGGCGAGACGTTCAACCAGCCGATGGCAAATGCACTGTCGATGCTCGAGAACATCATTATTCTCTGCGGACACTACAAGGGAATAGACTACCGCATACGCGAGCATTTCGTGACACGCGAGATTTCGGTGGGCGACTATGTGCTGACCGGCGGCGAACTGCCGGCGGCAATCATTGCCGATGCTGTAGTACGCATCATCCCCGGGGTCATCGGCGACGAACAGTCGGCACTCTCCGACTCGTTCCAGGACAACCTGCTCGCCCCGCCGGTATACACGCGCCCAGCAGAATACAACGGGTGGCGAGTGCCGGACATCCTGCTGAGCGGGCATCAGGCGAAAATCGAGGAATGGCGGTATGAACAGGCTCTCGAGCGCACACGCCGCCTACGCCCCGACCTGCTAGGCGAGTGACCGCAGCCGAAAGCCGTTATGGCTATTACAACTGAAATCCAGAGAAAAAATAAGGCACAAAAAAATTGATTGTCATCGCGACAACCAATCCCTTGTGTTAACCTTAAAATCTAATACCATGAAAAACTCTATGCAAAGGTAACAACTAATCTCGAAAAACACTGCTATACAACACCCGAAAATTTTTCCATTTAACATCATTTACACCCTTACACCCATGATCCAAGACAAAATTCACCCACAAACACACTTACAGCACCCGAAACTGCACTGCCGCACCCCGAATAAAAGCGAAACATGGGAATGCTGGGACAGCGACACCTAAACAGACAAGACCGATGAAATCCAGGCCGACAGCACACGGCAAATCCCGTAAAGCAAGGGCGCAGCAAAAATACAGGCAGAGGCAGCGAAATTAATTTGCGTATGCGAGCGGAATTGTCTAATTTTGCACTAACTATATGCAGTGGCGAGCGGCATATAATATGTACGCGCATGCTGCACCTAAACGATGTTTCGACTATGGACAAGAAAGTGACAGTCAACGGTCTCACATTCGTGCCGTTCATTACAGAAGCGCAGATAGCCGAGCGCGTGCGTGAGCTCGCGTGCAAGCTGCGCAAAGACCTTGAGGGAAAGAACCCCGTGTTTCTGTGCGTGCTGAACGGCGCGTTCATATTCGCCGCCGACCTGTTCCGCGAAATCGGCATAAACGACGCTCCAATCAACTTCATACGCTATTCCTCCTACCAGGGGACGTCATCGACCGGCAGCGTCAAGCAGCTCATGGGGCTGACAGAGCCCATTGAGGGGAAAGACATCGTTATAATCGAGGACATCGTAGACACGGGGCTGACAGCGAAGCACATGATTGAGGACTTGAAGGCCAAGAACCCGGCATCCGTCACCTTCGTCACCCTGCTGCACAAGCCGGCAAGCACACAGACCGGCTTCAAGCCCGACTACGTGGCATTCTCCATAGACCCGAAATTCATAATCGGCTACGGCCTCGATTTGGACGGCAAGGTGCGCAACTTGAAGGACATTTACGTGGTGGAGGACAAATGACCTCGCCGCGACACACGAGAACCAACCTTAACACAGTACCAGAAACATAACCTGCACACAACGGGTATTAAACCAGACAAACACATGACCAACATCGTATTATTCGGAGCCCCCGGCAGCGGCAAAGGCACTCAGAGCGACAATCTGAAGAACCGCTACGGATTGTACCACATCTCGACGGGCGAGCTGCTGCGCGACCACATAGCGCGGCACACCGACCTGGGGAAGCTGGCTGACAAGTACATCAGCAAAGGGCAGCTGATACCGGATGACGTGATGATCGAAATCATTGAGAACGTGCTGGATGAGAAAGCCGGCTCACGGGGCATAATCTTCGACGGCTTTCCGCGCACAGAGCCACAGGCTGAAGCTCTCGACAGGATGCTCGACAAGCACGGCTTCAAGATCGACGTGGTGATCGGCCTCGAAGTTCCGGAGGATGAACTCGTGCACCGTATGCTGCAACGCGGCAAGGAACTCGGCCGCGCAGACGACAACCTTGAGACAATCACGCGACGCCTGGCGGTATACCACAAGCAGACCAAGCCGCTGCACGACTACTATGTGGACAGAGGGCTGTACCACCGCATTGACGGCCACGGGGAAATCGCGGAGACATCAGAGCAAGTGATACGCCTCATGGACAGCATACTGCCTCCGGTATGACAACAGCCGCAGTGCGGCCAGCACGCGGCAGACAAGACATAACCGTTCCCCGGCGTGAACCATACCGCGCCGGGGAACTGCATACCGGCGATACGACACACCGTCACCAGGCCAAGGCATAAAACGGCAATGCCGAATATGCATAAACGGCGTATGGAAAATGAATAACGGAAAAATTTATCTAATGTAATTTTGCCAAGTCAGAAAAAAAGAGTACTTTTGGTGTAAATTACGGACACCGTGTGTCTATACCATGAATTAAACAAGCTAAGTGCCTATGAGCCAATACATTTCACTCGAAGACGCCATCGCGAAAATAAAGGATGGCATGACCATAATGGTTGGCGGTTTCCTCGCCAACGGAACCCCCAATACCATCATCGACGCCCTTGCGAAATCTGACGTCAAGGACCTGACGCTGATATGCAACGACACAGCCTACCCCGACAAAGGCGTGGGACAGCTGCTGGTTAACCGCCAGCTGCGCAAGCTCATCGTGTCATACATCGGCGCAACCCCGCAGGCCTCGGAGCAGATGAACGCCGGGGAAATCGAAATAGAGTTCGTCCCGCAAGGCACACTGGCTGAGCGCGTGCGTGCTGGCGGCTGCGGCCTCGGCGGCTTCCTCACACCCACAGGACTCGGAACTGTCGTGGCCGAGGGCAAGCAGATCATCAACGTGGACGGCAAGGACTACCTCCTCGAGAAGCCCCTCCGCGCTGACGTGGCTCTCATCGGCGCAAGCGTAGCTGACGAGAAGGGCAACCTGGTCTACCACGGCACTTCGCAGAACTTCAACCCTATGATGGCTACGGCAGCAGACCTGGTCATCGTTGAGGCCAAGAAAACCGTGCCTGTAGGCACAATCGCCCCCGAAGCTGTACACACCCCCTGCATCATGGTGGACTACATGCTCAAGAAATAAGCGACTGCAAATCAAACATAAACACTAAAAACCTAATATACTGACATATATGGAAAAGACAATGATTCGCCTGCGTATGAGCGCAAAGGATGCTCACTACGGCGGCAACCTGGTAGACGGTGCACACATGGTACACCTGTTCGGCGACGTAGCTACAGAACTTCTGATAATGCACGACGGCGACGAGGGTCTGTTCGTGGCTTACGACAACGTTGAGTTCCTGGCTCCTGTTTACGCCGGCGACTACATCGAGGCTACAGGTGAGATAGTCAAGGTTGGCAACTCATCTCGCAAAATGGTGTTTGAGGCAAAGAAGGTCGTGGCAGCCCGCCCCGACATCTCCCCGAGCGCAGCTGATGTGCTGGAAGAGCCCATCCTCGTATGCCGCGCCAGCGGCACATGTGTAGTCAAGAAGGAAGACCAGCGCAAAAACTGACACGCCGCCATGGAGAAACTCATAATCACAGCAGCTATCTGCGGCGCGGAAGTCACCAAGGAGCAGAACCCCGCTGTCCCCTACACAGTAGAGGAGATAGTACGCGAGGCCAAGTCTGCCGTTGACGCCGGCGCAGCTATCGTACACATTCATGTGCGCGAGGACGACGGCACCCCGACACAGAGCAAGGCTCGATTCAAGGAGTGCATCGACGCTATATATAAGGTATGTCCCGATGTCATCCTCATACCCTCAACCGGCGGCGCAGTGGGTATGACTGCGGAAGAACGCCTGCAGCCCACAGAGCTGATGCCCGAAATGGCAACGCTCGACTGCGGCACGTGCAACTTCGGCGACGACGTGTTTGAAAACACCATGCCGATGATGCGTGCTTTCGGCAAGCGCATGATGGAAAACAACATCAAGCCCGAATATGAGTGCTTCGAGATGGGACACCTCGAGACTGTCCTCAACATGGCTCGCAAGGGCCAGGTGCCCGGCGCACCGATGCAGTTCAACTTCGTGCTCGGCGTGCCGGGGTGCACCGGCGCGACTGCACAGAACCTGGCTTGGCTGGTCAACGCCATCCCCGCCGGTTCCACATGGACAGCCACCGGCATCGGCCGCCACGCCTTCACCCTCGCGGCAGCAGCCATCGTCATGGGCGGCAACGTCCGCGTAGGCTTCGAGGACAACCTCTACCTGGAGCGCGGCGTGCTGGCTAAATCCAACGGCGAACTCGTGGCAAAGGTAGTGCGCCTGGCCAAGGAACTCGGCCGTGAGGTAGCCTCCCCGGCAGAGGCCCGCGAGATACTTGGCCTCAAGCCCCGCAAATGACATCTCTACAAAGCATTTAACTGACACTCAAGAAAATAACAAACTCAAAATATCAAGAACCATGCAGAAAAAAGGAAACAAATACGGCACACACCGCGTGCTTGACCCCGTCGGCGTACTTCCCCAGCCCGCCAACAAGCTCGACAACAACATGGACGAGATCTACGACAATGAAATCCTGATCGACGTTCAGACACTCAACATCGACTCTGCCAGCTTCACTCAGATTGAGGAGCAGGCAGGCGGCGACAAGAAGAAAATCGCCGAAATCATGCTCGACATCGTTGCAAAGCAGGGCAAGCACCGCAACCCCGTGACCGGTTCTGGCGGCATGCTCCTCGGCACTGTTGAGAAGATCGGCGACGCGCTGAAAGGCAAAATCGACCTCAAGGAAGGCGACAAGATCGCTACCCTCGTATCCCTGTCACTGACTCCGCTGCGCATCGACAAGATCAAGGACATCCGTCCCGAAATCGACCAGGTTGACATCGACGGCAAGGCTATCCTCTTCGAGAGCGGCATCTACGCCAAGATACCCAGCGACCTGCCCGAGAACCTCGCCCTGTCAGCACTTGACGTGGCCGGCGCACCCGCACAGACTGCCAAGCTCGTCAAGCCCGGCGACACCGTGCTCATCATCGGAGCAGGCGGCAAGTCCGGCATGCTCTGCTGCTACGAGGCTAAGAAGCGTGCCGGCGTGACTGGCAAGGTTATCGGCCTGTGCCACAGCGAGCGCAGCACCGAGCGTCTGAAGAAGCTCGGCTTCTGCGACGTAGTCTTCGCAGCTGACGCTACCAAGCCCGTTCCCGTAATGGAGAAGATCGAGGAGCTGACCGGCGGCAAGATGTGCGACATCACTATCAACAATGTCAACATCCCCGACACTGAGATGACTTCAGTGCTCTGCACCAAGGACGACGGCATCGTTTACTTCTTCTCAATGGCCACCAGCTTCACCAAGGCTGCTCTCGGCGCCGAGGGCGTCGGCAGCGACGTGACAATGATCGTCGGCAACGGCTACACCAAGGGCCACGCCGAAATCACTCTCCAGGAGCTGCGTGAATGCGAGGCCCTGAGAAAGATCTTCACTGAACTGTACGCATAAGCAATCTGATATGGAGACGGCACGTCACGCCAGCCGGTGCGGCGTGGCGTCCCCATACCCATTATTATCCGACACGGCGCGAAAACGCCGTAGCGGATAACGTCATAAGATACCCCAAATGAAAGAAAGCAGAAGAAAGGAGTTTTTCCCCGAGGTGACAGACGAGCAGTGGAACGACTGGCACTGGCAGGTGAGAAACCGCATAGAGACTGTTGACCAGCTCAAGAAATACCTGAAACTGAGCGAGAAGGAGGAAAACGCCATCCGTGAGGCTCTCAAGCACCTGCGCATGGCCATCACCCCCTACTACCTCAGCCTCATCGACACAGAAAACCCCGACTGCCCCATCCGCAAGCAGTGCGTGCCGACAGAGAAGGAACTCCACAAGGCTACAGCCGACCTGGACGACCCCTTGCACGAGGACAGTGACTCTCCTGTGCCGGGACTGACACACCGCTATCCCGACCGCGTGCTTTTCCTCATCACCGACCAGTGCTCAATGTACTGCCGTCACTGCACACGCCGCCGCTTTGCCGGCCAGCATGACAGCGCAGTCCCCAAGGACCGCATCGACAAGTGCATAGAGTACATCGCCCGCACTCCGCAGGTTCGCGACGTGCTGCTCTCCGGCGGCGACTGCCTCCTGGTGAGCGACGAGACCCTCGAGTACATCATCAGCCGTCTGCGCCAGATTCCCCACGTGGAAATCGTGCGCCTCGGCAGCCGTGTCCCCGTGGTATGCCCCCAGCGCATCACCCCGGAGCTGTGCAACATGCTCAAGAAATACCACCCCATCTGGCTCAACACGCACTTCAACCACCCCGACGAGGTGACTGCCGAATCCAAGCAGGCTTGCGCCCGCCTGGCCGATGCCGGCATACCTCTGGGCAACCAGTCGGTGCTGCTGCGCGGCATCAACGATGACACGGTCATCATGAAGAAGCTGATGCACGAGCTGGTCAAGATGCGCGTGCGCCCGTACTACATCTACCAGTGCGACCTCTCGACAGGCATCGAGCATTTCCGCACACCGGTATCGAAGGGCATCGAAATCATCGAGAACCTGCGCGGCCACACATCCGGCTATGCAGTGCCCACATTTGTCGTTGACGCTCCCGGCGGCGGCGGCAAGATACCCGTGATGCCCAACTATGTGATTTCCCAGGCTCCCGGACGTGTAGTTCTGCGCAACTACGAGGGTGTCATCACCACATACACAGAGCCGGAGGAATACCCCGCGTTCCATGATGCTGAAGGTGCAACCAAGGAGGGCGTAGCATCGCTGCTCCACGGTGACCAGATGGCACTCGAACCCAGCAACCTGGCGCGTCACAACCGCAACAAGCACTAATCTGCTCACGCAGCGCCTATGCAACTCCTGGAGGATATATGCAGGCACCGCAGTGTCGCCATAGCGGGACTGGCAAAGAATGCCGGCAAGACGGAATGTCTGAACTACATCCTGCGCCATGCAGGGGAGACGGGACGGCGTTTCGCCATAACCTCCATTGGAGTTGACGGTGAAAACCGCGACCAGGTCACTGACACCCACAAGCCGGAAATCACCCTTTCCGCCGGGATGTATTTCGTCACCTCCGAGATGCACTACCGGCAGAAACGGCTGACAGCGGAGATACTCGACCTGAGCACCTACCAGACATCACTCGGGCGGCTGGTGACGGCACGCGCCGTTGACAGCGGCAAGGTGATACTCTCCGGGCCCGCCGACACGGCGACAGTGCGCCGCCTGATAACGTCGATGCAGGGCCTCGGAGTGCAGACCACGATAGTGGACGGGGCGTTGTCGCGGCTGTCGCTCAGCGCGCCTGAAGTCACCGACGCCATGGTGCTCGCCACCGGGGCTGCCCTATCGCCAAACATACAGCGCATCGTGCAGCAGACCCGGTACGTCTACGACCTGATTTCGCTGCCGCGCATTGAGGGGAAGCTGGCAGAGGCGTTGGGCAGCATACAGCAGGGCGTACGCACTGTTGACACTGGCGGCAGCGTGCATGACCCCGGCATTCAGTCGGCATACATGGTCGAATCACGCAAGGACGAGCTGTTCCGCCACGGCAAGACCATCTATGTGGCAGGGGCTGTAAGCGAAAAACTGATGAAGTTCCTCGCCTCGCAACGCGAAGTGAAGGGAACTGTTCTGATAATGAAAGACTTCACGCGGATGTTTGCCGAGCCGCAGACGTACTACACGTTTCTGCGCAAGGGAGGCAGCGTGAGGGTGCTCCACACGACACAGCTGATAGCCGTGACCGTCAACCCGCGCTCGCCGCAAGGCTACACCGTAGACACCGGGCAGCTGCAGGACGCTTTGCGCCAGCATATCAGCGTGCCAGTCTACGACGTAATGGAAATACAAAAGAAAGAACGAGAGCAATCTCTACAGACTGCATAAACGAACAACATTATATATGGTATTACGCGAAATAATGGACATAATCCCCGGCATGGCGTACATAGTCGACAGGATTGAAGTGATGTCTGCTCCGGGACGGCGCAGGCTCATGTCGTTGCCATGGCTGCGTGATGCCGAAAGCATACGCCGCGCCCTCGAGGCTGTCGGCGAACTTGCAGCCGAGGACAGCAATCTCGCCAGCACCAAGGCGATGGACGCGATACGCCTTGCGCTGATGCAAATCAAGGAAATCAAGGGCACGGCAGCACGAATACTCCAGGCTGACAGACTCGACGACATTGAGCTTTTCGAGCTGAAATCATTCGCCCTCACGGCTATGGACCTGCGCAAAGCACTGATGCAGACATCGATAACAGCTGTATCAATGCCCGACCTCGAGCCTGTGGCAGACATACTCGACCCGCGACGCGCCCGTGTCCCCCACTTCTACATATACGACGATTATTCGCCCGAACTGGCAGCCGTGCGCAAGCGCATCAAGGCTCTCAACGCCGACGGCTCTGAAGAAGCGACACGCGAGGCGGAACAGCTGTTCATCACCGCCACCGAGCTGGAAGACGGCATACGCGAAGACCTGTCGCGGCAGCTGCACGCCCATGCCGACGACATAAACGAGGCTCTCGCGCAAGTGGCGCAGCTCGACGTGCTGCAGGCACTGTCACGCCTCGCCGCAAGCGAACACCTCTCCAGACCCGAAACCGCAGACCGGGGCTTACGCTATACGGGGCTGGTAAATCCCGCTGTCCGCGCGGCACTGGCACAGAAAGGGAAGACGTACCAGCCGGTAGACATAACACTACGCCCCGGAGCTACAGTCATCACCGGCGCAAACATGGCCGGCAAGAGCGTTCTGCTCAAGTCTGCCGCGCTGGCACAGGCCATGATGCAGTTCGGCATATACGTCCCTGCCGCAGAAGCCCACGTAGCGCCGGTAGACGAGATACTGCTGAGCATCGGCGACGACCAGTCCGAGATGTCAGGGCTGTCGTCCTACGCCGCCGAGATGATGCGCATCGACACCATCCTCAGCAGGCTGCGGTCTGGCATACGCGCACTCGTCCTCATCGACGAGCCGGCACGCACCACCAACCCCGTCGAGGGCCTTGCGCTGGTACAGGCTCTCACCTCCATACTGTCGGGCTACGACAGCACAACCGCCCTCACCACGCACTACAGCGGCATTACAGTGCCATGCCACAGGCTGCGCGTCAAGGGGCTCGGTGACATACCGCCCGGAACGCCGCTGCGACCGGGCGACCTGAACAGGTACATCGACTACTCACTCACCGAAGAAGCCGGCGACAGCGTGCCCCACGAGGCTGTACGCATAGCCAGGCTGCTCGGCGTCGATGCCGAACTGATAGACAAAACACAATCAATTATAGAACAAAACTAACATCACTGTCAAGATATGCAAAAGAGTAAATTAGGACTTGACTTCACCAAGGTCGCCCACGCCAAGGACGTGGCGCGTAAAATTGCTGTCGATGTACAGTCTTTCGTGGAGCAGTATACTACAGTGGCGGTAGAACGCACACTGTGCCGTTTGCTGGGCATCGACGGCGTTGACGAGAACACCGTCCCCCTGCCCAATGTCCTCGTGTCCAGCCTCCAGGAAAAAGGCGTGCTCGGACAGGGCATACTTTTCTACCTCGGCAACGCCATCGCCGAAACCGGCAAAACGCCGCAGCAGATTGCGGAGAGCGTCTCCGCCGGCGAGCTTGACCTCACCACGCTGCCCCAACACAACGCAGACGAGATACATGGCGCCCTCAAGCCGTTCATCGACGCTTCCATAAAGCGCATCAGCGACCGCCGCGCCAAGAAGGAAAACTACCTCAAGACGCTCGGCGAGGGACCCAAGCCGTACCTGTACGTAATCGTCGCTACCGGCAACATCTACGAGGACGTGGTACAGGCACAGGCAGCAGCCCGCCAGGGCGCGGACGTGATTGCCGTGATACGCACGACCGGGCAGAGCCTCCTCGACTATGTTCCCTACGGCGCGACCACCGAAGGTTTCGGCGGCACTTTCGCCACACAGGAGAACTTCCGAATCATGCGCAAGGCTCTGGACGAAGTCGGAGAGGAAGTAGGCCGCTACATACGCCTCTGCAACTACTGCTCCGGCCTCTGCATGCCCGAAATTGCAGCCATGGGCGCACTCGAAGGCCTTGACGTGATGCTCAACGACGCCCTTTACGGCATCCTGTTCCGCGACATCAACATGCAGCGCACACTCGTTGACCAGTTCATGTCGCGTGTCATAAACGGTTTTGCCGGCGTTATCATCAATACCGGCGAGGACAACTACCTCACCACTGCCGATGCTGTCGAAGAAGCGCACACCGTGCTCGCCTCCGACCTCATCAACGAGCAGTTCGCCCTCATGGCCGGGCTCAAGGAAGAGCAGATGGGCCTCGGCCACGCTTTCGAGATGGACCCGATGCTCGAAAACGGCTTCCTCCTCGAGCTGGCACAGGCACAGATGATACGCGAAATTTTCCCGAAAGCCACACTCAAGTATATGCCGCCGACAAAGTTCATGACCGGCAACATATTCCGCGGACATATCCAGGACGCTCTCTTCAACATGATCGGCATCTGGACACACCAGGGCATACAGCTCCTCGGCATGCCTACAGAGGCTATACACACCCCCTTCATGTCTGACCGCTACCTCTCCATCGAAAACGCCAAGTACATCTTCGGCAACATGAAGAGCATCGGCGAGGAAGTGGAGTTCAAGAAAGACGGCATGATACAGAACCGTGCCAAGGAAGTGCTGGACAAGGCCACAAGCCTGCTCGAGAACATCGAGCGCGAGGGTCTGTTCACAGCTCTCGAAAAGGGTATTTTCGCCGACGTGAAACGCCCCAAGAACGGCGGCAAGGGCCTCGACGGCGTTGCCCCGAAAGGCACAAACTATCACAACCCGTTCATCGAGTTAATGATTAACCATAACTGATTGCGACTATGAGTGGAGGACTTTATTCAACCGAAAAACAAGATTTCGACAAGACGCTTGACCTCAAGAAGATCAAGCCATACGGTGACACAATGAACGACGGCAAGACGCAGCTGAGCTTCACGCTCCCCGTCCCTGCCGGCGACGAAGCCATCGAGGCTGCCAAGCAGCTCCTCAAGAAAATGGGCTTCGAGAACCCTCTGGTCGTTTTTCACAAGGAGCTGACAGAAGGATACACCTTCTTCAACTGCTACGGCAGCTGCACGCACACCATCGACTATACCGACATCCACGTCCCCAAGGTTGAGGGCGTGAAATGGGACATGCACGAGTGTGACGACTACATACGAGAAAACATCGGCCGCCCCCTCGTCATGGTCGGGGCAAGCACCGGCACCGATGCGCACACTGTGGGCATCGACGCTATCATGAACATGAAGGGATTTGCCGGACACTACGGCCTGGAACGCTACGACATGATCGAGGCGCACAACCTCGGCAGCCAGGTCCCCAACGACGAGTTCATCGCCAAGGGCATCGAGCTGCACGCCGACGCGCTGCTCGTATCGCAGACTGTAACGCAGAAGGACGTACACATCAAGAACATGCTCGAGCTGGTAGAGATGCTCGAGGCCGAAGGCCTGCGCGACAAAATCATACTCGTCTGCGGCGGCCCGCGCATCTCACACGAACTCGCCAAGGAACTCGGCTACGATGCCGGCTTCGGCATGAATACATACGCCGACGACGTGGCTTCATACGTCGCTCAGGAGTATGTGCGACGTCACCCGAAATGACACTCTCCATACGTCAACAATGTAAAATCTAATATCATAAGCAATATGGACAAACAACAAATCAGAGAGACTATCGCACGCCGTGCAGCCCGCGAGCTGCATGACGGATATGTGGTAAATCTGGGAATAGGCTTGCCCACACTCATACCGGCTTTCCTGCCGGAGGGCGTTCACGTCACCCTCCACTCGGAAAACGGACTGCTGGGCATGGGCGCAAAGCCCGCCGAGGGCGAGGGTGACCCCGAGCTGACTGATGCCGGAGGCGCGTTCACCTCTATGCAGCCGGGGGCAAGCCTCTTCGACAGCGCAACCTCTTTCGGATATGTGCGCGGCGGACACGTCGATGTCACTATCCTCGGCGCGCTCCAGACTGACGAACAGGGCAACCTGGCCAACTGGTGCATACCCGGCAAGAAGACCCCGGGAATGGGAGGCGCAATGGACCTGCTCGCCGGCGCACGCCGCGTCATCCTCGCCATGGAACACACTGCCAAGGGTAACCATAAAATCCTCAAGGAGTGCACACTCCCCCTCACCGCTGCCCACGCGGTCAACATGATCATCACCGAGATGGGCGTGATGATGGTGACTCCCAAGGGTCTCGAACTGACGGAATACAACCCCGAGTTCACGCTCGACCAAATCAAGGAAGCAACCGGTTGCGACCTTATCATTTCTGACAACCTCAAACCGATGACACAGGCATGAAAACATACATCGTAGCTGCAAAACGCACAGCAATCGGCAAGTTCCTCGGATCTGCCACCTCTATACCCGTAGCCATTCTCGGCTCGACAGTGATCAAAAACATCCTCGAGGAGACAAAAATCGACCCCTCTATCATCGATGAGGTTATCGTCGGCAACGTCCTCTCCGCAGGTCAGGGCCAGGGCGTGGCTCGTCAGTGCGCCATCAAGGGCGGCATCCCCAACGAAGTGCCCGCTTACGGCATCAACATGATATGCGGCAGCGGCATGAAGGCTGTCCTCAACGCCGTGACTGCCATCAAGTCCGGATTTGCCAACGTGGTTCTCGCCGGCGGCGCAGAGTCCATGTCAGGCGCAGGATACGTACTCCCCGGCGGCGTGCGCGACGGACACCGCATGGGGCCGGTGACCGCTATCGACCACATGGTGCATGACGGCCTTACGGACGCTTTCGAGAACATACACATGGGCATCACTGCCGAAAACATCGCCGAGAAGTACAACATCACTCGCGAGGAGCAGGACGAGTTCGCCCTCGAGTCACAGCACCGCGCTATCGCTGCTATCGACGGAGGCCGCTTCAAGGAGGAAATCGTGCCGGTAGAATACCGCGACCGCAAGGAAATCAAGGTGTTTGACACCGACGAGTTCCCCAACCGTGGCACTTCAGCAGAGAAGCTCGCCAAGCTCCGCCCCGCATTCAAGAAGGACGGCACAGTCACTGCCGGCAACGCTTCGGGCATCAACGACGGCGCGTCGTTCGTGCTTATCGCTTCCGAGGAGGCTGTCAAGAAATACAACCTCTCCCCGATGTGCGAAATCATCGGCATCGGCCAGGGCGGCGTTGACCCCGCATACATGGGCATGGGACCCGTACCCGCTATCCGCATGGCTCTCAAGAACGCCGAGCTGGAACTCAAGGACATGGATGTCATCGAACTCAACGAGGCTTTCGCAGCACAGTCGCTCGGCGTGATCCACGAGCTGGTCAAGGAACACCACGTAACCCGCGAATGGATTTCCGAACACACCAACCCCAACGGCGGCGCAATCGCACTGGGACACCCCATCGGCGCGTCAGGCAACCGCATCATCGTGACGCTCGTACATGAGATGAAGGCTGCCAAGGCTCACTACGGCCTCGCTTCGCTCTGCATCGGCGGCGGCATGGGCACAGCTATCATCCTCCGCGAATGTTGACACCGGCTCTCAAGCCATCACACAACCATCAAAGATAACACAATGGATTTCAGCATATCTAAGAAAGAGCAGCTCTTCCTGAACATGATCAGGGAGTTTGCCGAGAAAGAGGTGAAACCCCTCGCCGCCGAAGTCGACGAAGAGGAGCGTTTCCCCATTGAGACTGTACGCAAGATGGGTCCCCTGGGCATCATGGGCATACCCATTCCCAAGGAATACGGCGGCGCCGGCGGCAACAACATCCTCTACACAATGGCTGTGGAGGAACTCTCCCGCGTATGCGCCACAACAGGCGTTATCGTCTCCGCACACACCTCACTCTGCTGCGCCCCTATCATGGAACACGGCACAGAGGAGCAGAAGATGAAATACCTCCCCAAGCTCGCCACCGGCGAGTGGATCGGCGCATTCGGCCTGACTGAACCAAACGCCGGTACTGACGCTTCCGCACAGCAGACTTTCGCTGTTAAGGAGGGCGACCACTATGTCCTGAACGGCTCGAAAATATTCATCACCAACGCCGAGTATGCCGACGTGTACATCATCATGGCCATGACTGACAAGTCGCAGGGCACTCGCGGCATCTCCGCATTCATCGTTGAGAAGAGCTTCCCCGGATTCTCCGTCGGCAAGAAGGAGAAGAAGATGGGTATCCGTGGCTCTGCCACCTGCGAGCTTATCATGGAGAACTGCATCGTGCCGGCAGAGAACCTGCTCGGCAAGGAGGGCAAAGGCTTCAGCATCGCCATGAAGACCCTCGACGGCGGCCGCATCGGCATCGCTTCGCAGGCTCTCGGCATCGCGCAGGGCGCAATGGACGAAACCGTCAAGTACACCAAGGAGCGCAAGCAGTTCGGCAAGCCCCTCTGCAAGTTCCAGAACATGCAGTTCCAGCTCGCTGACATGCAGACACGCATCGAGGCCTCACGACTCCTGGTGCGCAAGGCCGCATGGAAGAAAGACGGCAAGATACCCTACAGCGCAGACGCTGCTATGGCGAAACTGTTTGCCGCAGAGACCGCAATGGAGATGACCACAAAGGCCGTGCAGTATCACGGCGGATACGGCTACACACGCGAGTACCCCGTAGAACGCATGATGCGCGACGCCAAGATTACGGAAATCTACGAGGGCACTTCCGAGGTACAGAGAATGGTAATCGCAGGTCAATTGTTCAAGTAAAAATCTGACACTCATGAATATAGTAGTATGCATTAAGCAAGTTCCGGACACCACGGAAATCAAGCTCGACCCGGTCAAGGGCACGCTCATCCGCGACGGTGTGCCGAGCATTATGAACCCCGACGACAAGGGTGGCCTCGAGTTTGCGCTGCGCATGAAAGACCAGTACGGCGCACACGTCACTGTCATCACCATGGGTCCGCCCCAGGCTGAAGAGATACTGCGTGAAGCATACGCCATGGGCGTAGACCGCGCTATCCTGCTGAGCGACCGCAAGTTCGGCGGCGCAGACACGCTGGCGACCTCCAACACCATCGCCGCTGCACTCCGCAAGCTCGACTACGACATCATCATCACAGGTCGCCAGGCCATCGACGGTGACACTGCACAGGTCGGCCCGCAGATAGCTGAACACCTCGACCTGCCCCAGGTGACATACGCCGAGCAGCTCGAATATGACGGCAAGAAGACCTTCACCATCAAGAAAGCCGACGAAGACGGCTACCAGATTGTGGAAGTGGACGCTCCCTGCCTCGTCACCGCTCTCGCCTCAGGCGTGAAGCCCCGCTACATGTCAGTGCGCGGCATCGTCGAGGCTTACGACCGCGAAATCGAGGTGTGGAACTTTGACAGCATCGACGTTGACCCCGCCAAGATTGGCCTCGGCGGCTCTCCGACACGTGTTGCCAAGTCGTTTGCAAAGGGCATGAAGGCTCCCGGACAGCTCTACGAGGTTGAACCCCAGGAAGCTGTGGACCTCATCATCGCCAAGCTCAAAGAGAAATACATCATCTGACAATAATTCCATAACACATCTAACAGATAACTCACAATGGAAAAATCTGATTTCAAAGGCGTTTACGTATTTATCGAACAGCGCGAAGGGACTGTCCAGAACGTGGCATTGGAATTATTGGGCAAGGCACGCGAACTCGCCGACAAGCTCGGCGAGGAGGTCGTAGGCATACTCCCCGGCTACAAGTTCACAGACCAGGCGCAGAAATGCGTTGAGTACGGCGCAGACCGCGTCCTCGTCATCGACGCTCCCGAGCTCGAGGCATACACCACAGAGCCGTATGCACAGGCCATAAACCAGGTCATCAGCGAGCGCAAGCCCGCAATCGTCCTCTTCGGCGCAACCACAATCGGCCGTGACCTCGGCCCGCGCCTCTCAGCCCGCGTCGGCACCGGCCTGACAGCTGACTGCACCGGCCTCGAGATTTCTGACGACCGCGACCTGATGATGACACGCCCCGCCTTCGGCGGAAACCTCATGGCGACCATCGTATGCCGCGAACACCGGCCCCAGATGTCAACCGTCCGCCCCGGCGTGATGCGCATGGCACAGCCCGACAAGAACCGCAAAGGCGAGATCGAGCAGGTCAAAATCGACTTCAACCCCGCCAAGTTCCGCGTCCGCGTCAAGGAACACGTCAAGGCCTCCAAGAACCTCGTTGACATCGCCGATGCCAAAATACTCGTCTCCGGCGGTCGCGGCGTAGGCAGCAAGGAAGGCTTCGACACCCTCCACAAGCTCGCCGACGCTATCGGCGCAGAAGTGTCCTCGTCACGCGCAATGGTCGATGCCGGCATCATCGGGCACGAGCGTCAGGTAGGCCAGACAGGCAAGACCGTACGTCCCGACGTATACTTCGCCCTCGGCATCTCCGGCGCGATACAGCACCTCGCAGGCATGGAAGAGTCCGAGTTCATCATCGCAGTCAACAAGGACAAGTTTGCACCGATATTCAGCGTGGCAGACCTCGGCATCGTCGGCGACCTCCACAAGATCGTCCCCATGCTCACCGAGCGTCTTAAGCACTGATACCACCTTTATACAGGCACAAAGAGGGTGTGTCATAATAGGCACACCCTTTTTTTATGCGCAGCAACGTATGGACACGCTCATACGAGGTATGCGCATTTCGACACACCCCCTGCCCACCCTTTCTATATGTTACCCCCCTAAATAATCACAAATATTACTGTCCGCTAAACCGCAGAGAGGCACACCCAACTTCTTGAAGAGCAG
>URTA01000035.1 GCA_900550645.1 uncultured Porphyromonadaceae bacterium
GAGCTGGGTTCAGAACGTCGTGAGACAGTTCGGTCTCTATCTGTTGTGGGCGTTGAGATTTGAGGGGAGCCGGCACTAGTACGAGAGGACCGTGCTGGACAGACCTCCGGTAAGCCGGTTGCACCGCCGGGTGCACGGCCGGGTAGCCGCGTCTGGTAAGGATAAGCGCTGAAAGCATCTAAGCGCGAAGCCATCCCCGAGATAAGATCTCGCCGAGGGCCGTGGGAGACTACCACGTCGATAGGCCGCAGGTGCAAGCACGGCGACGTGCTCAGCCGAGCGGTACTAATTGCCCGAAGTCCCGGAAAGAAACAGCCGGAGCTAAATCCGGCAAAGCAATCAGAAATCGAGCCTTGCGAATGACAAGGGCTTGTTGTGGAAGCATAAGGGTCTGCATCTCCGGCGGTGTCCGGGTACCGGCATACAACGCCAGGCGTGAGAGTCTGGGCGGAAAGAAGAACTAAGGCGAAGAGAGCGCGGGGGCCCCACCTCTACCCATCCCGAACAGAGAAGTTAAACCCCGCCGCGCCGATGGTACTGCGAAAGCGGGAGAGCAGGTCATCGCCGACTTGAGGCGCAGGGCCGCGCGGGAGACAGGAAGCTGTCGCCGCGCGGCTCTTGCTGTTTTTTTGCCCCCCGGCAGCGGCAAGCCGCCCGCCGGCCATTAAAGTCCCTAAGGTCATTAAGGACTTCAGCGGGCCTTAGGGACGCTTAGGAGGGCGGCTTCATAGCCGGAACCCAAGGCCCGGCGTCAGGACACCCCGGCCGCTGACGGCTGTCACGGCTGCTTGTGGGCTCTGGCTGCCAGCCGAGAGGTCGGGTGTGTACGCATGATAGACGCTCTTGCGGCTCTTGTGGACGTATGCTGCATCTATGTAGAGCATCTTGTAGCGGCAGCCCAAGCCGCAGGATTTGATTTGTTCTCACGGAGAAGTCTGTGTTGGACATGCGAAAGCGCGGCAACCATGAGGCCGCCGCGCTGAATAGTTGGGGCAAAAGCTTGTATTTATTAGTTCCGTGTTTGTCGGAGCGGTTGGTCTACAGCTGTGTTTGTCAGTCTTCGGGCTCTTTGTTGTCGGCAGCTGCTGTCCGGTAGTCGCGCATGAAAGCGCGGAACTCGCGTATGCCGACTGCAAGTCCAGCTATGAATCCTACTGCCATGCCGATGAGCATGTGCATTTCATCAAATGCTGCGTATGCCATTAAGGCAATGAATCCGATGGCAAAGGGAATGAGTATTATCATTGACTGAAGGTGACGTTTGCGGCATTCAAGCGTGGTGTTTACCACGGAGAACACGGTCATTCGTTGTATGTCTATTGATGCGATTTTTCGAGCAAGCCAGTGGTCCGTGAGTGCGGCAAATAGGAAGAAGACTGCGGCATAGATTGCCAGAAATATGCTGTAGTTGTCGCTGAAGAGCCAGTACATGGCGAATGGTATGAGGGCGATGCACAGACATTCCAGACGCACGAAGCTGCGGTAACGTGCGATGAGTTTGTCGAGTGCTGTCTTGCGGTAGGTGTCGGGGACGTTGTCGCCGTCTGTGTTGCTGAGCGTCATTTTGGTTTTCTCCCAGTCTTGTCTGATTTTCTGTTCGTCCATGTTGGCGGATGCTGATGTGTTCATGTTTGCGGGTATTTATATGAGTTTGACTTTCAGATGATTTTCTTGGCTTGTTGGGCGAGTTTGAGGCGTATGCGGCGCAGCCGTGTCGCGACGGTATTGCGGTTAAGTCCGGTCACAGAGGCAATGTCCTCATAGCTTTGTTCGTCGAGCCACATTATTATAATGCATCGGTCGGTATTGGTCAGCTGTGATATGAGGCAGTGCAGCCATGCGATGTCTTCGCGTGTGTCCGTGTCAGTGTCTGCTATTTCTGGTATTTTCACGATTGCGTTGCTAACCGGGTTGCGCTGTTGCTTGCGGTATACGGAAACGCAGGTGTTCATTACGATGCGGTAAATCCAGGTACGGGTTTCGGCTTCTCCGCGAAATTGCCCCATGCCACGCCAAATGTTTATAAGAGCGTCCTGGCGCAGGTCCTCGTATTCGGCGGATGTCTTGGCAAAAGAGAAGCAGATGCTCGAGATAGTGTCGGCATATTTCGAGACAGTCTGTCTGAAGGCCGCTTCAAGCTGCTGCCGCTCCTTAGCCTCGAGTGAGACAGCGGCCATTAGCATTGCTGTTGCCTTGCTCAATAAACGGCGCAGCGGGTTGCCGTGGATAGCGTATGTCGGTATTGCTGTTGTCATTGTCTGTATCGTTTACATAACTTTAGACGGCGGTGTGTGGCAGATAGTTTCACCTGTTGTGATAAAAAATGAAAGTGTGTACGCATAATGTGGGCAATAAACTTGTGCTGCCGCTGGAAAAATATTAAATTTGCGGCGCAATATCCGTTGACGGATATGGGGTACGCTCCATCGCCAACAGAATAATAACCTATAACTCTATTATATGATCAAGAAATCTACCCTACTCGGACTGGCGGCAATGTTTGCCCTCGGCGCAAGCGCATCAGTCCCCTCGGTGTTGACTGTTACGCCGACACCGAACACTATCGTGACAGAAATTCGTGATATTACCATTACGTACACTGGCGGTGTATACGGCGATGACGATGTGTTTTCTGACGCAGATCCCGATGTTCGCATCAACAACGTGCCTGTTGCGGTGACCTACCGCACTACTGGCGAAAGCTATTCTACGTTGACATACACACTCGGAACACCTATCACCACATCTGGCGAATACTCCATCAAAATTGGCGCAGGCTCGTTCACCTACGATGAGATGTATGAGGTCAGCAACCCTGAAATGGAGTGGGCTGTGACTGTGGTGGGAGACGAACCTGATGCGTTCCAGCCTATCGAGAACAGCTTCGTATCTATCAGCCCCGTTCAGGGCAAGTACTCAGACCTGCAGTATTTCACAGTGTCGTTCAGCGATAATGTAGCGAACAACAGCAGCATCGTATGCAAACTTGTTAAGGATGACGACACAGCAGAAGAGGTTGCTACTGGTCGTACTGTTGAGGGCGCAGGCCTGATCAACGGCTGCATCGACCTTTCGACCTGTGTGACCGAACCCGGCACATACATCCTTGTGATGCCCGAAGGTGCGTTCTATGACATCTACACAGACGAGGACTTCCCCGAGGCTCGTTTCCGCTTTGTCATCGAGGAAGGCGCTCCGAGTGCTGCTCCCGTACAGGACAACATCACATTCACTCCGGCAGCTGACGAAACAAATCTCGAAACGCTGGAAGACATGTACCTCACATTCAATGACTACACAACTGCTTACTACAAGCGCGGTGCAGAAAACCATTTCACTGTTACCAACGAGGCTGGTCAGGAAGTGTCTGTAGGCACTGTTTCTCTCGGCGGCGAGGGCATGGCTGACAACGAGGCTCATGTAGTATTCAACCCCGCAGTGACTGATGCCGGCACATACACGGTGACAGCTCCGTTCCGCATGTTCACCCTCATGGGCGCACAGCTCTACAGCGGCACATATTCAGGCCCGATTTCTGTGACATACACTATCAGCGGCGGCGTGGGCGTTGACACTATCGAAAGCGAGAGCAATGCAAGCAGCGTTGTTTACCGCATAGACGGCACTCGTGTAGTCAACACAGAGAACCTCCCTGCTGGCATCTACATCATCGACGGCAAGAAGAAAGTCGTTATTAAGTGATGAAATAGTCAGCAGACTATCATTTCATACCCAAACAGCGGGCATCCGGACGACCGGTTGCCCGCTATTTTGCGTAATAATAATCGGTTATGCTTGTAAGTCAGTCAGGTATTTGCTAAATTTGCAGATGCCAACTGAACAATAACCCAAACAACGAAACAGTATGCTCAAGAAACCTGCACTGCTTGGACTGGCGGCAATACTCGCTCTCGCAGCAAGCGCGTCAGTCCCATCGTTTTTCACGGTGAAGCCTTCCCCTGATTTCCCGGCGAAGGAAATCAAGGACATCTCGATAACGTTTACGGCCGGGACTTTCGGCAATGAGATAACCCCCTCCTTTTACCCGGATGTCCGGGTGGATGGTGTCCCGATGTCCGTGACTTACCACTCCGAAGGCGCGGATGCGTCTACGCTGGTCTATACGCTTGAAAACGCCATAACCGAACCTGGAGAATACACTATATGGATAGGGGAGGGGTCGTTCACCTACGATGAGTATTTCGATTGGGACAACCCGGAGCTGGAATGAACGGTAAGAGTTGTGCCCGGCGATGACGATAACGTGGGTGTTGACGCTGTCCAAAGCGAGAATAGTGTTATCCGCGAGGTATACCGCATCGACGGCACTCGTGTAATCAATCCCGAGGCTCTTTCTGCCGGCATATATATCATCGGCGGCAAAAAGAAAGTAGTGATGAAGTGACGGCATAGTTTGCTGATATGCATAGCAGCAATATGTGACGACCGGGTGACCGGTCGTCTGTTTTATTTTTGGGCTAGCCGGTCTGATTGTCGCGGATGTTTTTCATTGCAAATGTACATTAGTGCGTGTCTCTGGACGTTGGCGGTGAATGTGAACGACTTTGTTATGGCATCGGGAAAATTGTCGGTAAGTTGAATTTTTATGTGATATTTCTGACCGAAATCGCTTGTCATATTCGAGGGATTGATTAACTTTGCGTAAAATTGTGTGCTGTTGAAGCGTGTGTCCTGTGCGGTTGTTTTGATGACAAACCTGACTAAATGACAGTTTTGGGGCATTGCAACATGCGGATTTGATACATATTGGAGATGAAATTCAGGATTAAAAGAATTTTGCAAGCAAATCCGACCTGCTGCGGCGGCAATAGAGGCATGATTTGAAACCATATAACATCGATGATAGGAATGAGAAAGTCTACAATCAAAGTATGTGTTATGACGCTGGTCGGCAGTGCGGCGTTGGGCATTGCGTACGCAGCTGCGGTGTTGCCCAAGGCGGCAGACTGCATCGAGAGCCGGCGTGTGTTGACAGAGGCAGACTGCGGTAAGCCTGTCGGTGAAGCAGCGCGTGTGCGTGCGTCTGTCAAGGACGGGAATGTCTTTTTGCTGAGCGAGGATTTCGCCAAATGCACCAAGGGCAGCGAGGCGACGCCTGACAGCGAGGGCATCGTGGGAGAATTGTCGTCTGAACTGACGCAGAGTCCCGGGTGGCTTGTCGCGACAGGGCATCAGGCCGGCGGCTGCATGTACATCGACCTGTGGGAGACAACGACCCAGGGCGGCCAGGCTGTTTCCGTATCACTGATTGACACCCCGGTTGTCGGCGCGACCGGCGGCACTCCCGTGCGTGTCAGCTTCCGCGCAAGGACTGCCGGCGGCGAGGAGGCTTTCTATGTCATAAACGCTAACAAGAACACGAGCGCGGCAGTAAGTTCGCAGAGCGTGACAATCACCGGCGAGTGGGCAGAATATGAGGTGTGGTTCACTGACTGTGTGGCAGCATCGTATTTCGAGTTCCAGTCAGACGCGCCGTTCTATATCGACGACATCGAGGTGGACGAGGCTACGCCGCTGGCAACTCCCAAGGTGCTTCCTGCCACAGACATCACGCAGACGGCGTATACCGCCAACTGGTCGGCAGTCGCCAGTGCCGAGGGCTACCTGCTCTATCCGCGCACTATACACATAGCCGACGGCCTCGAGCCGTTCTGGCTGATACATACCGATTTTGACAAGATTACCGAGGGAACTGTAGACAACCCGATACCCCCGACATACATGGTGTATTCGCTTGATGATTATGTAGACCAGCCCGGTTGGCTGGCTCGTCTGCCGCTCATGGCCGGCGGCTCGCTGGGCCTGACCAACAGATACCTGAAGGAATACGGCAACTCGCTGCTGCAGTCGCCGACGCTGAACCTCAGCAACGAAGGGGGCAAGGTGAGTGTGCGGTTGCGTTATTTGGCGCAGGACGTGGATATGTTCCAGGTCTCCATGTACCAGCTGCTGCCCAACGGCAATGTGAGCCTGCGAGCCACCAAGATGCTGTACACCAATGAGGAGTACAATGTGTGGAAGGACGAGGAGTTCACGCTCGGCGGCGGCACATCGAGTTCGTTGATAGTGATACTGCTGCCCGAAACGACGCAAGGCACCATCTACCTTGACAACCTCGACATGTGGCAGACCCCGGAAAAGGGAGAGCGATATTCTATCCCAGGGGCGACCATTACCGCCACTGAGAACAGTGCGCGTGTAGAGACCCCTGAAGCCGGCGAGGAGGACAGCCGCAGTTATTCTGTCAAGGCTTACCGCATCGTCGGCGGCTCGAGCATGGTCAGCGGCGAGTCCAATTCCATAGTAGTTGGAGCTGACAGCGACGAGATACCCGAGCATCTCGACACTCCGCAGACCGGGGAGGTGTCGGTTAACGGTTCGCAGTTTACCGTCTCATGGCAGCCGGTAGCCGGTGCAAATGGATACGAAGTGCAGGTGTATCGCCGCCATGAGGCTGACGGAAACGAGAGCGTGGCTGTAATTGACGAGAATTTCGATGCTATCCGCGTAGGCACTGACGACCTCGACCATCCGCGACTGATGAGCGAGGACGGCTATGACCGCCTCGACGAGTTTACCAACGTTCCTGGCTGGGAGGTGTTTCAGGGCTTCTATGTGGACGGCGCAGTCGGCATCCTCGGCTACTGGCACATGCTCGGCGTGGGCTGCTACATGAAGTCGCCGGTGTATGACCTGAGCGGCAACGGCGGCAACATGACCCTGTCGCTGAAAGTCGGCACAGACTATTACGAGCAGGGCGCGACAGTATACCTCGCGCACGAGAATGAGGAGACTGGCGCGGTGATATACGATGACGCTCTCGAACTGAACGAAATGTCTAAGGGCTTCCACCCATTCACAAAGCAATTCTCCAACGGCCGTTCGGACTCGTTCCTCGTGTTCTACCCCTACGGCTACGGCATGTCCTATTTCGATGACATCCTGGTGACACAGACCATACCTGCCGGCATTTCCGACACCCGCGTGTCGCACCGCATCACCGGCAGCACACATATTACGATGACCGTTCCGCAGGTGAACACGGCTGACAAGTACTATTGCACCGTGCGTGCGCTGTGGCTTGACAACATGGATAACGAGAAGGTTTCTTCCGAGCCGACAGCCCCGGTGATGATAGAGGGTCTTGTCCCTGCCACTTACTACAGCGGCAAGGTGCTTGACGAGGAAGGCAACGGCGTTGCCGGAGCGACTGTGACGCTCATTCCTACGGGCGATGGCGAAGCATGCGCGACAACGAGCAACCGCTGGGGCCTGTTCCGTGTTGAGAACGTCAGCCGCTCAGACGTTGACTACACGGCCGTCGTGAGCGCGGAGGGCTACCGGACGACGACGCTTACCGGCGTGCGTTTCGAGGGTCTCAACCCGATAACGGATGTCGAGATAGTATTGCGCAAGGCCAATGACAACAGCCTCGAGATAGGCACGCCGACAGGTTCTGCAGAAGTCGGCGCGCTCGACCTGCAGTACAACAATTCCGACACAGAGACTGTATATCCGGCGGAACTGCTGAACATTCCTGCCAAGTCAACAATACTCGGCATCTCATACGACGGCTATTGCGAGACTGAAAAGGAGGTCAAGTGCAACGTGTCGATACGCTTGAGAAACGAGCTGGCCAACGTGACCGGCTATACTGAGGCAGTCCCGGTGATGACCGGGGAGGACTTCGAGTTCTGGAGCGGCGAGGTCGTGCTGAACCAAGGCGGCACTCCGACAGTTCCAGCAGAGTTGCTGCATTTCGAGAACGAGGAAGGGTTTGAGTATGCCGGCGGCGCATTGCGTGTGGCGTTGCAGTCACGCGCAACGCGCAACAGCGACTTCTTCTTCCTCGTGGACGCAACGCGCAAGCTGACAAGCATCTACCGCTACTGGAGCCGTGGCGCTGAGGGTGAATGGCAGATGAACGAATACGGTCTGCCGGTGATGCGCATAACCTACAAGAAGTATGACGGCATTACTGAGACCCTTGTGGTCGGCGGAATGCCTTACACGGTGCGCAGCAAGGCCGGCGGCCTCGAAGTCGCAGCCTTTGCCGATTGCACGGTCGATGTATTCAACACCCTCGGAGTGAAGGTCGCAAGCCTGGCACTGCGTGACGGCGATGTGCGCAGCTTGCCGCTTGCCCCAGGTGTCTACATAGCCGGCCGCACCAAAATTGCAGTGAAATAAGCTAACATTCACAACGATTATGCCCACAATAATTTCTGTTTCGGACTTCGGCTGACTGACGCGTCGTCACGGCACTTTCTCATATAATGAATTTGAGTTGTTGTCACGTGCCGTGCCGCCGCGCCAGGCATTTCAGCCGCCGCGCAGGAACGGCATGCTCCCCAAGGATGAGACCATATACAAGAACAGGAAACAAGTGAAACCAAAATAAATACGTATGAAAAAACTGTTTACTACACTACTCGCGGCTCTATGCCTGACGGCCTCCGGCGCGTCTGCGCAAGAGTTGCAGTACAAGCAGGTGGGAACCCTGAAGACCGGGGATTTCAAATTCTACCAGAGTTATTATCCGGTCTATACAATGTCTAAGTATGGTGAGGGTGTGACACTCTACAATAAGGACTTGGTGGGCCTTTCAGCCAATTCGGTGCTCAAGGAGATTGCCTATTTCGGCTACCAGAGCTCCGACAAGACAAATGTGAAGTTCACCGTATGGGTGGGCAATACCACCGAGACGACAGTCGAGCCGTTCATCATCGCTGGCGAGAATGAGGGCAACAAGACTACTACGGTGGTTGACAAGACCAAGTTCCAGAAGTTCTGCGAGGTTACTTACCCGTCGCTTCCTGCCAAAGGCAGCAGGGACGAGGCCAACGAGATACTCACCTTCACTTCGGACAGCGGCTTCACCTACACAGGCGAGAACCTGGTGGTCTACATTGAACTGAACAACGGAATTGACCGCAACTCAGCAGTAGCGCCCTACATCACATTCTTCCAGTGCAACAACGGCTCGGACTCCAAGTGCATCGGTGCATACCGCGACTCGTCATACGCTCCGGAGGACTACAACGGCGGTTATGGCATCAACACCAGGACATGGACATACAACACCAGTGCCGACGAGACCCTTCCGGTGATGAAGCTCGGTTACGAGGGTGAGCGTGCACATGTATCGGCAACGGTCAAGGGTCGCGTCGTGTCATCTCGTACAGGCGCAGGCATCAATGGTGCTACGGTCACGTTTGCCGGACAGATGCAGACTACGCCTTCATCCGGATTGTATGAGTTCACTGTATCTGATGTAGACCAGACTGCGAACTATTCAATAACAGCATCGGCACCCGGCTATGACCCGACAACGCTCCCGGTGGATATCAAGGCTGGCGGTTCGTACAATGTCGAAGACATAGTGCTGACCAAGCAGCCCGTCCCTGGCGTACTCAGCGGCAAGGTACTGTGCGGTACAACTGCTGTCCCTGGCGCTACTGTGACGTTTGACGGACAGACAGCAACCAGTGCGGCCGACGGCGCATACAGCATCAGCATTGCAAATGTGGACGCACTCCCCTCTGACGGCGCACAAATCACTGCCACGGCTCGCGGCTACCTGCCTTATTCAGCAAACCTGCTGATGAGCGGCGACATGACATACAACATCAACATGGAGGCACTTCCCGAACTTCCCGGCGAGGGAACACAGGTAGGCGAGTGGAATGTTACCGCATACGGGTACATGGCTCCGTTCAATCCCTTGTGGACATACAGCGAAGCGCAGATGGTCTATCCCGCAGAGATGCTTTCAGGCCTCAGCAACGGCGACCGTTTCAGCTCCGTGTCATTCTACGGCTACTTCCCCGAAAGCACCCCAACTCCCGGTGGTGACGACGGTGGTGACGACGGCGACGACAGCGGCTATGGCTACGGTGATGACGGTGACGACAGCGGGTACGGTTATGGAGACGATGATTACGGCTACTCCGCGCCGGCACGCGAACCCGCGTCTCGCAAGTATACCGTCCAGCTCTACCTGATGGAGACAGACGCGACAGCGTTTGACCCCACAGCGATCACCCCGGCGAGCATCGAGGGTTTGACCCCGTATTTCGACGGCGAGGTCGTGATAAACACTGCCGGTGACAACGAGCATCCTGTACAGCTCGTCAACCTGCCCCTCGACCGCGCATACCAGTACGGCGGCAAGTCGCTGCAGATGGTAGTCAAGGCTACCGGCACAAGCGGCCTGATGTACTTCTGCCTCGACGACAGCTACAATGCAAATGTGATAGCACGCGCAGCCTCGTCAGGCCTCGAGGATATGGCATACAACCTTTCCAGCCAGGGCGTGCCTGTGATGCGTCTGGGCCAGTATGTGCCGACAGCAGCTGTCTTCGGTAGCGTGACCGACAACCGCTCACATGTAGGTCTCTCTGGTGTTGACGTGACGCTCTCTGGCAACGGCGTGAACATCAAGGCCAAGACCAACGACGAGGGCGCATACCGCATCGACCTGCGTGACGCAGTGATGAACAGCAAGTACCGCCTCAACTTCAGCTACGGCGACTATTACGACGAGACAGTGGATGTAACGTTCACCGAGAATGAACTCGAGCGTGAAGTCAACGTAGAGATGGAAAATGTCAATATTGCTGTTGAGAATGTATTTGTTGACAGCGATAATGTCGGCACAGTATATACGCTCTCTGGCGTTAAAGTGCTTGACAATGCTACAGGCGCGGACGTGAAACGTCTTCCCGCCGGCATCTATGTAATTGACGGCAAGAAAGTATCTGTGAAGTAACAAACATAAACTGCCCGGGAGGGGAGGCAGATGCTGTTTTCCCTCTCGGATTACCCTAAATAACTATCATACCTAAAATGAAAAATTTCTATTTGTATGCAGCGGCGGCAGTGACTTTGTGCGCTGGCAGCATGGCTGCGTGGGCATTGACACCGCCCTCGGACTCTCCGCTCCGCAAAAGCGGTCCTGTCAACCGTTTCCAGCGTGTTGACACTCGCGTGGCACGAGGCATGACCCCCGCGTCGGTATTGTCTACCCGTGCCAATACCACCGTCTCATCGTCCGGAAACGGCCCTATGCGCGTGACGGCCGGCGGAACGGAGCTCTACGGCTACCTCACAGCTGGACACGGCGGCAATGACCATGGCCTGTATCGCTTTGACGCGCAAGGCTTTTCAAAAGTGTGGAAAGACCCATTGTTCTCCATGGACCACAGCTACGGCCAGCTGAATACCGCCTGGGTGCGCAACGGCCGCCTGTGCGGTTTCGAGCATTGGTTTGAGTACGGCTATTTCTGGGGACAGGAGTACTACGAACTTGACCTGAAGACCGGCGAACTTGTGACTGACGAGACCGACGAGGACTGCATAGAGGTGGGCTGGTTCATAAATGCCTGCTACGATTCTGACACTGACACCGTGTACGGCTACGGCACGGACGATGAGGAGGAGGCTGCGACAGCCCTGTTCATGAAGACTTCCGGAACGAACAAGTTCGACTATCAGGTCATCAAGGACTACGGCGACAACGCGACCGACTTCCGCCGCCAGTGCCTCTCGATGTGCTACAACCCTATAGACAAGAATATATACGGCATCAACATGATGAGCCAGTTCGTGCGCATCGACAAGCAGACTGGCGACCAGACCGTGCTGTTCACTATAGACAAGGATCTGGCTATGTATGTCACAGGCCTCGCTTACAGCCCGTCGGAAGACCTGTACTACTGGAACTACAACTATGACAAGCGCGGAGGCGACTGGGGCTCTGACCTCTACACCATCGATGCCAAGACCGGTACACTGACGTTTATAGACACATACGAGGGCGGCGACGCTTTCTCGATGATGTTTGTGGACAACAAGTCTGTGACCTCCGACTCCCCGCGCCGTCCCGAGCTGAAGAGCGTGGATTTCGAGCCGGGTGCAACTGCTGGTTCGATCACATACACCATGCCCTCTGCCACTACCGACGGCACCGCCCTGAGCGGCGAGCTGGACTGGAAGTTCACCGTTGACGGCGTGCAGTATGCAAACGGCAAGGCTGCCCCTGGTGCGGAGGTGACAGTGCCTGTGACAAAAGTCACCAGTGCAATGCACACATTCGGCATGTCTGCCATATACAACGGCCATGCAAGCGCCGAGATTACAGTCAAGCTGTATGTAGGCAAGGATCGTCCCAAATCTCCCGAAAGCGTCATCCTCGACGAGAAGAAACTCCGCTGGTCGCCCGTTACCGAGGGTGTCAACGGCGGCTACCTCAATACCGAGAACATGACATACGAGGTATACCTGAACAACGAGCTGCAAGGCACTACCAAGCGCACCTCGTATGACATCAACATACCGGCTGACGCTCCCTACCAGAAATGGCAGGCATACGTAGTGGCTGTATGCGACGAGATGCGCTCTACCCCCGCCAACTCCAATGAAATCAAGGCCGGCGCGGCTTGGCAGCTTCCTGTCCGCATAGACTGCACCCCCGAGATGCTCGACATGATGACTATCGTCAATGCCAACGGCGACGACGAGACTTGGTATTATTCGGACTGGGACTACGGCTGGTATTCAGGCCAGGTAGACGAAGCTCCCGAGGGCGACGACTGGATTTTCCTCCCGCCGGTGAACATTCCCGATGCTTCGAAGTACTATTCATTCTACATCGAGTGCAAGAAGAAAGCTAACATCTATCCCAACACATACCTCGAAGTGTACTACGGCGACTATCCCGATCCTGCGATGATGAAGGGCAATGTCATCATGCCCAAGTTCTCGCCTCAGCCCCGCGACTTCAAGGAGTACGGCAACCCGATGTTCCAGGTGCCTGAAGCCGGCACTTACTATATCGGCATCCGCTGTACCACTGCAGTCGAGGAAATCGGTTGTGTGGTCAAGAGCATACGCATCGAGGACAACTCTATCACTCCCGAGTCTCCGGCAGCTGCGACCGACATCGTTGCCACGCCGGGCGAGAACGGTGCATTGCAGGCCACTGTGACATTCACTATGCCGACCAAGACCACCGGCGGCCAGGACATCGCAGCCGGCACGCAGCTCTCCGCAGCTGTTACTGCTGAAAACACAGTCACTGTGACCGGCACTCCCGGCCAGGAAGTGTCTGCCACTGTCAACACCGTCCAGGGCGACAACACCATTTCGGTAGTCGTTTCCAACGGCAATGCCAAAGGTGAACGCGCTGTTGTCAATGTATATACCGGCGTAGCTGTCCCCGGCAGCGTCAAGAACCTCACCGGTGTTGTCAGCCCCGACATGATGAGCGTGGCAATGACATGGGAAGCTCCCGATGCCGAGAAGACCGGCGGATATGTTGACCCCGCAACCGTGGAGTACAACTTCGCTATCAAGGACCCCGAGACCGGCCGCTGGATAGAGACCCCCGTCGGCACTGGCGTTACCTCAGGCACATTCAATATGCCGCAAGGCTGGACGCAGAACATCTATTCGCTCGGCGTGACCACACAGAACGCTGCCGGCTCTAACGACAAGGTCATGGCGTTCAACGTCCAGCTCGGCCCGGCTCACATCCTCCATCCTAACATGAAGGAGGACTTTGAGAATGGCGAGTTTGAATACCAGCCTTGGGTGGACTACACTTCTCGCGACAGCAAGGTGGGCTGGGGCATGTACATGCTCAAGGACATAGCTACTGAGTGGGAGGGTCTCGAAACCATCGCGCTCGTTGGATACGGAGAACAGAACAAGACCGATGAGGGCATCCTCGGCTTGCCGCGCTTCTCAACCGAGGGACACTCCAAGGTGACTGTCAAGGTGGAATACTTCGCAGGAGACCAAGCGTCTAACCTCAAGGTGCTCGGAGCTTTATATGGCATGGAAACTCCCGAAACACTGCATGAATGTACTCTTTCAGACCAGGACAATGTATGGAAAACCGCCGAGATTGACCTCCCGGCATCCATGCTCGGTCAGAAATGGGTACAGATTTACCTCGACGCACTCTTCAGCGTCAACCACAATTACTGCATCATCGAGAGCATTGAGGTCATTGGCGACAACAGCGGCGTGCTGATGACCATGGATGGTCGCGGCTCTGTAGCCGGCGGCATCGGCCAGATTATCGTCAACGGATATGAGGGCGAGAACTTCGCAGTCTATACCCTCGGCGGTGTCAAGGTTGTGGAATGCACCCTCGACGGCAGCAGCAACGCCTTCGCGCTCGATGGCGGCATCTATATGGTGACTGTCGGCGGCAAGACCAGCAAGGTAGTCGTTAGATAAATCACGACCGCGTTTCCGCACGGAAATGCGCGGCAATCCCAATAGGGGCATACACCTGTTTTTCGGGTTGTATGCCCTCTCTTTTTTGCCCTGTTTTCTGCTGATTGAGGACGAAAAATGCGGTGGCCATTTTTTTGATAATCAAATGGTTGGTGGCAGTGTGACGAATTTTTGCCGCAAAAAATGCGGTTTTGGTTTGGCGGTCTGCCCGGAAATCATTAATTTTGTGAAAAATTGGTATTATGGCAGTCGCGCTGAACGAGCTGATTTCCCGTACCGGACGAAAACTGGAACTGCTGGGTCGGAGGTATGAGCAGACCCGCAGCGAGAATGATGCGCTCCGCAGCGAAATAGCGACTCTGCGTGCCGAAAACGCAAGTCTGCAAGTGCAGCTAACGCAAGCCCGCACAGACTTGGAATACCTGAGCATGTCGCACCGCATCGCCGCCTCGCCCGATGAGATAGTCAAGGCACGGCGACGGGTGGATGCAATGATCAGGGAGATAGACAGATGCATTTCTCAACTAAAGGAATGAATCGGTGGAAAAAAAGGATAACGTACAGATGTTCATCAATATAGCCGGCGAGCGCATTAGCCTCAATGTCGGTTTCGACGCCCAGGCCGATGTCCGGGAAGCCGAGGAGAATGTCTGCGAACTATACAACAAGTGGAAGAAGCAGTATCCGCGACGCAGTGACCGAGAACTGTTGGCTATGATTTCATATCAGTTCGCCCACCTGTTCCTCACCCTGCGCAAACGCTACGGCGATGCCGCCGCTGCCATTGAGCAGATGGATGCAAGCCTCGACAGCTTGCTGGAGCAGCGGTGATGACTGCCGCTCGTTGCCGCCGGTACTCGTACCGGCAGATTTTGCCACTTGCAAGGCCAGTGCTGCTGCACAGTGCCGCCGTATCCCCCGAACAGTTCCATTGTTGCTCAAGTGTCTGTCTGCGGCATCCGTTTAGGATGCCGGGCTGTTGTGACATTTATGAACCAACTATATAGATAACAGATATGGATACACTTATATGGATACTGATAGCGGCAGTCTTGGCTGCGGCAGCCGGGTATTTCGTTGCCCGCATGCTGATAACGCGCAACGCCAAGTCTAATGCCAACCTGCTAATTGCTGATGCACAGCGCAATGTGGAGGAGGCACGCCGCGAGGCTGACGTGATACGCGAGAAAAAGCTGCTCGAAGCCAAGGAGGAGAGTCTGAAACTCATCAACGATGCCGAGCGCGAAGTGGCAAAGAAGATGCAGCGCGTCCAGTCTGCCGAAGCCCGTACCAAGCAGATACAGATGCAGCTGCGCGACCAGCAGAGCGAAATCAGCAAGGGACGCAACGAGCTCGACCAGCGTGCAGCATCGCTCGACAACCGCGAGCGTCAGATAGAACAGCGCAACCACGAGGCCGAGCAGGTGATGCTGCAGGCTCGTGAGGAGCTGGAGCACATCTCCGGCCTTTCTGCCGACGAGGCGCGTGAGAAACTCATCGAGTCGCTGAAAGACGAGGCCAAGACTGCTGCCCAAAGCTATATCAACGACATCATGGACGATGCCAAGATGACCGCCGGCAAGGAGGCCAAACGCATTGTCATACAGTCTATTCAGCGTGTCGCTACGGAAACGGCAGTCGAGAACGCGGTCACCGTATTCCACATTGACAACGATGAAATCAAAGGCAAAATCATCGGCCGCGAGGGGCGCAACATACGCGCTCTCGAGGCTGCAACAGGCGTGGAAATCATAGTTGATGACACCCCCGAGGCGATAGTGCTGTCAGGTTTTGACCCCGTGCGCCGCGAGATTGCGCGTCTTGCCCTGCACCAGCTTGTCGTGGACGGACGCATACACCCGGCTCGCATCGAGGAGGTCGTTGCTAAGGTGCGCCGCCAGGTGGAGGAGGAAATTGTCGAGACTGGCAAGCGCACGGCTATCGACCTCGGCATCCACGGCCTGCACCCGGAGCTGATACGCATGGTCGGACGCATGAAATACCGCAGTTCATACGGCCAGAACCTGCTGCAGCACTCGCGTGAGACTGCCAACCTCTGCGCTGTCATGGCTTCGGAACTCGGCCTTAACCCCAAAAAAGCACGCCGTGCCGGCCTGTTGCACGACATCGGCAAGGTGCCTGACGACGAGCCGGAGCTGCCGCACGCACTCCTCGGCATGAAGCTCGCCGAAAAGTTCAAGGAGAAACCAGACATCTGCAATGCCATAGGCTCGCATCACGACGAGGTGGAGCAGACTTCGCTGCTTGCCCCGATTGTGCAGGTGTGCGACGCAATTTCCGGTGCACGTCCCGGCGCGCGCCGCGAGATAGTGGAGGCCTACATCAAGCGTCTCAACGACCTCGAGCAGCTCGCCCTCTCTTACCCCGGCGTTATCAAGACATACGCTATTCAGGCAGGACGTGAGCTGCGTGTCATCGTGGGCGCGGACAAGATAACCGACGTGGAGACCGAGAAGCTGTCTGCTGAGATTGCCAAGAAAATCCAGGACGAGATGACATATCCCGGCCAGGTGAAGATTACGGTCATCCGTGAAACCCGTGCCGTAAGCTATGCCAAGTGATGATGGAAACTGACAACAACATCACTGACCCCGCCCTGCAGTTGCCAAAAGAGGAGACTGCGGCTGCAGAGGTGTCGGAAGTCGTTGAGGCTGAAGTGACATTGGCATACGACGAGGATGCTGGCGCCGACCCTGACGATGCCTCTGACATCGCTGACGACACTGACACCGCCCCGCTCAAGCCTGTCGATGATGAGGAGGTCAAGGAGGGTATCGAAAACGAGACCCCGGAGAGCAGCTGGCACGGCCGCGACCTGAAGAGCATACGCGAACCGCGATACACGCTCTCTGCCACCAACTGGCTCGGCGACATAACCTCCGTCGCTGACTGTGAGCTGGTAAAGGTGCAGTTCAAGAATACACGCTGCGGATATTACCGCAACGTTGACAAGCTCGACCTCAAGATCGGCGACATGGTGGCTGTCGAGGCGTCGCCGGGGCATGACATCGGCGAGGTGGCCATGGTCGGCCCGCTCGTGCCGCTGCAGGTGCGCAAGGCCAGCCTGAAGCGCGAGTCTGAAATCAAGCGGATTTTCCGCAAGGCTCGCCAGTCTGATCTCGAGAAGTTTGAGGAGGCGAAATCTCGCGAACTCGACACCATGATACGCTCGCGCCGCATCGCTGCCGACCTCGGCCTCGACATGAAAATCGGCGACGTGGAGTATCAGGGCGACTGCGGCAAGGCCATATTCTATTACATTGCTGACGAGCGTGTTGATTTCCGCAAGCTGATACGCCTGCTTGCCGATGCCTTCAAGGTACGCATCGAGATGAAGCAGATCGGTGCGCGTCAGGAGGCGGGACGCATCGGCGGCATCGGACCGTGCGGCCGTCCGCTGTGCTGCGCCAGCTGGATGACGCATTTCGTTTCCGTAGGCACCTCGATGGCCCGTATGCAGGACCTCTCGATGAACCCGCAGAAACTTGCCGGCCAGTGCGCCAAGCTGAAATGCTGCCTCAATTTCGAGGCTGCTGCCTACGCCGAGTCGCAGAACAAGCTGCCGCACAAGGATGAGGCCCTCCAGACCAAGGATGCCGACTACTTCCTGTTCAAGACGGACATCCTGAAGCGCGAGATTACATATTCTACCGACAAGTCTGTGCCGTCCAACCTCGTCACCATTTCCGCACGCCGCGCCCATGAGATTATTGCCCTCAACAAGCAGGGTATCAAGGTCGATGCGCTGCTCGAGAAATCAGACGACGACGCTGACCGCATTCCCGAGTTCGTTGACCTCTCAGAGCAGGACAGCCTGACCCGCTTTGACAAGTCGCGCCGGCGCAAGCGCGGAGGCAAGGGAAAAGGCGGCCAGCAACAGCAGCCGCGCAAGGAAAAGGGCGAGAAAAACGACAGGCAGCCGGGCAAGGGAGACTCCCCGCGCCGTGGCGACCAGCCCAAGAACAAGAATGGCGAGGGCGGCAAGAATGACCGCCAGCGTCCGCCGCGCAAGAAACAGCCGCGCGGACAGCAACGCCAGGACAACCAGCAGAAAGCCCGTGAGAACAAGGAGAGCAAAGGAGGCAACAAGGATAACCGCGAGGGCAAGTGACCTGTTAGCTTGTTTCGTGGCTATGACTGCTGTGGCAGCGTGCTGTACGGCATGTTTGCAGCAGACACCCGCTTTTTCCCAGTTCTATGACATCCCGGCTGACGGCTGGAACACGCTTGACGGCAAGGACTTCGTGCCGCAGCCGAAAGATTCTGTCATGCCCGGCCGGTATGACATGGTGATTGTGGTACGCCACAACGACCTGTTCCCCTACACGCGGCTGTGGCTGGAAATGGAGCAGGCTGACAAACGTGGTGTGTTTGCCACCGACACCGTCTCCGTGGCTGTCGCCGGCGCGGCAGGGACATTTCTCGGTGTAGGGCGGTACGGCCTTTACGAGGTGGCAGACACTATTCCGGTGACCGTCACCGACCAGTGGCAGGTCTCCTTGCACCATATTATGAAGTCCCCCGACGTGCAAGGCATCAATAACCTCGGCGTCGTATTGTTGAACCGATAAAACAGTTATTCCAAATGGACGAAAAAAACATACAGTGCCGCGCAATGCAGTTCATACCCTGCGACCTGCGCGATGAAGTGAACCTGCATATAGACAAAGTGCGCAACCAGATGCTCCATGACGGCATCGAGGCGTGCCTCATCGGGGCAAACCCCAACATCTGCTACCTCACACTCCGCTTCTTCCGTGGATATATTTGGGTGCCGGTGCAGGGCGACCCTGTGTGGTTCACCATCTGCCCCGAACATTTGCAGGGCGACATGGTGCGCGTAATCCGCAAGGTGGAGCAGATACCCGCCATTCTTGCTGAACTCGGCGCAGCCATGCCTGAAAAACTCGGTGTGGAGTACGGCGAGTTGCCGTATTCCGAAGTCACGCGCATCAAGAAGGCTTTCGGCGGCATCGAGACCGTGGACTGCACGCTGACGCTGCGCCATGCCCGAATGGTCAAGACCGACTGGGAGCAGAAGCAGATGCGGGTGGACGGTGCGTTGCAGGCTTCAGTATATGCCAAAGTACCTGACCTCTACCGCGAGGGTATGACAGATGTGGAGCTGCAGATAGCCATTGAGGGCGAGCTGCGCAAAAAAGGGTGTCTGGGCTATCCGCGAGTGAGCGGCCGCCTTATGCAGATCAACCTCGGCTCGGTCATCAGCGGTGAAAATGCCGACTGCCCGTCGCCCTACGACTTTTCAATGGGCGGAGCAGGTGTTGACCCGACGCTCCCCGTTGGCGCTGACGGTAAGGAAATCATGCTCGGCACGGCAGTGATGGTTGACATGAACGGTGCGTTCAACGCCTACCAGTCTGACATGACCCGCACCTGGCGTGTCGGAGACCTCCCTGAAGTCGCAATGCGTGCGCACCGTTGCTCATGCGACATTCTGCATGAACTTGAAAAGTGCAAGCCCGGGACGCCAATCTCAGATATGTACCGCAAGGCTGTCGAGATGGCTCGCGAGCGCGGATTGGAAGAGTACTTCATGGGACACAACCGCCGTGTCGCTTTCATCGGCCACGGAGTGGGCATCGAGCTCAACGAGCTCCCTGTGGTCATGGAGCGTTCCCGTGACATGCTCCAGGAGGGCATGACGATCGCTCTCGAGCCGAAATTCGTCATTCCCCATGTAGGTGCTGTTGGCGTAGAGAACACGTACATCGCTACCCCTGACGGTCTGGAGTCTATCACCGTAGGCAGTGAGGAAATCGCCAACCTGATATGACAATGAACCTCAGGGAAGACATAGACAGCGAAATATTCCACATCGTAGGCCAGGCAGCCGATGCCCTCGGTTGCCAAGCCTACGTCATCGGAGGCTATGTGCGCGACATTTTCCTCAAGCGGCATTCCTCCGACATCGATTTCGTTGCCGTCGGCAGCGGCATCGGACTGGCGCAGGAGGTGGCTGCAAGGCTCGGCAAAGGCGCGTACCTGTCGGTGTTTGCCACTTACGGCACGGCGCAGGTGAAATACCGTGGCTACGAACTCGAGTTTGTGGGTGCGCGTCGCGAATCGTACACACGCGACAGCCGCAACCCCATAGTCGAGGACGGTACGCTCGCTGACGACCAGGCTCGCCGCGATTTCACCATCAACATCCTCGCCCTGTCGCTCAACGAAGGCAGCTTCGGCGAACTCATCGACCCTTACAACGGCCTCATCGACCTCCACAACAAGCTGCTGCGTACGCCGTGCGATCCGGATGTCACCTTCTCCGACGATCCTCTGCGCATGATGCGGGCTATACGTTTCGCCACCCAGCTCAACTTCCGCATCGACCGCGACACCTTCGACGCGATATGCCGCAACCGCGAGCGCATATCCATAATCACCAAGGAACGCATCAATACGGAACTGTCCAAAATACTCCGCAGCCCCAAACCCTCAATCGGTTTCAAGCTGCTTGACATGTCAGGGCTGCTCGAACTCATCTTCCCCGAGCTTGTCGCCCTCAAGGGGGTGGAGACCATTGACGGGCGGGGACACAAGGACAACTTCGCGCATACGCTTCAGGTGGTGGACAACGTGGCTGCCGTTTCCGATTTCGAGTGGCTGCGTTGGGCCGCGCTCATGCATGACATCGCCAAGCCCGTGACCAAACAGTATTCGCCCCAGACTGGCTGGACGTTCCGCAACCACAATTTTATAGGGGAAAAGATGGTAGAGCGCATCTTCCGCAAGATGAAGCTCCCCATGAATGTCAAGATGAAATATGTGGCTAAGCTCGTCGGGCTGCACATGCGTCCGCAGCAGATAGGGGAGGAGGGAGTGACCGATTCTGCCGTCCGCCGCATGATAGCCGATGCCGGCGACTCGGACGACTTGAACGACCTCATGATACTGGCAGAGGCCGACCTGACATCGAAAAACGCGGTAAAGGTGCGGCGAATACTCGACACTTTCGCCAAGGTGCGCCAGCGGCTCGACCAAATACGCCGCGAGGATGCCGAGCGCACAGCCCCGGCGGTGATAAACGGCAACGAGATAATGGACGTATTCGGCATCGGTCCAACGCCTTTGCTCGGTGAGGTCAAGGCAGCTGTCAATGCATACGCTCGCGAACAGCATCTCGACTATTCCCAGGCCTTCGACTATATGCTCTCCATTGCGCCCGGTTTCGGTCTTGCCCCGGTAGACGACATTGCCGCGCTGCGCGAAAAGTTTGAGGCCCGCAACAGCGAGCGCGAGGAGCATCGCCGCCAGATGGAACTCAAGGAGGCTGCCGCTAAACAGCACCGCGACCGCGAACTCGGACGTATATGAAATCGCGTCATCAAAAAAATATTTTGCCATATCGCAGAATATTAGTACTTTTGCAAGCCGATTATATCCAAACGTCGTTCGACAGCGCGGCTGCGGAGTGCCTTTGGCCAGACATTTCGTGTGCTAACTGTCAATAAATTAATTAATTAAACCCATCGAAAGAAGTGGATACTTTAAGTTATAAGACACAATCAGTCACTCCTGACAAAATCACAAAGGAGTGGGTGCTGATAGACGCAACCGACATGGTACTCGGCCGTCTCTGCTCAGTAGTCGCCAAAATCCTCCGTGGCAAGTACAAACCCGAGTACACTCCCCACATGGACTGCGGTGACAACGTGATCATCATCAACGCAGACAAAGTGCGGATGACCGGCAACAAGTTCGAAAACCACGAATATCTCCGCTACACTGGCTATCCCGGTGGCCAGCGGGCATTCACACCCGCCGACCTCATGAAGAAGTCATACAAGGCTACCATTCGCGCTGGCAAGCACCCTCTCTTCATCAAGGTGGTCAAAGGTATGCTTCCCAAGACTAAGCTCGGTGCAGCACAGCTCAAAAACCTCCACGTTTTCAACTCTGCTGAGCATCCTTTCGGTGACATGAATCCCAAAACTATCGACATCAATAAATTGAAATAATAGATGGAAAAAATCAATGCAATTGGCCGCCGTAAGGCCGCTGTGGCTCGCGTTTACCTCTCCGAAGGTTCCGGAGTTATTACTATTAACAAACGCTCCCTCGATGATTACTTCCCCTCATCTATTCTTCAGTATGTGGTGAAACAGCCTCTGTTGACACTCGGTGTCGAGGACAAGTTTGACATCAAGGTCAACCTCGACGGCGGCGGCTACAAAGGCCAGGCCGAGGCTCTCCGTCTCGCTATCGCGCGTGCACTCGTTAAGGTCAATCCCGAGGACAAGGCTGCTCTCCGTGCAGAGGGCTTCATGACCCGCGACGCTCGCGTTGTAGAACGCAAGAAACCGGGTCGTCCCAAGGCTCGCAAACGCTTCCAGTTCTCGAAACGTTGACAACCTCATTGTTCGCTGTTCTGCTGCTTCTTTCCCGGAAGCTGCGTGACGGCGGCATGACGACGATATTGGGCAGACGACTCGATGGGATGCCTCCTGTCGCAGCCGTCTTCCCCATGTAATTGAAATCCCCAATCCCTGTTCACTGCCGCTCTGCGGCAGCACTGTCGGGCAAGAACTTATCAGGCCGAAGCCGTGGCGGCCATATCCCACGGCATGAGTTTAGTATCTAAATTCTGGAGATGGACACGTTCCCTACTTCGGAATTGTATCTCAACAGAACGTAAACACTTATAAATCAAATGGCAACACCCACATTTGAAGAACTTCTCGCTGCAGGTTGTCACTTCGGACACCTCAAAAGAAAATGGAATCCCGCTATGGCTCCCTACATCTTCATGGAGCGCAACGGCATCCACATCATCGACCTCTACAAGACAGCAGCCAAGATAGACGAGGCTGCCGCTGCCCTCAAGCAGATCGCCAAGAGCGGCAAGCGTGTACTCTTTGTCGCTACGAAGAAGCAGGCAAAGGAGGCTGTGGCTGAGAAGGCTGCTTCAATCAACATGCCTTACGTCATCGAGCGTTGGCCGGGCGGCATGCTCACAAACTTCCCCACTATCCGCAAGGCTGTCAAGAAAATGACGTCTATCGACAAGATGGAGAAGGACGGTACTTTCGACAGACTCTCCAAGCGTGAGAGACTGCAGATTTCACGCCAGCGTGCAAAACTCGAGAAGAACCTCGGCTCTATCGCCGACCTCAACCGCCTCCCCTCGGCTCTCTTCGTAGTCGATGTGCTGAAAGAGCATATCGCTGTGGCAGAGGCCAAGCGTCTCGGCATACCCGTGTTCGGCATCGTCGATACCAACTCCAACCCCGAGGACATCGATTTCGTGATCCCGGCCAACGATGATGCATCGAAGAGCATCGAGGTAATCCTTGGCGCAGTCTGCTCCGCAATGGCAGAAGGACTCGAGGAACGCAAGGTCGAGAAACTCGACACTCCCGAGGACAAGGATGCTGCTGAAGCCCCCGTACCTGGCAAACGCCGTCGTGTACGCCGCAACGATGCTGAGCAGCACGCTCCCGCAGCTGAGGAAGCTCCCAAGGCTGAGGAGGCTCCCGCAGCTGAGTGACAAAGTTCCCTCACTCCTTCTCTCCTCTAATTTTATAACCTCATAAACTGAATAACAATGGCAGTAAATATAGAAGACATCAAAAAGCTCCGTCACATGACCGGCGCTGGCATGATGGACTGCAAGAACGCCCTCGCAGAAACTGGCGGCGACATCGATGCCGCTATCGAGATTATCAGAAAGAAAGGCCAGGCCGTGGCTGCTAAGCGCGAAGACCGCGAGGCTGCCGAGGGCTGCGTCCTCTCAGCTGTGAAACCCGGTTTCGCCGCTATTGTCGCTCTCAAGTGCGAAACTGACTTCGTGGCAAAGAACGAGTCTTTCCGTCAGCTCACGAAGGATATCCTCGATGTTGCTCTCGCCGCTTCTGCCAAGTCTCTCGACGAGGTGAAGGCTCTCAAAATCGGCGACCGCACTGTTGAGGAGAAAATTACCGACGAAATCGGCAAGACTGGCGAGAAGATGGAACTCGGCGCATACGAGTATGTTGAAGCTCCTTCCGTAGCCGGCTACGACCACCTCGGCAACAAGCTCGCTACTATCGTCGGCCTCAACATGGAGGGCGTAGACGAGTACACCGGCAAGGAAATCGCCATGCAGGTTGCAGCCATGAATCCCGTGGCAGTTGACCGCGACAGCGTGCCCCAGAGCATCAAGGACGGCGAGTACACTGTCGCTGTCGAGAAGACCAAGGCCGAGCAGGTGCACAAGGCTGTCGAGGCTGCTATCCGCAAGGCTGGCATCAACCCCAACCTCGTTGACAGCGAAGACCACATAGAGTCCAACATGGCCAAGGGCTGGCTCACTCAGGAAGAGGCTGACAAGGCTCGCGAAATCGCAAAGACGACCGCAGAGGCCAAGGCTGCAAACCTCCCCGAGCAGATGATCAACAACATCGCTCAGGGTCGCATGAACAAGTTCTTCAAGGAGAACTGCCTCATGGAACAGGAATACCACCGCGACGGCAAGATGACCGTAGGCCAGTATCTTGAGTCTGTCAAGAAAGGCCTCGCAGTCGCTGCATTCAAGCGCGTGAACCTCAACGAGGATTGATAACATCCTCCTGACATACACTCCCACGGCACGCATCTTCCCTCGCGGAAAGTGCGTGTCTTGTTTATCCCGAATTTTTTTTGTACTTTTGTCGATAAATAGTAATATCGGGCATTATGCCGCGTTACTTATCTGTCGGTCAGCGCGTCTGTCGTGGCATACGCCACGAGGTGCAAGCGCAAAGGCTGGCATTATTGCAACAACATAACACATCTATTGTAAGCAGGAATGTGCGGAATTGTAGGATATGTGGGAGACCGTAACGTTTACGATGTTCTCATTAAGGGGCTTTACCGCCTCGAATACCGTGGATACGACAGTGCCGGCATCGCCCTCGGGCGCGACGGCAAGATCAATATATACAAGACTCACGGCAAGGTGGACAACCTCGTCAACTATTGCAAGGACAAGGACACGCAGGCCACTTACGGCATTGCCCACACTCGCTGGGCGACGCACGGCGAGCCTTCGGATTGCAATGCCCATCCACATTACAGCGAAGATGGAAACCTTGCCATTGTCCACAACGGCACTATCGAGAATTACAAGTTGCTTAAGGATGCACTCGTAGAGCACGGCTGCAAGTTCTATTCACAGACCGATACCGAGGTGCTGGCGCAGCTCATCGAGTTTGTAAGGCTCGAAAACGACTGTTCCCTCGTTGAGGCTGTCCGCGTCGCGCTCAAGCAGGTCGTCGGCGCGTACGCGATAGCGGTAATTGCCAAGGATGACCCCGGCACGATTGTAGCCGCCCGCAACAGCAGCCCTCTTGTAATAGGGGTCGGGGACAACGAGACATTCCTCGCTTCCGATGCCACTCCATTCGTTGAGTACACCAAAAATGTAGTCTACCTCGAGGACGAACAGATTGCACTGATACGCCGAGGCAAGCCGCTGCGCCTCCTCAATCTGAAGAACGAGGAGTCCACTGTCAGTGTCAAGAAACTCGAATGGTCCATTTCTCAGCTCGAGAAAGGCGGTTATCCGCATTTCATGCTCAAAGAGATTTTTGAACAGCCCTCAACGCTGCTCGACTGCATACGCGGTCGGGTCATTGAGGGCGGCAAACGCATGATGCTCAACGGCGTATATGACAACAAGGAGATGTTCCTGAACGCCCGCCGCATCATCATCGTCGCTTGCGGAACATCATGGCACGCCGGCCTCATCGGCAAGCGTCTCCTTCAGGACATGTGCCGTATCCCCGTCGAGGTGGAATACGCCAGCGAGTTCAGGTATTCCAACCCCGTCATCGGCTCAGGCGACGTGGTGCTTGCCATATCGCAGTCCGGCGAAACCGCCGACACGCTTGCCGCCATACAGCTTGCCAAGAAGCAAGGGGCTTTCGTATACGGCATATCCAATGTGGTCGGCTCTTCGATACCGCGTGCCACCGACAGCGGCACATACATACATGTCGGCCCGGAAATCGGCGTGGCATCAACCAAAGCGTTCACCGGTCAGGTGATGGTACTCACTATACTTGCCCTCACCATTGCCCAGCTCAAGAAGACCATGGCGGAGGCTGACATAGAGAAGCTCGGCAAGTGGATACTGAAGATACCCTCGATAGTCGAGGAGGTGCTGAAGCTATCGCCGCAGATAGAGCGGCTGTCGTTGCGCTATACATACGCCCGCAATTTCCTGTACCTGGGGCGCGGCTACAGCTACCCGGTGGCTTTGGAGGGAGCATTGAAACTCAAGGAAATCTCATACATCCACGCCGAGGGCTACCCTGCCGCCGAGATGAAGCATGGGCCAATCGCGCTCATTGACGCGGAGATGCCGTCTGTGATCATCGCTCCAAACGACCACCTGTATGACAAGATTGTAAGCAACGTGCAGCAGGTCAAGGCGCGTGAAGGCAGTACGCTCGCAATAGTATCACAAGGCGATTCGCAGATACACAGCATAGCCGACTATGTGCTTGAGGTGCCGGATGTCCCCGAGATGCTGTCGCCCATCGTCACCACGGTGCCGTTGCAGCTGCTGTCATATTACATAGCCATAAACAGAGGGAAAAACGTTGACATGCCGCGCAACCTCGCGAAGTCCGTAACTGTGGAATGACCGCTGGTGGCGCATAATTGGCACCACGATCTTGGCAGCAGGTGTTTTGCCGTTGTCTCATTGACCCTGGCGGCGGCAAATAACCCTTTGAAACCAAAAAATGGACACGGCAGGTGCATTTTTTTCTCGAAATATTTTGCCGGGTCAGAAAAACTGCCTAACTTTGCACTCGATTTCGGACAACGCCATTTGGTGTCGGGCTGAAATTGCAAGAACAAGCCTCTTTAGCTCAGTTGGCCAGAGCACGTGATTTGTAATCTCGGGGTCGTTGGT